>NZ_JALLGL010000043.1 GCF_023072675.1 Streptomyces sp. XM83C
CCGACGCCCCGGCCGGGTCCTCCCCCGGCCCCGCCGACCGCTCGGGCGTGCCCTTCGGCGCCTTCCTCGGCCAGATGAGGTACGTCAGCGCGATCAGCCCGTGGATGGCGACGATCCGCCCCGCCAGCGCCTGGAAGCCCCGCAGCGACGACACGTCCCCGTCGCCGCCGACGTACCAGACCGCGCCCTGGAGCAGGGCGCACGCCACCGCCGCGGCCAGCAGCGTGCGCAGCCACAGCGCGCCCTCGTACCGGGCGCGGGCCATGCCGTAGCGGGGCGGGCCCTGCGGCTTGGGCGCCCCGGACAGCCGGTGGGCGGCCCAGCCGTCGAGCCTGCTGATCGTGAAGTGGCCGTAGGCGACGGTGAAGCCGATGTAGAGCGCCGCCAGGCCGTGCTCCCAGCCCGGCTCTGTGCCGTTCTTCAGATCGACCGCGGTCACCACGAAGAGCACCAGCTCCAGCAGCGGCTCGCACAACAGCAGGACCACGCTGGTCCGCCGCCACTTCAGCAGGTAGCGCACGGCGAGACCGAGGGCCAGCAGCACCCAGAAGCCGACCTCGCAGGCGACGATCAACGCGACGATCACGGCTCGCTCCTTCCCCTTGCCTCTCCAGGCTCCCGCCGGCGGGCGGCCCGCCGCGTCGTCGGCGGTGACGAACCGCGACTACATCGAAGGATGCAGTCCGGGACCCTCCGCGAGGTGCAGGAAGAGCGGGCGCGCTCCGTGTTGGATAAGGGGCATGGCCCTGCGACTCGTCCGCCCGCACCCGTTCGACCGGTGGATCGCGCTGTGCGGACTGCTCGGCGGCCTGGCGCTGTGGGGGGTGGGGCTGACCAACCAGTCCCGGGACGCGGCGACCTCCCTGTTCGACGGGCGCTGGCCGATCCTGTTGCCGCTCGCGGTGATGGCCTGCTGCGAGCTGTTCCGGCGGTCCTCGCCGCGCGCCGCGCTGCTGGTCGGCACGCTGGCGCTGGCCGGGGACACCCTCACGCAGGGCAACCTGGCGACCGTGGTGATGTACACGGACGTGATGTACGCGTCCGTGGTGTACGGCCCGGCCGCCTCCGCCCGCCGTGTGCTGGGCGCCGCCGTGCTGGTGACCGCGCTGGCGACGCTGGTGCCGTTCGCGGTGTGGCGGGTGCCGGAAGCGCTGCTGATCGGTGTGGTCGTCGGCATCGTCGCCTTCGCACCCGCCGCCACCGGCTGGATCGTGCGCAACCACCGCGACGCCGCCGAGGCGGCCCTGCTGCGGGCCGAACAGACCGCGCTGCTCGCCGAGATGGACCGCACGCAGGCGGTCACCGCCGAGCGGGCGCGGGTGGCGCGGGAGCTGCACGACCTGGTCGCCAACCATCTGTCCGCGATCGCGATCCACTCCACGGCCGCGCTGTCCCTGGACGACCCGGCCGTCACCCGGGACGCGCTGGCCGTCATCCGGGAGAACAGCGTGGACGGGCTGGCCGAGATGCGGCGGCTGATCGGCATCCTGCGGGACGGCGCCGATGACGACGAGCCGGCCGCCGCGCCCACGCTGAAGGGTCTCGGGACGCTGATCGACGGTGCCCGCGCCAACGGGCTCGACGTCACCGTCGACGCGTCCCACGGCTCGCTGCCCGCGCCGGTGGAACTCGCGGCGTACAGGATCGTGCAGGAATCCTTGACCAACGCTCTCAAGCACTCCGGTCCCGGACAGGTCACGGTGGCGCTGACCCGCCGGGAGCGCTGCCTGACGGTCACCGTGAGCAGCCCTCTCGGCGGCCCGGACGGCCCGCGCGTGCCGGGCTCCGGCGCCGGGCTGGTCGGTATGCGGGAGCGGGCCGCGCTGCTCGGCGGCACGTTCAGCGCCGGAGCCGACGGCGACCGGTGGACCGTACGGGCCGAGCTGCCCCTGACCGAAGGAGATGCCGTATGACCGCTCCCGTGAGGGTGCTCGTCGCCGAGGACCAGTCCGCCGTACGGGCGGGACTGGTGCTGATCCTGCGCAGTGCGCCGGGAATCGAGGTGGTGGGCGAGGCCGCCGACGGCGAGGAGGCGGTGGCGCTGGCGCGGGAGCTGCGGCCGGACCTGGTGCTGATGGACGTACAGATGCCGCGGCTGGACGGGGTGTCGGCGACCCGGCGGGTGGTGTCGGAGGGGCTGGCCGATGTGCTGGTGCTGACCACGTTCGACCTGGACGAGTATGTGTTCGGGGCGCTGCGCGCGGGTGCGGCGGGGTTTCTGCTGAAGAACACGGAGGCGCGGGATCTCGTCGAGGCGGTGCGGACGGTGGCGCGCGGCGAGGGCATCGTGGCGCCGGCGGTGACACGACGGCTCATCGCGGAGTTCGCGGCGCGTCCTGCGCGGGAGCCGAAGGCGGATCCGTCGGTGCTGGACGGGCTGACGCGGCGTGAGCGCGAGGTGCTGGCGTGTCTCGGGGAGGGGTTGTCGAACGCCGCTGTCGCGGAGCGGCTCGACATGGCGGAGGCGACGGTGAAAACGCACGTCAGCCGTCTGCTGGGGAAGCTGGGGCTGCGCAGCCGGGTGCAAGCGGCGGTGCTGGCGCAGGAGTTGGGGCTCTGATTCGACCCCGCCTGTCAAGTGGTCCAGACCTATTGACCTATGGTCCAGACCTTTCTATTCTCGCGGCACCGTGGGCATGAAGGCTCAGTCATGCCCCTGACATCCCCACAGACGAGGGAGGCGCAGCATGCGCTTCAGACACCGGGCCGCGGCGGGATTCGCGACCCTGTTGCTCCCCCTGGCCGGCGTGGTCGGACTCGCCGCCCCCGCCCAGGCCGCGACCACCGCCACCGCCACCTTCACCAAGACCAGCGACTGGGGCACCGGCTTCGGCGGCCAGTGGACCATCAAGAACACCGGCACCAGCAGCATCAGCTCCTGGACCGTGGAGTGGGACTTCCCCTCCGGCACCAAGGTCACCTCCGCCTGGGACGCCACCGTCACCAACTCCGGTGACCACTGGATCGCCAAGAACGTGGGCTGGAACGGCACCATCGCCCCTGGCGCGTCCGTGTCCTTCGGCTTCAACGGCACCGGCCCCGGCTCCCCCAGCAACTGCACCCTCAACGGCGGCAGCTGCGACGGCGGCCCGACCGTCCCCGGCGACAACCCGCCCTCCGCGCCCGGCACGCCCACCGCCTCGGACGTCACCGACACCTCGGTGAAGCTCAGCTGGGCCGCCGCCACCGACGACCACGGCGTCAAGAACTACGACGTGCTGCGCGACGGCACCAAGGTCGCCACCGTCACCGCCACCACGTACACCGACACCGGCCTCACCGCCGGCACCGACTACTCGTACACCGTGCAGGCCCGCGACACCGCCGACCAGACCGGGCCGGTCAGCGGCGCCGTCGCCGTGCGCACCACCGGCGGCGGCAACACCGACCCCGGCCCGCAGCCCGGCTCCAAGGTCAACCTCGGCTACTTCACCGAGTGGGGCGTCTACGGCCGCAACTACCACGTCAAGAACCTGGTGACCTCCGGCTCCGCCGCCAAGATCACCCACATCAACTACGCGTTCGGCAACGTCAGGAACGGTCAATGCACCGTCGACGACACCTACGCCGCCTACGACAAGGCGTACACCGCCGACCAGTCCGTCAGCGGCCAGGCCGACACCTGGGACCAGCCGCTGCGCGGCAACTTCAACCAGCTGCGCCAGCTGAAGGCCAAGTACCCGCACATCAAGGTGCTGTACTCCTTCGGCGGCTGGACCTACTCCGGCGGCTTCGGCCAGGCCGCGGCCAACGCCGCCGCGTTCGCCAAGTCCTGCAAGAACGTCGTGGAGGACCCCCGCTGGGCCGATGTCTTCGACGGCATCGACATCGACTGGGAGTACCCCAACGCCTGCGGTCTGACCTGTGACACCTCCGGCCCGGCCGCGTTCAAGAACCTGGTGCAGGCACTGCGCGCCGAGTTCGGCCCGGACTACCTGATCACCGCGGCCATCACCGCCGACGCCAGCGACGGCGGCAAGATCGACGCGGCCGACTACGGCGGCGCCGCGCAGTACCTCGACTGGTACAACGTGATGACGTACGACTACTTCGGCGCCTGGGACAAGACCGGCCCCACGGCCCCCCACTCGCCGCTGACCCCGTACACCGGCATCCCGAAGGCCGGCTTCACCGCCTCCGAGGCCATCGCCAAGCTGAAGGCGAAGGGTGTCCCGTCCGCCAAGCTGCTCCTCGGCATAGGCTTCTACGGCCGCGGCTGGACCGGCGTCACCCAGGCCGCGCCCGGCGGCACCGCCACCGGCCCCGCCCCCGGCACCTACGAGGCCGGCATCGAGGACTACAAGGTCCTCAAGGGCGCCTGCCCCGCCACCGGCACCGTCGGCGGCACCGCGTACGCCCACTGCGGCACCAACTGGTGGTCGTACGACACCCCGGCCACCATCGCCACCAAGATGACCTGGGCCAAGAACCAGGGCCTGGGCGGCGCGTTCTTCTGGGAGTTCTCCGGAGACACCAGCAACGGCGAGCTGGTGAACGCCATCCACAACGGTCTCCAGTAACCGGCGAACACTGAGGCCCGCCTTCCGACGGAACCAGGAAGGCGGGCCTCGGTCATGTCCGTGGGCTCAGGCCACGTTCACCCGCTGTCCGGGCGGTGCCGCCTCCAGCCACGCCAGGAAACCGGTCAGCGCGTCCTCGCTCATCGCCAGCTCCACCCGCACGCCCCGGTGCAGACAGACCAGCACCACCGCGTCGGACAGCAGCGCCAGCTCCTCCTCGCCCTCCGGCAGCCGACGCCCCGCCACCTCGATCGAGGCGCGCTCCAGCACCCGGCGCGGGCGAGGCGCGTACGAGAACACCCGGAACCACTCCACACGGTCGCCGTTGTAGCGGGCGACACCGTACGACCAGCCCTTGCCGCTGGGGTCGGGTTTCTCCGGGACGTCCCAGCGCAGGGAACAGTCGAACGTACCGCCGGAACGCTGGATCAGTCTGCGGCGCAGACCGAACACGAACAGCCCCAGCACCACGAGGGCGACGACGATTCCGCACACAGTCAGAGCGAGGACCATCGACTACCGACCTCCTCGTCTCTCTGTGTCCAGCCTGCGCGGCAGGTAACGGAACGGAAAAAACATCCAGATCTGCCTCAGCCGCGGCCGGCTCCGGATCGCTCCGGTGCCGGCCGCGGCTGAGTAGGTCATCTTACGGGGTGACGCTCCCCGGTCAGCGCGACGCCGCCCGCAGGCGGACCTCCGCGCGCCGCTCGGCGGCGGCGTCACCCTCCGCCTTCGCCCGCTCCAGCTCTCGCTCCACGCGCTGGACGTCGATCTCGTCGGAGAGCTCGGCGACCTCGGCCAGCAGCGACAGCTTGTTGTCGGCGAACGAGATGAAACCGCCGTGCACCGCGGCGACGACGGTCCCGCCGTCGCTGGTCCGGATGGTCACCGGGCCCGACTCCAGCACACCGAGCAGCGGCTGGTGACCGGGCATGACGCCGATGTCGCCGGACGTGGTGCGCGCGACGACCAGGGTGGCCTCGCCGGACCAGACCTCTCGGTCGGCCGCGACCAGCGCGACGTGCAGCTCAGCAGCCAAGGGTGGCTCCTCGGGTCACCACCCGGCGGGGGTGCCGGGTGTGGGTTACAAGTCTAATGGGCGCGACTGAGGGGGCGGGACGTGCCCGCCCCCTCCGTCACACGGGTCACACGAGGTGCCGGCGTCAGCTGACGCCCAGCTCCTTCGCGTTCTTCTTCAGGTCCTCGAGACCACCGCACATGAAGAACGCCTGCTCGGGGAAGTGGTCGTACTCACCGTCGCAGATCGCGTTGAACGCGGCGATCGACTCGTCCAGCGGAACGTCCGAACCGTCCACGCCGGTGAACTGCTTGGCGACGTGGGTGTTCTGGGACAGGAAGCGCTCCACGCGACGGGCACGGTGGACGACGAGCTTGTCCTCCTCGCCCAGCTCGTCGATACCGAGGATCGCGATGATGTCCTGGAGGTCCTTGTACTTCTGCAGGATGTTCTTCACGCGCATGGCCGCGTTGTAGTGGTCCTGCGAGATGTAACGCGGGTCCAGGATCCGGGACGTGGAGTCCAGCGGGTCCACGGCCGGGTAGATGCCCTTCTCGGAGATCGGACGGGACAGAACCGTCGTCGCGTCGAGGTGGGCGAAGGTGGTGGCCGGCGCCGGGTCGGTCAGGTCGTCCGCGGGCACGTAGATCGCCTGCATCGAGGTGATCGAGTGACCACGCGTCGAGGTGATGCGCTCCTGGAGGAGACCCATCTCGTCGGCCAGGTTCGGCTGGTAACCCACCGCGGACGGCATACGGCCGAGCAGCGTGGAGACCTCGGAACCGGCCTGCGTGAAGCGGAAGATGTTGTCGATGAAGAACAGCACGTCCTGCTTCTGGACGTCACGGAAGTACTCGGCCATGGTCAGGCCGGCCAGCGCGACGCGCAGACGGGTCCCCGGCGGCTCGTCCATCTGACCGAAGACCAGCGCGGTCTTGTCGATGACGCCGGACTCGCTCATCTCGTCGATGAGGTCGTTGCCCTCACGGGTGCGCTCACCGACGCCCGCGAACACCGACACACCGTCGTGGTTGTTGGCGACGCGGTAGATCATCTCCTGGATCAGAACGGTCTTGCCGACGCCGGCACCACCGAACAGACCGATCTTGCCGCCCTTGACGTACGGGGTCAGCAGGTCGATGACCTTGATGCCGGTCTCGAACATCTCGGTCTTGGACTCGAGCTGGTCGAAGTTGGGCGCCTTGCGGTGGATCGGCCAGCGCTCACCGTCGTACTCGGCGTCGACGTTGAGCACCTCACCGATGGTGTTGAACACCTTGCCCTTGGTGAAGTCACCGACCGGCACGGAGATCGCGGCGCCCGTGTCGGTCACCGGGGCCTGGCGGACCAGGCCGTCGGTGGGCTGCATCGAGATCGCACGCACCAGGCCGTCGCCCAGGTGCTGCGCGACCTCGAGGGTCAGCGTCTTCTTCTCGCCCGCCTTCGCCGGGTCGCTGACCTCGACGTGCAGGGCGTTGTAGATCTCCGGAATCGCGTCGACGGGGAACTCCACGTCGACGACCGGGCCGATGACCCGCGCGACGCGGCCCGTCGCCGTGGCCGTCTCAGCAGTGGTGGTCATTAGTAGTCACTCCCCGCGGTCGCGTCGGCGAGGGCACTCGCGCCACCGACGATCTCGCTGATTTCCTGGGTGATTTCGGCCTGGCGGGCCTGGTTGGCAAGCCGGGACAGCGTCTCGATGAGCTCACCGGCGTTGTCGGTGGCCGACTTCATCGCGCGCCGCGTCGCGGCGTGCTTCGAAGCGGCCGACTGGAGCAGCGCGTTGTACACACGGCTCTCCACGTACCGCGGCAGAAGGGCGTCCAGGACGTCCTCCGCCGACGGCTCGAAGTCGTACAGGGGGAGGATCTCGCCCTTGGGGGCGGCCTCCGCCTTGACCTCGTCGAGGCTGAGCGGCAGCAGACGCGCGTCCAGTGCCGTCTGGGTCATCATCGACACGAACTCGGTGTAGACGATGTGGATCTCGTCCACGCCGCCGTCCGCCGTGTCCTTCGTGATGGCTTCGATCAGCGGCGCCGCGACCTTCTTGGCGTCCGCGTACGTGGGCTCGTCGGTGAAGCCGGTCCACGAATCCGCGATCTTGCGCTCACGGAAGTTGTAGTGGGCGACACCGCGCCGGCCGACGATGTACGTCTCGACCTGCTTGCCCTCGCGCTCGAGCCGCTCGGTGAGCTGCTCCGCCGCCTTGATGGCGTTGGAGTTGAACGCACCGGCCAGGCCGCGGTCGCTGGTCAGCAGCAGCACCGCGGACCGGGTCACCGTCTCGGCCGTGGTGGTCAGCGGGTGCTTGGTGTTCGAGCCCGTGCCGACCGCCGTGACCGCGCGGGTCAGTTCCTGCGCGTACGGCGTGGACGCCGCCACCTTGCGCTGCGCCTTGACGACGCGCGAGGCGGCGATCATCTCCATCGCCTTGGTGATCTTCTTGGTCGCGGTGACGGATCGGATGCGACGCTTGTAGACCCGGAGCTGGGCTCCCATGAGTCAGGTCCCTTCCTTACGTCACTTGGCGGCGGCCGGAGCGTCCTCGCCGAGAAGCTTGCCGTCCGAGGTCTCGAACTGCTTCTTGAATTCGGCGATCGCGTCGGCGACAGCGGTGAGGGTGTCGTCCGACATCTTGCCGCCCTCCTTGATGGAGGTCATGAGGCCCTGCTCCTTGCGGTGCAGGTACTCCAGCAGCTCCTTCTCGAAGCGGCGGATGTCGTTGACGGGGACGTCGTCCATCTTGCCGGTGGTGCCGGCCCACACGGAGACGACCTGGTCCTCGGTGGACATCGGCTGGTACTGGTCCTGCTTCAGCAGCTCGACCATGCGCTGACCGCGCTCCAGCTGCGCCTTCGAGGCGGCGTCCAGGTCGGAACCGAAGGCGGCGAACGCCTCCAGCTCACGGAACTGGGCCAGGTCGACGCGGAGACGGCCGGAGACCTGCTTCATTGCCTTGTGCTGGGCGGAACCACCGACTCGGGAGACGGAGATACCGACGTTCAGCGCGGGACGCTGACCGGCGTTGAACAGGTCCGACTCCAGGAAGCACTGGCCGTCGGTGATGGAGATGACGTTGGTCGGGATGAACGCCGAGACGTCGTTGGCCTTGGTCTCGACGATCGGCAGACCGGTCATCGAGCCGGCACCCATGTCGTCGGAGAGCTTCGCGCAGCGCTCCAGCAGACGGGAGTGCAGGTAGAAGACGTCACCCGGGTAGGCCTCGCGCCCCGGCGGGCGGCGCAGCAGCAGCGACACGGCGCGGTAGGCGTCGGCCTGCTTCGACAGGTCGTCGAAGACGATGAGGACGTGCTTGCCCTGGTACATCCAGTGCTGGCCGATGGCCGAGCCGGTGTACGGGGCGAGGTACTTGAAGCCGGCCGGGTCGGACGCGGGGGCGGCGACGATGGTCGTGTACTCCAGCGCGCCGTTCTCCTCCAGCGCGCGGCGGACCGACGCGATGGTGGAGCCCTTCTGGCCGATGGCGACGTAGATGCAGCGGACCTGCTTGTTCGGGTCGCCCGAGCGCCAGTTGTCGCGCTGGTTGATGATCGTGTCGACGGCCAGGGCGGTCTTGCCCGTCTGGCGGTCACCGATGATCAGCTGACGCTGACCACGGCCGATCGGGGTCATCGCGTCGACGGCCTTGTAGCCGGTCTCCATCGGCTCGTGCACCGACTTGCGCTGCATGACCGTGGGGGCCTGCAGCTCGAGGGCGCGGCGGCCGTCGGTCTCGATCTCGCCGAGGCCGTCGATCGGGTTGCCGAGCGGGTCGACGACGCGGCCGAGGTAGCCCTCGCCCACCGCGACGGACAGGACCTCACCGGTGCGGGTGACCGGCTGGCCCTCCTCGATGCCGCTGAACTCGCCGAGGACGATGGCACCGATCTCGCGCTCCTCGAGGTTGAGGGCGAGGCCGAGGGTGCCGTCCTCGAACTTCAGCAGTTCGTTGGCCATGGCCGAGGGAAGACCCTCGACCTTCGCGATGCCGTCGCCGGCAAGGGTGACCGTACCGACCTCCTCGCGCGAGGCCGCGTCCGGCTTGTACGACTGGACGAAGGTCTCCAGTGCGTCCCGGATCTCCTCCGGCCGGATCGTGAGCTCCGCCATCTGGGTTCCCTGCTCTCCTTGTTGGGCCCGAAGTTTCACTTGGGGGGTCTGGGGGCGACCCCCAGGAATCCTCTGCACGGCCCAACCAGGGCCGTAAGTACGTACTGCGTGTTCAGTTGCCGTGCCTCGTGCGAAGCGGTCAGCTCGCCATCCGGCGCTCGGCGTCCGCGATGCGGTCCGCCAGGGAGCCGTTGATGACCTCGTCCCCGACCTGCACCCGGATCCCGCCGAGGACCTCGGGGTCCACGTCGAGGTTGAGGTGCATCCGGCGGCCGTAGAGCTTCGCCAGGGCGGCGCCCAGGCGCTGCTTCTGCGGGTCGCTCAGCGGCACCGCCGACGTGACGACGGCGACCATGCGGTCCCGGCGCTCGGCCGCCAGCTTGGACAGGGACTCGAGTCCCGCTTCCAGGCTACGACCCCGCGGCGCGGTCACGAGGCGCGTGACCAGACGCTCGGTCGTCGGCTTGGCCTTGCCGCCGAGCAGGCTGCGCAGCAGCTCGCTCTTGGCCGCGGTGGTGGCGGAGCGGTCGGTCAGCGCGGCACGCAGCTCCGTGGAGGAGGAGACGACCCGGCCGAACCGGAACAGCTCGTCCTCGACGTCGTCGAGCGTGCCCGCCTTCTGGGCGGCGGTGAGGTCGGCGGTGTTCGCCAGCTCCTCCAGCGCGTCCACCAGGTCGCGCGTCTGCGACCAGCGGGAGCGCACCATCCCGGACACCAGGTCGGCGGTCTCGCCGCTGACCTGCGTACCGAGCAGACGCTGGACCAGCTGGGCCTTGGCCTCGCCGGCCTGCGCCGGGTCGGTCAGGACCCGACGCAGCGACACCTCGCGGTCGAGCAGCGCGGTGACGGCCGCCAGCTCGTCTGCGAGCTTCGCCGCGTCGACGGCCGTTGCGTCCGTCAGCGCGTCGAGACGCTCACGGGCGGCTGCCAGGGCCTCGCGGCTCGCTCCGTTCATCGCGCGGCCTCGGCCTTCTCCTCGAGCTCGTCGAGGAAGCGGTCGATGACACGGCTCTGGCGGGCGTGGTCCTCCAGGGACTCACCGACCAGCTTGCCGGCCAGCTCGGTGGCGAGCTTGCCGACGTCCTGACGCAGCGCGGACGCGGCGGCCTTGCGGTCGGCCTCGATCTGGGCGTGACCGGCGGCGACGATCTCCTCGCGCTGCCGCTGGCCCTCGGCCCGCATCTCGGCGATGAGCGCGGCACCCTGCTCCTGCGCCTCCTGGCGCAGACGCGCGGCCTCGTGCCGGGCCTCGGCGAGCTGGGCCTTGTACTGCTCAAGGACGCTCTGGGCCTCGACCTTCATGGCCTCGGCCTCTTCGATACCGCCTTCGATCGCCGCGCGGCGCTCCTCCAGAACCTTGTTGATGTTCGGAAGCAGCTTCTTCCAGAAGAAGAAGAACACGATGGCGAAGGCGATGGTGCCGACGAGCAGCTCGGGGCCCGGAGGAACGAGCGGGTTCTGCTCTTCCTCGGCCGCCAGCTGTACCAGGTTGGCGATCACATCAGTGCCTTTCGTCGATAAGTGTCAGGTGGCTAGGGCTTAGACACCGAACACGAACGGCATGACGATGCCGATGAGGGCGAGCGCCTCACAGAAGGCGAAACCGAGGATCTGGTTGGCGCGGATCAGACCGGCGGCCTCGGGCTGACGGGCGAGGGCCTGCGTGCCGTTGCCGAAGATGATGCCGACGCCGACGCCGGGGCCGATGGCCGCGAGGCCGTAGCCGATCGAACCGAGGGAGCCGGAGACCTCAGCGGCGAGCTGCACAGCGGACATGCTGTCTCTTCCTTCTCTTTGCGGACCGGTGGGGGTTGGCCACCGGACGACTGGGGGTGATTCGGGCGGGTGGTGGTCTCAGTGGTGCTCGGCGAGAGCGCCCTGGACGTAGGAGCAGGCGAGGAGCACGAAGACGTACGCCTGGACCGCCTGCACGAAAAGCTCGAAGAGGATCATGACCATGGTCATGATGAAGGAGACGCCGGCCGCCGGGATCATCCAGCTGTTCAGCAGGTACCAGGAGGCCACGGTGAACATGACCAGCATGAGGTGACCGGCGAACATGTTGGCGAAGAGCCGGACCGCGTGGGTGAAGGGGCGGACCAGCAGGTTCGAGAAGAACTCGATGACCATGACCAGCGGCAGGACCGCGCCGAGCGACTTGTCGTAGCCCGTGACGTTCTTGAAGAAGCCGACGAAGCCGTGCTTCTTGAAGGTCAGCGCGACCCAGGTGACGTAGACGACCGCGGCGAGCACGATCGGGTACGCGATGATCGACGCCACCGGGAACTGTGCCACCGGGATCACGGACCAGACGTTCATGATCCAGATGAAGAAGAACAGCGAGACCATGAGCGGGACGTACTTCTCGCCCTCCCGCTTGCCGAGGGTCTCGTAGACGATGCCGCGGCGGACGAAGTCGTAGCCGGCCTCGCCGATCATCTGGAGCTTGCCCGGCACGACCTTGGCCTTGCCGAACGCGGCCCAGAAGAAGCCGACGACGAGGACGGTGGTGATCAGGGCGAGCAGCATCACCTTGTTGAACTCGAACCCGCCGACCGTGGCGATCGGCTTGAAGAGGAACGAGTGCAGGCCCGGAGCCGGGAAGCCACAGCCATTGTCGGACAGAATGCGGCAATCCCACTCAAAGGCGAGCTGGGTCGGGTCAGCACTCACCGCGGGCTCCTTCGGCGTGACGCATAGGTTCGGCAACCTCGTTGTGTCGGCGCGGCGCGCAGCCGCGGATCGGCACCGGACTGGTGTTACGGATGTGGGGGCGGCTGGGGGACATCGAGCCTCGCGTTCGAGCAGGCGTCAGCTCGGATGCCCGCGCCCGCGATGCCGCAGTTGGCACCGGACGATAGCAGGAGTTCTCACAGCTCTTTATCCCGGCCCTACGCCTCACGTCGACGGCCCTGTCTTCTCGGGTTTGTCGCTCTTCGAGGAGTCCGGCTCGACATAGAGGATCTTGGCTTTCATGTGGGCGCGGGCCTGTGCGGCCATCCACACGACGGTCGCCACGACCAGCGCTACGGCGAATGCCTTCGGGTTGAAGAGTGACGTGTCCTTGAAGACGGCCACGAAGACCAGGAGCAGCAGGAGCTGAGCCACGTAGAGCATCAGCCCCATGGCCTGGAAGAGCTGCGGGAGCGTTTTTGCCGTCCACTGCAGGACGTACAGGCCGATCCCCATGAAGGCGATGGCCAGCAGTGTGCCGACGCCGGCTCCCAGCGCACCCTTGCCACCGGCCACCACACCGCTGACGGCTACGGCGACCACACCGGCAGCGGCCGTGGGCACGGCGCACTGCAGAAGGTTCCGGGCGTCATTGGACGGCATGGCGGTAACTCCGCTTTTCGCAGGGGGCAGGGTGTCGTCTTGGACGAGCGTAGTCCCGGTCTGAGTGGTGCAGACCCTCACGGCCGCCGGACCGTCGCACTACGGCCCTCGGCTCTGTCCGGGTTCTCGTGAACGGTATCACAAACTATTTGATGCAGTCTTTACCTGTTGGGTGTGCTCGCTGTCACACATGAGAGTGATGGCGCACGCCTGTGCAGAATCCGCACCCTTTTGTCTGGTATAGGGGCGGTTCGTTCCCCCACGAGTTGGCAATGCTCTAGTCAGATTCTTACCTTGCCGTCAGCGCGAGGTTCCCGCTGTACGCCGGTCCGGGCGGCCCGAACGGGCCCCGAGGGCGGTAGCGCCGTTGACCGTACGAGGCGCGGCACCCGCCGGCGCGGCCTTCGTACCGCCGCCCCCCGCCGCGGTGGCTCCGGCCATCGCGGCGGGCTTCTCCACGGCCGCGGCCCGGCTCTCCGCCACCGGTGCGCTCACCTTGCGCCGCCGGTAGCGGGGCGGCACGAACCGCTCCGCCCAGCGCGGCGCCCGCGGCCGGAAGCGCGGCAGCAGGAGCAGCACCAGCCCGACCGCGCTCAGCACGACCACGCCCAGCACGATCCACATCGACGCCGAGTTCACCGAGTAGGCCAGCGTCCCGAACGCGATCAGCGCCGCCCAGAAATACATGATCAGCACGGCCCTGCTGTGCGAGTGGCCGATCTCCAGCAGCCGGTGGTGCAGATGCCCCCGGTCCGCCGCGAACGGCGACTGGCCCCGCCAGGTCCGCCGTACGATCGCCAGCACGAAGTCGGCCGTCGGCACCGCGATGATCGTCAGCGGCAGCAGCAGCGGGATGTACACCGGCACCGTCTGGTGCACGGCCTCCTTCTCCGACCCCGCGAACAGCCGCATCGCGTCCGGGTCGACCTGACCGGTCACCGACACCGCGGCCGCCGCCAGCACCAGGCCGATCAGCATCGACCCCGAGTCGCCCATGAAGATCCGCGCCGGATGCATGTTGTGCGGCAGGAACCCCACGCACATGCCGATGAGGATCGCCGAGAACAGCGTCGCCGGGGCCGCCGACTCGATGCCGTACGAGTACCAGATCCGGTACGCGTACAGGAAGAACGCCGTCGCCGCGATGCACACCATGCCCGCCGCGAGGCCGTCCAGACCGTCGACGAAGTTCACCGCGTTGATCGTGATGACGACGACCGCCACCGTCAGCAGCGTCCCCTGCCACTGCGTCAGCGCGAAGTTGCCGACGCCCGGGATCGGCAGCCACAGGATCGTCAGACCCTGCATCACCATCACACCGGCGGCGATCATCTGCCCGCCGAGCTTGATCAGCGCGTCGATCTCGAACTTGTCGTCCAGCACACCGATCAGCCAGATCAGCGCGGCACCCGACAGCAGGGCGCGCGGCTCGTTCGACTTCTCGAAGACCTCGTTCAGATTGGTGAGATGGTCCGCGACCAGCAGACCCGCGCACAGACCGAAGAACATCGCGATCCCGCCGAGCCGCGGAGTGGGCTCCCGGTGCACGTCCCGCGCCCGGATCTCCGGCATCGCCCCGGCCACGATCGCGAACTTCCGCACCGGCCCTGTCAGCAGGTACGTCACCGCGGCCGTGATGCAGAGCGTCAGCAGGTATTCACGCACGGGCTTCCCCACAGGTCTCGCTGGCCATCACAGCCCCACACACTAGCGACTGCGCCCATGTGCGACGCATATGGTGAGGGACTTCCGGGTAGCGACGATGGTTGCACGCACGCCTGTGTGCCAGGACACGCGGCGGCCTCAGCACCGCTGACCGCGCCGCCCGGGCAGGACGGGACCGCCCGATCGCGTGACGGCGACTCCGCCCGCGTACGGCGGATCAGCCCGCGGACGGCGGCGCGGGATCCGCGGTGATCAGATGCGTGTCCGTGCCGCCCGTGGTGACCGCCAGCCCCTCCGCCGTCAGCCCCGCCGCCAGCACCTGCGCGTTGTCGACCACCTGATGGGCGTACGCCTTGAACTCCGGCGTCGCCGCCTCACCGAACGCGACGGCCTTCGCCGCGATCGTGTGCATCTGCGCGCCGCCCTGCGTGAACGGGAACACCGCCCGGTCCACACGCTCCGCCAGCTCCGCGCCGCACAGGATCATGCCGCCGCGCGGCCCGCGCAGCACCTTGTGCGTCGTCGCGCACACGATGTCCGCGTACGGCACCGGGCTCGGCGCCGCCCCGCCCGCGACCAGACCGATCGGGTGCGCAGCGTCCGCGATGAGATACGCCCCGACCTCGTCCGCGACCTCCCGGAAGAACGCGTAGTCGACGTGGCGGGGGTAGGCGATGGACCCGCACACGATCGCCTTCGGCCGATGCGCCCGCGCCAGCGCACGCACCTGATCGTGATCGATCAGCCCGCTCTCCGCATCGACCCCGTACCCCACGAAGTCGAACCAGCGGCCGGAGAAGTTCGCAGGCGAACCATGCGTGAGATGCCCTCCGTACGGCAGCCCCAGCGCGAGCACCGTGTCACCGGGCCGGAGCAGCGCCGCGTACGCCGCGAGGACGGCGGACGAACCCGAGTGCGGCTGCACGTTCGCGTGCTCGGCACCGAACAGGGACTTCGCCCGGTCGATCGCGATGCGCTCGGCGACGTCGACGATCTCGCAGCCGCCGTGGTGACGGGCGCCCGGGTAGCCCTCGGCGTACTTGTTCGCCAGCGGCGAGCCCAGCGCCGCCAGCACGGCCGGGGACGTGAAGTTCTCGGCGGCGATCAGTTGCAGCGTGGTCGCCTGGCGCTGCTGCTCGCCGAGCAGGATGTCGGCCAGCTCGGGGTCCTGCCGGCGCAGGACGGCGGCCTCGGCGGTGCGGGTACGACTGACCGACATGCCTGCCTCCGGGCGACGCGTCGACGCTGACAGCACCAATGTAGGCCGGTGCCGCCCGCACGGCGCGCTGTCACCGACGCCGCGGTGAGGCCTCCCTCGCGCAGTTCCCCGCGCCCCTGTGACCACCTGCGGGCCGGTGGGGGGCTCGCGCAGTTCACCGCGCCCCTGGTGGGTTGCAGTCGCCCGTGGCGAGGAGGGGGTGTGCCGGGGGGTGCCCGCCCGCAGCGTGCGGCGAAAACGCAGGGGAAGGATCTGAGAGACAGAGCGCCGCACCGAGGACGGACACCCCCGGCGCGCCCCCGACCCACCCACCGCCAGCAGGCGCTACCGCAACCACGCACCCACAGACACAGGCCGCCGCAGGCACTCAGGGGCGCGGGGAACTGCGCGAACACCCCCCACCGGCCCGCAGGCGGAAACGATGGCCCCGCCAAAACGAGGGGCGCGGGGAACTGCGCAGAGGCGGCTCGCCGGCCCGCCGGTGGAAAGGGCTACGACGGGACGCCCGTCAGCGCCGTGACGACAGGGTCCAGGGCCTCATGGATCTCCGACCCTATCGAGCGGAAGAACGTCAGCGGCGCCCCGTACGGGTCGTACACCTCATCCGCCTCCACGGACGGCGCCAGCAACCACCCCCGCAACGCCGCCGCCGCCCGCACCAGCGCCCGCGCCCTGCGTACCAGCCCGTCCTCCAGCGGCGGCAGCGTCGCCGGGTCGATGGCCCGCACCAGCCGCGTGAACTCCTTCAGGGTGAACGTCCGCAGCCCGGCCGAGTGCCCCATGGAGATGACCTGCGCCCGATGGTCCCGGGTAGCGGTCAGCACCAGGTCCGCCGTGATGACGTGCTCGTCGAGCAGCTCACGCCCCACGAACCCGGACGCGTCCGCGCCGAACTCCGCCAGCACCGTCTCCGCATGGGTCTCCATGGGCGCACCCTCGTGCCCCCACGTCCCCGCGCTCTCCACGATCAGCGGCCGTCCGAGGACGCCGAGCCGCTCGGTGACGAAGTGCCGGGTGAGGCGTTCGGTGATGGGCGAGCGGCACACGTTGCCGGTGCTGACGTGGAGGATGCGGAAGGTGTCGCGCGGCAGCCCCACGAACGTGGTGGTGATCTCCGCCGGGCTCTCCCCGACCCCCGGGCGCTCGCCGATGCCCGGGCGCTCCCCGATGCCTATGCCGCGCCCCGCTTCGGGGGCCGTCAATTCGCCACCTCGAGGTCGGGTACGACCTTCCGCAGCTCCTCCGCGGACAGGGCGCCCTCCCGCAGCAGCACCGGCACGTCACGGGTGACGTCGACGATGGACGAGGGCACGATGCCGGGCGTCGGCCCGCCGTCGAGGTAGACGGAGACGGCGTCGCCGAGCATGTCCTGTGCGGCGTCGCAGTTCTCCGGCGCGGGGTGCCCGGAGAGGTTGGCGGAGGAGACCGCCATGGGGCCGACCTCGGTGAGCAGCTCGATGGCGACGGGGTGCAGCGGCATGCGCACGGCGACGGTGCCGCGGGTCTCGCCGAGGTCCCAGGTCAGGGACGGCTGGTGACGGGCGACGAGGGTGAGCGCGCCGGGCCAGAAGGCGTCGACGAGTTCCCAGGCCTTCTCGGAGAAGTCGGTGACGAGGCCGTGCAGGGTGTTCGGGGAGCCGATGAGGACGGGTGAGGGCATGCTGCGTCCGCGTCCCTTGGCCTGGAGCAGGTCGCCGACGGCCTCCTTGGAGAAGGCGTCGGCGCCGATGCCGTACAGGGTGTCCGTGGGCAGCACCACCAGTTCGCCACGGCGGACGGCGGACGCGGCTTCGCGCAGACCGGTCGCGCGGTCGGTCGCGTCGTTGGTGTCGTATCGCCGTGCCATCGCTAGCGGGCCTCCTCGTACACGTACTGCGGGGTGGTGGGGTGGGGGGCGGTCACGGCAGCGCCTTGCGGGCGGTGGCGAACCGGGGCCGGTTGTTGAGGTCGGGGTGGTCGGCCGCGTCCGCCCAGCCCTTCTCCTCGGTGAAGATCCAGGGAACCTGCCCGCCCTGGGTGTCGGCGTGTTCGACGACGACGAGCCCGCCGGGCCGCAGCAGGCGGTGGGCGGTGCGTTCCAGGCCGCGGATGAGGTCGAGGCCGTCCTCGCCGGAGAAGAGGGCGAGGTGGGGGTCGTAGTCGCGGGCCTCCGGGGCGACGTACTCCCATTCGGTGAGGGGGATGTACGGCGGGTTGGAGATGACGAGATCGACCTGGCCGTCGAGGTCGGGGAAGGCGGTCAGGGCGTCGCCCTGGCGCAGTTCGACGCGGGAGCCTTCCATGTTCTTGCGGGTCCAGTGGATGGCCTCGTCGGAGAGTTCCACCGCGTACACGCGGGAGCGGGGGACCTCCTGGGCCATGGCGAGGGCGATCGCCCCGGAGCCGGTGCACAGGTCGACGATGCAGGGTTCGACGACGTCCATGGCGCGTACGGCGTCTATGGCCCAGCCGACGACGGACTCGGTCTCCGGGCGGGGTACGAACACGCCGGGGCCGACCTGGAGTTCCAGGTAGCGGAAGAAGGCCCGCCCGGTGATGTGCTGGAGCGGCTCGCGCTGCTCGCGCCGGGCGATGACCTCCCAGTACCGGGCGTCGAAGTCGGAGTCACGCACGGTGTGGAGCTCGCCCCGCTTCACGCCGTGCACGAACGCGGCGAGTTCCTCCGCGTCGGTGCGCGGCGAGGGCACGCCGGCGTCGGCGAGCCGCTGGGTGGCCTGGGCCACCTCCGCGAGCAGCAGGTTCACGCGAGTCCTCCGGTGCTTTCGTCGTACGTCGTACGTGCCTGTCGTGCCGTGCGCCTTACGCGGCGGCCAGCTTGGCGGCCGAGTCGGCGTCGACGCAGGCCTGGATCACCGCGTCGAGGTCGCCGTCGAGGACCTGGTCCAGGTTGTACGCCTTGAAGCCGACGCGGTGGTCCGAGATGCGGTTCTCCGGGAAGTTGTAGGTGCGGATCTTCTCGGAGCGGTCGACGGTGCGGACCTGGCTGCGGCGGGCGTCGGCGGCTTCCTTCTCCGCCTCCTCCTGGGCCATGGCGAGGAGCCTGGAGCGGAGGATGCGCATGGCCTGCTCCTTGTTCTGGAGCTGGCTCTTCTCGTTCTGGCAGGAGGCGACCACGCCGGTGGGCAGGTGGGTGATGCGCACCGCGGAGTCGGTGGTGTTGACGGACTGGCCGCCGGGGCCGGAGGAACGGTAGACGTCGATGCGGAGGTCGTTGGGGTTGATCTCCACGTCGACCTCCTCGGCCTCGGGGGTGACGAGGACGCCGGCGGCGGAGGTGTGGATGCGGCCCTGGGACTCGGTGGCGGGGACGCGCTGCACGCGGTGCACGCCGCCCTCGTACTTCAGGCGGGCCCACACGCCCTGGCCGGGTTCGATCTGGCCGCGGGCCTTCACGGCGACCTGGACGTCCTTGTAGCCGCCGAGTTCGGACTCGGTGGCGTCGATGATCTCGGTCTTCCAGCCGACGCGCTCGGCGTAGCGCAGGTACATGCGCAGCAGGTCGCCGGCGAAGAGCGCGGACTCGTCGCCGCCGGCGCCGGCCTTGATCTCGAGGATGACGTCCTTGTCGTCGCTGGGGTCGCGGGGGATCAGCAGCAGGCGGAGCTTCTCGGTGAGTTCCTCGCGCTGCTTCTCCAGTTCCTTGACCTCGGCGGCGAAGTCGGGGTCGTCGGCGGCGAACTCGCGCGCGGTCTCGATGTCGTCGCCGGTCTGCTTCCAGGAGCGGTACGTGGTGACGATCGGGGTGAGCTCGGCGTAGCGCTTGTTGAGCTTGCGCGCGTTGGCCTGGTCGGCGTGGACCGACGGGTCGGCGAGCTTCTTCTCCAGGTCGGCGTGCTCGGCGACGAGTTCCTCGACGGCCTCGAACATTCTGGGCTCCTGCTGCTGCGTGGGACGGCTGTGTGGGGAAGGGCGTGCGACCAAAAACGCCGGTCCCGGCGGCACCCCGGCGGGGGGTACGGCCGTGGACCGGCGGTCTGGGGCTCGCTACTTCTTGGAGCCGGCGGCAGCCTTGCCGAAGCGGGCCTCGAAGCGGGCCACACGGCCACCGGTGTCGAGGATCTTCTGCTTGCCCGTGTAGAACGGGTGGCACTCGGAGCAGACCTCGGCCCGGATGGTGCCGGACTCGATGGTGCTGCGGGTGGTGAACGACGCGCCGCAGGTGCAGCTGACCTGCGTCTCGACGTACGCGGGGTGGATGTCGCGCTTCAAGGTTTCTCCTAGGTTTCGGGAGGGCTCCGGGTCGCAGCCGCGGGATGCGGGTGCGTGAACCGGGGCCGACGTACCAGTCTGCCAGGACCGGCGCCTTCTCCCCAAACCGGGGGGTGGGGGGCTGATATTCCCGTGGGGTGCCGTGCCGGTCAGGGGCCGTTGACGACGTCTTTCGCCTCTCCGGTCGCGGTGCCCTGGGTGGCAGCGGCGGGGATGGGCCGGTCGTTCTTGAGGGCCGTCCAGACCTGCTGGGCCTTGGCCGGGGAGACGATGACGCGGTTGGGGTCGGCGGGGTCGTACTGCACCGGCATGGTGACCATGTGCATGTCGGAGGCGCCGATGCCCTTGAGGCCGGCGGCCCAGGACATCAGGGAGTTCACCGAGCCGAGGTCCGAGTCGGTGGTGACGGCCTTGGTGGCGGTGTCGGCGAGGTCGTACAGCTTCTTCGGGTTGGTGAAGAGGCCGATCTGTCTGACCTGGTCGACGAGGGCTTTGAGGAAGGCCTGCTGGAGCTGGATGCGGCCGAGGTCGGAGCCGTCACCGACGCCGTGCCGGGTGCGGACGAGACCGAGGGCCTGCTCGCCGTTGAGTCGGTGTGTGCCGGCTTTCAGCTTGAGGTGGCTGTCGGGGTCGTCGATGTCCTTGGTGGTGGTGACGGAGACGCCGCCGAGCCGGTCGATGAGCTTCTGGAAGCCGGCGAAGTCGACCTCCAGGTAGTGGTCCATGCGGATGCCGGTGAGTGTCTCGACGGTCTTCACCGCGCAGGCCGCACCGCCGGTGGAGTAGGCGGAGTTGAACATCACGTTGCGGGCGGCGCGGTGGGTGGTGCCCTGGGTGTCGGTGCAGGCGGGCCGGTCGATGAGGGTGTCGCGCGGGATGGAGACCACGCTGGCCTTCTTGTGGCCCTGGTAGATGTGGACGATCATCGCGGTGTCGGAGCGTGCGCTGCCGTCGTCGGTGCCGCCGCCGAGCGTCTTGTTGCTGCCGGAGCGGCTGTCGGAGCCGAGGACCAGGATGTTCTGCGAGCCGTTGTCGACCTTTTCGGGGCGGTCGGTGCCGAGGGCCTGGTTGATGTCGACGCTGTGCAGGTTGCCGTTGAGCTTGAAGTAGACGTATCCGATGCCGGTGCCGCCGAGGACGACGATGCCGGCCGCGGTCCAGGCCGCGACGACGACACCCTTCCTGCGGGTGCGGGGCTTGCGGCGGCGGCCCTTGCCGCGCCGGTTCGGGCCGCTGGTGCCGGTTCCCGGTATGCCGGGATTTTCCGGCGTGCTCTCGGCGGACATGGTCTCCTCGGCTCGTCGGTGGTCGGGTACCCCCTGCGGTCGCGGTCGGGCTCGGTCGGTGTGAAATGCCTCGTACCGCTTCATCGTCACCCCGACCGGTCAGACGGGGAAACTCGGGAAAGGGTTGCACGACGCTCGGTGGCCTCAGGGTTCGCGGACGGTCACGGCACAAAGTCACGGGAGCCGTTCCTACCGGCGCTCACCTGCGGTTTCCCGCCTGCGGTGGGCCGGTCGCGCTGGGTGACGCCTGTGGTGGGGATCTCGCTGCGGTAACGCGCGAAGGGCCGCTCCCCGGGGTGGGGAGCGGCCCTTCGACGGTGTCGGCGCGGATCAGTCTCCGTTGCCGGGAGCCGGCGTCGTCTTCTGGATCTGCATCAGGAACTCGACGTTCGACTTGGTCTGCTTCATCTTGTCGAGGAGCAGCTCGATGGCCTGCTGCTGGTCCAGCGCGTGCAGGACACGCCGCAGCTTCCATACGATGCCCAGCTCCTCGGCGCCGAGCAGGATCTCCTCCTTGCGGGTGCCGGACGCGTCGACGTCCACCGCGGGGAAGATGCGCTTGTCGGCGAGCTTCCGGTCGAGCTTGAGCTCCATGTTGCCGGTGCCCTTGAACTCCTCGAAGATCACCTCGTCCATGCGGGACCCGGTGTCCACCAGGGCGGTGGCGAGGATGGTGAGCGAGCCGCCGTCCTCGATGTTGCGGGCCGCACCGAAGAAGCGCTTCGGCGGGTACAGGGCGGTCGAGTCGACACCACCGGACAGGATGCGGCCGGAGGCCGGGGCGGCCAGGTTGTAGGCGCGGCCCAGGCGGGTGATCGAGTCGAGCAGGACGACCACGTCGTGGCCCAGCTCCACGAGGCGCTTGGCACGCTCGATGGCCAGCTCGGCGACGGTGGTGTGGTCCTCGGCGGGGCGGTCGAAGGTCGAGGAGATCACCTCGCCCTTGACCGACCGCTGCATGTCGGTGACCTCTTCCGGACGCTCGTCGACGAGGACGACCATCAGGTGGCACTCGGGGTTGTTGTGGGTGATCGCGTTGGCGATCGCCTGCATGATCATGGTCTTGCCGGTCTTCGGCGGGGCCACGATCAGACCGCGCTGGCCCTTGCCGATCGGCGACACGAGGTCGATGATCCGCGTGGTGAGCACGCCCGGGTCGGTCTCCAGGCGGAGCCGGTCCTGCGGGTACAGCGGGGTCAGCTTGTTGAACTCCGGGCGCCCGCGGCCGTGTTCGGGCGCCATGCCGTTGACGGAGTCCAGGCGGACCAGCGCGTTGAACTTCTCGCGGCGCTCGCCTTCCTTCGGCTGGCGGACGGCGCCGGTGATGTGGTCGCCCTTGCGCAGGCCGTTCTTGCGGACCTGGGCGAGGGAGACGTACACGTCGTTCGGGCCCGGCAGGTAGCCGGAGGTCCGGATGAACGCGTAGTTGTCGAGGATGTCCAGGATGCCCGCGACGGGGATCAGGACGTCGTCCTCGTTGATCTGCGGCTCGGAGGCGAGGTCGTCGCGGCCACGGCGGCCACGGCGGTCGCGGTAGCGGCCACGGCCGCGGCGTCGGCCGCCCTCGAAGTCGTCGTCGTCCTGCTGGCGGTCCTGCCGGCCGCCGCCCTGCTGCTGACCGCGCTGCTGGCCCTGCTGGTCGTCGCCCTTGTTACGGCGGTCGCGGTCGCGGCCACGGCCGCGGTCACGGTCGCGGCGGCGGCCCTCGCCGCCCTCGCCGGACTCGGACTTGGCGTCCTTGTTGTCCTTGCCGTCCTGCTGCTGCGGCTGCTGGGCGGGCGTCTCGGCCTTCGGCTCGCTCTTGGCCTCGGCGGCGACGGTCTCGGGCGCCGCGGCGGGGCTGCCGGCGTCTGCGGTGGCGCGACGGCGGCGGCGCTCACCGGGGGCGTCGTCGGAGACCGGCTGGCCGGGGATCTCGATCTGCTGCTGGGCCGTCGCCTTCTCGGCGGGCGCCTCGGCCTTGTCGGCCTTCTTCTCGGCGGGGGTCTCGTCCCCCGTGCGCGTCCGGGAGGTTGCGCGGCGCTTCGGCTTGGTCTCGGTGGCGGCCTCGGCCTTGGCCGGGGCGGCACCCCCTCCGGCCTGCGCTTCCTTGATGACCTCGATCAGCTGGCTCTTGCGCATCCGCGCGGTGCCCCTGATGCCGAGGCCGGAGGCGACCTGCTGCAGCTCGGCCAGCACCATGCCCTCGAGGCCGGTACCGCGGCGCCGCCGGGAGCCGGCACCGGTGGCAGGCGCGGAGGCGTCCGTGGCGGGCGCGGCAGCGGTCTCCTCGACACGTGCGCCCATCAGATCGGTGGTGTCGCTCACGAAGGGTCCTTCCCTGGAGCGGACGTCGGCCTGTCTGGCTCGGCGACCGGTTGTGCTGTCCGGCTTCGGTCCCATCCTTGTGGACCGTGCCGGGGCGGTGGTCCGCCTAAGCGGCGGAAGAGATAACTGGTGATGGCGCTTCCTCGACGTGCCGTGGCACCCAGTGTCACGTGGCGTGGTCGCACCGGTTCCGGAGCGTGCCCACGGGCCCGCTCAGCGCCCCCGTACGGTGTACTGCCCAGGTACGACGTACGGAACACAGTGCGGCGTGGGGAGCTCCCGGAAGAATGTCTGTCCCGGACGGGGACACGAGGCACCTCGCCATGGTGGGGTCGGGTGCAGACTTGAGGTTAACACTACCGGATCCAACAAACATTCCCCCTCTCCAAATCCGGCAACCGTGTGTCAGGTCGCCAGTGGGAGCACGCTCGCCCCCTGAAGGTCCAGCTCAAGCCGGTTGGCGGCCCATCCCTCGCCCGCGAGGGCCTGCGCCTTGTCCGCCGAGTCGGTGTCGACCAGGGCCATCACCGTGGGTCCGGCACCGGAGATGACGGCGGGGATGCCGTCGGCCCGCAGCCTTTCCACCAGCGCGGCGCTCTCCGGCATGGCGGGGGCGCGGTACTCCTGGTGGAGGCGGTCCTCGGTGGCGGGCAGCAGCAGCTCGGTGCGCCGGGTCAGGGCCTCCACGAGCAGGGCGGCGCGGCCCGCGTTGGCGGCGGCGTCGACGTGCGGCACGGTGCGCGGGAGCAGTCCGCGGGCGGTCTCGGTCAGGACCGGCTTCCCGGGGACGAAAACCACCGGAACGATGGAATCGGCGGGCTCGAGGCGGACGGCGCGGGCGGCGCCGTGCTCCATCCAGGCGATGGTGAAGCCGCCGAGCAGGCACGGGGCGACGTTGTCGGGGTGGCCCTCGATCTCGGTGGCGAGTTCCAGCAGCGCGGTGTCGTCGAGCCGGGACTCGCCGCCTATGGTGACGGCGCGGGCGGCGACGATGCCGGCGCAGATGGCGGCGGAGGAGGAGCCGAGGCCGCGGCCGTGCGGGATGCGGTTGGCGCAGACGATCTCCAGGCCGCGCGGCTGGCCGCCGAGGGCGTCGAAGGCGGTGCGCAGGGAGCGGACGAGGAGGTGCCTCTCGTCGCGCGGGAGCGTGTCGCTGCCCTCGCCCGCGATGTCGATGTGCAGCCCGGAGTCCGCCACCCGGACGACGACGTCGTCGTAGAGCCCCAGCGACAGGCCGAGGGCGTCGAAGCCCGGGCCGAGGTTGGCGCTGGTGGCGGGGACGCGCACCCGGACGGCGGCGGCGCGGAACGCTGGACCGGCCATCGCTCGTTGACTCTCCTTGAGCTGCGTGATGGTCGAATGAATTCGATGACGTGCCTGGGACCCTCGGCCGCGCGGACGACGCGGCGGTGCGGCACGTGCCGGGGCGGCATATGCGGCGGGCGGGTTCGGTACAGCCTATCGAAGAAAGGTTCTGTGGCGACATAGGGCGCACAGGAGGCGCACGATGCGTGTCGCAAGCCCCCTGTGCACCCGTCGAAGGGAACTTCCCCAGGTGAGGGTCGGTTCACTCGCCCTGTCGGTGTGCTGTTACGCGAGTCCCAGTCGCTCGGCGGCGGTGGCCGCGTCGACGGGGACGGTGACCGGCTGCGGGGCGCCGGCGACGGCCCAGTCGGGGTCCTTCAGGCCGTTTCCGGTGACCGTGCAGACGATCTTCTGGCCGGGGTCGACCTTGCCGTGCTCGGCGGCCTTGAGCAGACCGGCGACGGACGCGGCGGAGGCGGGCTCGACGAAGACGCCCTCCTGCGAGGCGAGCAGCCGGTAGGCCCGCAGGATCTCACGGTCCGTCACCTCGTCGATGGCACCGCCGGATTCGTCGCGCGCGGCGAGCGCGTACTGCCAGGAGGCCGGGTTGCCGATGCGGATGGCGGTGGCGATGGTCGACGGGTCCTTGACGACCTCGCCGCGCACGATCGGGGCGCTGCCGGAGGCCTGGAAGCCCCACATGCGGGGGGTCTTCGCGGCGACGCCGTCGGCGGCGTACTCCTTGTACCCCTTCCAGTACGCGGTGATGTTGCCGGCGTTGCCGACCGGAAGGACGTGGATGTCGGGGGCGTCGCCGAGCATGTCCACAATCTCGAAGGCGGCGGTCTTCTGCCCCTCGATACGTACCGGGTTGACCGAATTGACCAGCGCGACGGGGTAGTTGTCGCTGAGCGAGCGGGCCAGGGTGAGGCAGTCGTCGAAGTTGCCGTCGACCTGGAGGATCTTCGCGCCGTGCACGAGGGCCTGGCCCATCTTGCCGAGCGCGATCTTGCCCTGCGGGACGAGGACGGCGGAGACCATGCCGGCGCGTACGGCGTAGGCCGCGGCGGAGGCGGAGGTGTTGCCGGTGGAGGCGCAGATGACGGCCTTCGCGCCCTCCTCCTTGGCCTTGCTGATCGCCATCGTCATGCCGCGGTCCTTGAAGGACCCGGTGGGGTTGGCGCCCTCCACCTTCAGATGGACCTCGCAGCCCGTGCGCTCGGAGAGCACCTGCGCGGGCACGAGCGGCGTACCGCCCTCGCGGAGGGTGACGACCGGCGTGGTGTCGGACACGGGCAGCCGGTCCCGGTACTCCTCGATGATTCCGCGCCACTGGTGGGTCATTGCTGGTTACTCTCCTTCAACCCGCATGATGCTGGCGACACCCCGCACGGTGTCGAGCTTGCGCAGCGCCTCGACGGTCCCGTGCAGGGCGGCGTCGGACGCCCGATGGGTGACGACGACGAGGGAGGCCTCGCCGTCCTTGCCCTGCTGGCGCACGGTGTCGATGGACACGCCGTGCTCGGCGAAGACGGTGGCGACCTGGGCGAGCACGCCCGGTTTGTCGGCCACGTCCAGGCTGATGTGGTACCGGGTGACGACGTCACCCATCGGTGACACGGGCAGGGCGGCGTACGCCGACTCGCCGGGCCCCGTTGCCCCGCTGAGCCGGTTGCGGCACACGGCGACGAGGTCGCCGAGCACGGCCGAGGCGGTGGGCGAACCGCCCGCGCCGGGGCCGTAGAACATGAGCTGGCCGGCCGCGTCGGACTCGACGAAGACGGCGTTGTAGGCACCGCGCACGGAGGCGAGCGGGTGGCTGAGCGGGATCATCGCGGGGTGCACGCGCGCGGTGACGGAGGCGCCGTCCGCGGCGCGCTCGCAGATGGCGAGCAGTTTGATGGTGCAGCCCATCTCCTTCGCCGAGGCGAAGTCGGCGGCGGTGACCTCGGTCATGCCCTCGCGGTAGACGTCGTCGAGCCGTACGCGCGTGTGGAAGGCGATCCCGGCGAGGATGGCGGCCTTGGCGGCGGCGTCGAAGCCCTCGACGTCGGCCGTGGGGTCGGCCTCGGCGTATCCGAGCGCGGTGGCCTCGTCGAGGGCCTCCTGGTAGCCGGCACCGGTGGAGTCCATCTTGTCGAGGATGAAGTTGGTGGTGCCGTTGACGATGCCGAGCACCCGGTTGACCTTGTCGCCGGCGAGGGACTCGCGCAGCGGGCGGATCAGCGGGATGGCGCCGGC
Source organism: Streptomyces sp. XM83C (assembly GCF_023072675.1). Taxonomy (GTDB): domain Bacteria; phylum Actinomycetota; class Actinomycetes; order Streptomycetales; family Streptomycetaceae; genus Streptomyces; species Streptomyces thermocoprophilus. Next base: position 27,217 of record NZ_JALLGL010000043.1, read on the forward strand.
GACGGCGGCCTCGTAGTAGAGGTCCCGGCCGTGCTCCTCCGCGGCGGCGTGCAGGGCGGCCCCGTCCTGGGCGAGCAGGGCCTTGTTGGCGGAGACGACGGACGCGCCGTGCTCGAAGGCGGTGGTGATGAGGGTGCGGGCGGGTTCGATGCCGCCGATGACCTCGACGACGACGTCGAGGTCGCCGCGTTTGACGAGGGCGGTGGCGTCGGTGGTGACCAGGGCGGGGTCGATGCCCTCGCGGACCTTGTCGGGGCGGCGCACGGCCACCCCGGCCAGCTCGACCGGGGCGCCGATGCGCGCGGCGAGGTCGTCGGCGTGCGTCGTCATGATGCGCGCCACCTCTGAGCCGACCACTCCACAGCCCAGCAGCGCCACCTTCAGCGGACGCGTACGCATCATCCGACCTCGTTTCCTCATACCGTCTACGGTTGGTCCAGTCTCACCCACCGGACCGGACTTTCTGCCTTTTGTCCGGATGGTGAGACGTGAATTTCATTATCCCGCGGGGGTCGGACCGCAGATCTTGCAGCAGTCCCCGCGCGGGCGGGCGTCACCCGACGTCGAGCCGCAGCAGGTCCTCCTCGGTCTCGCGGCGGACGATCACCCGGGCCTCGCCGTCCTTGACGGCGACGACCGGCGGGCGCAGCACATGGTTGTAGTTGCTGGCCATGGACCGGCAGTAGGCGCCGGTCGCGGGTACGGCGATCAGGTCGCCCGGCGCCAGGTCGGCGGGGAGGAACGCGTCCCGCACGACGATGTCGCCGCTCTCGCAGTGCTTGCCGACGACGCGGGAGAGCATCGGCTCGGCGTCGGAGGTGCGGGAGGCGAGGGCGACGCTGTACTCGGCGTCGTACAGCGCGGTGCGGATGTTGTCCGACATGCCGCCGTCGACGGAGACGTACGTGCGCAGCCCGTCGAGCGGCTTGACCGTGCCGACCTCGTACAGCGTGAACGCGGTCGGCCCGACGATCGCCCGTCCGGGCTCGACGGAGATCCGCGGGGTGGCGAGCCGCGCCGCCTCGCACTCACGGGTGACGATCTCGCTGAGCGCCTTGGCGATCTCGTGCGGCTCGCGCGGGTCGTCGTCGCTGGTGTACGCGATGCCGAGGCCGCCGCCGAGGTCGATCTCGGGCAGCTCGACGCCGTGCTCGTCCCGGATGTCCTTCAGCAGGCCGACCACGCGGTGGGCGGCGACCTCGAAGCCGGACATGTCGAAGATCTGCGACCCGATGTGCGAGTGGATGCCGATCAGCTCCAGCCCGTCGAGCTGCAACACCCGCCGTACCGCCTCGGCGGCCTGCCCGCCGGCCAGCGGGATGCCGAACTTCTGGTCCTCGTGCGCGGTGGCGATGAACTCGTGGGTGTGTGCTTCCACCCCGACGGTGATGCGGATCTGCACGCGCTGCCGCTTGCCGAGCGACTGCGCGATGTGGGCGACGCGCACGATCTCCTGGAAGGAGTCGAGGACGATCCGCCCGACCCCGGCCTCGACGGCCCGCCGGATCTCTTCCGTGGACTTGTTGTTGCCGTGGAAGGCGATGCGGTCGGCGGGCATGCCCGCGGACAGGGCGGTGGCCAGTTCACCACCGGAGCACACGTCGAGGTTGAGCCCTTCCTCATGCAGCCACCGCACGACGGCCCGGGACAGGAACGCCTTCCCGGCGTAGAACACGTCGGCGTCGGTGCCGAACGCGGTGCGCCAGGCGCGCGCCCGGGAGCGGAAGTCGGCCTCGTCGAGGATGTAGGCGGGGGTGCCGTACTGCTCGGCGAGGTCGGTCACGCGCAGGCCGGCGACGGTCAGGACACCGTCGGCGTCCCGGGTGACCGTCTGGGCCCACACCTTGGCGTCGAGGGCGTTGAGGTCCGCGGGCGGCGCGGCGTAGTGCCCTTCGGGAAGGACGTCGGCGTGACGGGGCCCGGCGGGGTGTGCGGAACGGCTCATGACTTCTGTTGGCTTCCTCAGAGATGTTCGGGTGCGTCGATGCCGAGCAGGGACAGGCCGCCGGCCAGCACCGTCCCGGCGGCTTCGGCGAGCGCGAGCCGGGCGCGGTGGGCGGCCGAGGGTTTCTCCGCACCGCGCGGCAGCACGGTGGGCAGGAACGGCAGGACGGCATCCGCGACGGTGACGAGGTGCCGGGCGAGCCGGTCGGGCGCGCGGTGGGTGGCCGCGGCGGTGAGGATGCGGGGGTGGTCGGCGAGGAGGGCGAGGAGCTGCGGG
>NZ_JALLGL010000440.1 GCF_023072675.1 Streptomyces sp. XM83C
CCCCCGTACGCGCCGGGGCGGCGCGGAGAGCCTCGTACGGGCGTGAGCGGCGGCGTACGTACGAGGAACCCCGCGTACGGAGAACCCCGCCCCGGCGCGTACGGGGGAACACGCGCCGGAGCGGGGAGCCGTGGGGGGCCTGGCCTGCCGGCTTACTTCAGGTGCAGCTGCTGGCCCGGGTAGATGAGGTCGGCGTCCTCGATGATGTCCTTGTTGAGGTCGAACAGCTTCTTCCAGCCGCCGGAGACGTGGTGCTTCTCGGCGATGGAGCTGAGAGTGTCGCCCTTGACGACCTTGTACTCGCCGTCGCCCTTCTTGACCTCCTTGCCGGTCGGGGTGGTGACGGTCTTCTGGCTCTTCGTCTTCGGCGCCTGCTGCTGGGCGGGGCGCTCGGCGGTGCGCGACGCGCTCTGCTCGGTGGAGCGCTCGGCGCTCTGGCCGGCGGAGGAGGACGAGGAGGCGGCGGCGCCGTTGTACGGGGTGCTGGACAGGCCGACACCGCAGACCGGCCAGGCGCCCTTGCCCTGGCCCGCGAGGACCTTCTCGGCTATGGCGATCTGCTGCGCCTTGGTGGCCTTGTCAGCGGTGGCGGCGTACTGGGTGCCGCCGTACGCGGCCCAGGTGGAGGCGGCGAACTGCAGACCGCCGTAGTAGCCGTTGCCGGTGTTGATGGACCAGTTGCCGCCGGACTCGCACTGGGCGACGGCGTCCCACTCGGCCTCGGTGGCGGCGGAGGCGTTGCCGGCCGCCATCAGCGGGGCGGCGACGGCGGCGCCGGTGACACCGGCGAGTGCGATGGCGCGGGTGGCCTTGGACGGACGACGGTGCTTGCCCTTGCCGGAGAACAGCATGGATCGATCCCCTCACCGACGCCTGCGAGGTGAGCTGTCGGGTTCGGGCCGGTTGAGTTGCCCGGCCGTGTCCGGTACGCGGCTTTCGCCCCGCACGGGCACGGCTTCACCCCCAGCCGCGCCGGCCAACCGGCCGGTGCGGCACTTACCTTGGGTCCCCCGCTCCTGCCTACGGCGCTCGGAAGCGACGACTGTTCCCGTACGGCCGCTGGCAGGATTCGGCGTTGCGGCAGCCGGGGCTCGCGGTGGCGAGCGGTCCTGACCGTAGACAGGCGATCGGGCGAATTTCAAAGACGATCAGGGCTTCTGAGACTCATCCCACACTTTCGCCAAACCGGACATTAGCCACGAAACAGGGCGTCAACTCCCGTCCGTTTACGCCCCTTTAGCCACCGACACGAAGGGTCTGACCGGGGACGATGTGGCTCGGGTCGGCTCCGATGGCGTCCTTGTTGTCGTCGTAGAGGCGGTGCCATCCGCCGTCGAGGTCAAGGGAGTCCGCGATGGAGGCGAGGCTGTCGCCGACGCGGACGGTGTACGACCCCGATCCGGCGCCCTCGGCGGGCGCGGCGTGCCGGCCCGTGGTCGCCGTGGAGGCGCCGGAGGCGTCCTCGTCGGCGCTCGGACCGCGGTGGCGTCCGCCGCTCTGGCCGTCGAGGCCGAGGGCGCCCGTGTCGACGAGGCCGGAAATCCCGACAGGCTGGCCCGAGTTGTCCGACTCGTCGTAGTTCGGCTCCGCTGTGGGCGAGCTGTCGGTTTCCTGAGCGGGGGTCTCGGGCGTGGCGGTGGCGCCCGGCGTCGCGGTGGAGCCGTCGGCCGCACCCGGGCCGCCGGAGGTGCCCGGCGTGACCTCGGGGGAGCCCGTCGAGGTGTCCGCGGAGGGCGTGGAGGCGCCGGGGGTCGCGGAGGCGCCGGAGCCGTCCGCGGCGCCGGACGCGCCGGCGGAGCCGTCGGGGTCGGTCGTGGCGGAACCGCCGGGCTCGGCGGAGGAACCGGACGAACCGCCCGTACCACTCGTACCGCCCGTACCGCCCGAAGTGCCGTTCTCCACACCGGTGTCCACATCGGCCGCGCCCGACCGCTGCGCGAGCCCGGACAGCGGACCGCACGCGGGCCAGGCACCCACACCCTGGTCGGCGAGGACCTTCTCGGCGACGGCGATCTGCTGGGAGCGGCTGGCGAGGTCGGGCCGCTCGGCGAACTCGGTGCCGCCGTACTTCTCCCAGTCCTCCAGCGTGAGATGCAGGCCGCCGTAGAACCCGTTGCCGGTGTTCTGGCTCCAGGAGCCGCCGGTCTCGCACTACGCCACCTTGTTCCACGTGCCACCGTCGGCCGCGCTGGCGCCCGTGGCACCGAGGAGCGGGATGGCGATGGCGGAACCGGTCACTCCGGCGGCGACGACGAACGCCGGAGCCTGACGGGGGCGACGGTGACGACCGTTCCCGGAAAGCATGCGGGGACCTTTCCCGAGACAACACTGACCGCACGGCGGGGCGGTGGGGGGCGTCGCCGCCGTGTTGACGAGTGAACGTATAGGCATTCGATCTCTTGTCACAAGTTCATGCCGCGCGGATCACGTGAAGATCACAGAGATGACAGAGCGTCACCTTTGCCGCTGCGACGATTCCTTGTCAGCGCACCGGAGTGAACTCCACGGGCAGCGTCCGCAGTCCGCGCATGATGAGCCCGCCACGCCAGCGCAGGTCGGCGGGGTCCGCGCCGAGCCGCAGATCCGGCAGCCGGGTCAGCAGCGTCGCGAGCGCGGTCTGCCCCTCCAGCCGGGCGAGCGGCGCACCGAGGCAGTAGTGAATGCCGTGACCGTAGCCGAGGTGCTGGTTGTCACGCCGTGCCAGATCCAGGGCGTCCGGTTCGGTGAACCGCTCCGGGTCGCGGTCGGCAGCCGCCAGGACGACGAGCACGGGATCACCCGGCGCGATGTCCTTCCCGCCGATGGTCAGCGGCCGGGTGGCGAACCGCCACGTGGCCAGCTCCACCGGCCCGTCGTAACGGAGCAGCTCCTCCACACCGCTCTCCAGCAGCTCCCGCTCCCCCGCCGCCAACGACTCCTGCAACCGCCGCCGCTGCTCCGGATGCGTCAGCAGCGCGTACGTGCCGTTGCCGATGAGATTGACGGTGGTCTCGAACCCGGCGAACAGCAGGATGAACGCCATCGCCGCCGCCTCGTTCTCGGTGAGGTGCTCACCGTGGTCGGAGGCCCGGATCAGACCGGAGATGAGGTCCTCGCCCGGCACCGGCTCCGCGGGCAGCGCAGCCCGTTTGCGATGGATGAGGTCGGCGAGATAGCCCCGCATCTTCTTCACCGACCGCGCCACACCGCCGCGCGGACCGCCGCCGTGACGGATCATCATGCCCGCCCAGTCCCGGAAGTCGTCCTGGTCCTCGCGGGGCACACCCAGCATGTCGCAGATGGCGTAGATGGGCAGCGGGAACGCGAACTCGTGGATGAGGTCGGCCTCCCCGCGCGCCGCGAACCCGTCGATCAGCCGGTCGGTCAGCTCCTGCACGCGCGGCGCGAACTCGGCGACACGGCGCGGGGTGAACGCCTTGCTGACCAGCCGCCGCAGCCGGGTGTGGTCCGGCGGGTCGATGTTCAGCAGATGCGTCATCAGCTCGGCCTTGCGCTCCCCCGGGATGCCCGTCTTGCCCTTGGCGTGCGCGGGCTCGGCGTGATGCGCCGGGTTCTTGCTGAGCCGCTGGTCGGCAAGGGCCTGCCGGGCATCGGCGTACCGGGTGACCAGCCAGGCCTCCACCCCGCTCGGCAGCCGCGTCCGGTGCACGGGGGCGTGCTCACGGAGCCAGGCGTAGGCGGGGTAGGGGTCGGTGGCGAACTCCCACGTGAAGAGAGCGGGGGCGCCGGGAGGCAGGGCG
>NZ_JALLGL010000441.1 GCF_023072675.1 Streptomyces sp. XM83C
GCAACCGACGTGCTCGCCGACCACGCCGCCCGCACGGCCCCCCTCACCGACCAGGACGTCCACGAACTGATCACCGCCCCGCGCTGCGCCCCGCTGCTCTTCGGCGCCGGCGGCACGGGTCACGGCCTGTCACGTCCGGCGCAGCCAGTCGTCGGCGATGCCGTGCACGGCGGGCTCGTCGGGGTGGACACGGCTGTCGTCCAGCCGGTGGGTGAGCCGGTCGACGACGGCGACCACCCCGTCCGCCTGCCGGGTCATCGACACGGCGATCTCACGTTCGCTCTTGCGTTCGATCTCTCCGGTGAGGGTGACGACGCCGCCCGTGACGGACACGTCGACGCTGCCCGGCGCCAGCCACAGGGTGCCCACCAGCACGTCCTCGACGACCCTGCGGCGTATCTCGGCGTCGGGCCGCAGGAACACCGCCAGCAGATCGCGCCGGGTGACGATGCCGACGAGACGGTCCTCGTCGTCGACGACGGGCAGCCGTTCGACGCGGTGCCGGGCCATGGTGCGGGCGGCCTCGGCGACGGTGACGTCGGCGTGGACGGTCACCGGCGGTGTGCTCATCAGCCGGCCCGCGGTGCGGGCGCGGGCCCGGGCGGCGCGCCGGTGCGCGGAACGGCGCGGGAGGGGGATGCGCCACCGCTTCGGGCGTTCCTCCGGGCGGGCGGCGTCGGCCTGCCGGGCGAGCAGGTCCGTCTCGGAGACGACGCCGACGACCTTCCCGTCCTCGTCGACCACGGGCAGTCCGCTGACGCCGTGCTCGGCGAGCAGCCGCGCCACCTCCTTGAAGGGCGTGCCGTACGTGGCCCGGACCACGTCGGTGGTCATCACGGAGCCGACCTTGTCGTGTTTCATGGGTGCCGCCTCCTCAGCGCAGTCGGCGCAGGTAGGGGTCCTGGGGCGGGCGCGGCAGCAGCCGTATGCGCGCGTCGAGCACGGTGACCGTGTCGCGTGCCGCGAGCACGGGGTTGAAGTCGGCCTCGGCGAGCTGGGGCAGGTCGCTCGCCATGCGGGACAGCCGCAGCAGCAGCTGCTCCAGTCCTTCGAGGTCGGCGGGACGGCCGCCGCCGGCGCCGAAGAGCAGCGGGGCGCAGCGCGGGGCGGTGATCAGTTCGTGGACGTCCTGGTCGGTGAGGGGGGCCGTGCGGGCGGCGTGGTCGGCGAGCACGTCGGTTGCGGTGCCGCCGAGGCCGAACAGCACGAGCGGGCCGAACACCTCGTCCTGGACGACGCCGGCGAACAGTTCGGTGCCGCGCTCGGCGAGGGGCTGCACGACGACGCCGGTGAGCAGGTCGCCGAACCGGGTCTCGAAGTCGCGGTACGCGGCCCGGACCTGGGCGTCGCCGCGCAGGTCGAGGTGGACGGCGCGCTCCGCGGTCTTGTGCACCAGGCCAGGCCAGTGGGCCTTCATCACCACGCGCCCGTCGGCGCCGCGCATCCGGTCGGCGGCGAGGACGGCGTGGTCCTCGCTGTCGGCCCACGCCCAGGGTTGCTGGGGGATGCCGTAGCAGTCGAGAAGTTCGGCGCAGGTGCGCGGGTCGAGGGGGCCTCCGTCGGGGTGCGCGGCCAGGTAGGTGTCGACGACGGCGCGGGCGCGGGCGGTGTCCACGCCGTCGAGCGGCGGCACGGTGCCGGCGGGCCGGTTCAGCCAGGCGGCGCGGTGGGCGGCGTGGGCCAGCGCGCGGGCCGCGGCCTGCGGTTCGGCGTACGAGGGGACGGCCGTGCCGCCGGTGGCGGGCAGCAGCTCTACGGGCAGGGCCTGTTCCAGGCGGACCAGGGCGACTGGTTTGGGCCGCCGCCCGCCCGCGGCGGTCACGGCCCGTACGAGGTCGTCGCCGGTGGCGGCGGACACCGCGGTGGGCACGAGGACGACGAGGACGGCGTCGATGCCTGCGTGCCGTTGCAGTGCGTCCAGGCAGGCGCCGAGGTCGTCCTCGGTGACCGCGGCGGTGGCGTCCACCGGGTTGCCGGCGGTGGCGCCTTCCGGCAGTACGGCGCACACCTCGTCGACCAGGGAGGGGCTGAGCGCGGGAAGGGTGAGCCCGGCCTCGGCGCAGGCGTCGGCGGCGAGGACACCGGCGCCGCCGGCGTTGGTGAGGACGGCGATGCGGGGTCCGCCGGGCAGCGGCTGGGAGTGCAGCAGCGCGGCGGCCTCCAGGAGTTCGCCGACCGACCGGGTGGCGATGATGCCGGCCTGGGTGAACAGCGCGGCGCGGGTCATGGTGGGGGTGGCGGCGGCCACGGTGTGGGAGGCGGCGGCGCGACGGCCGGCGTCGGTGCGGCCCGCGTCGACGGTCAGTACGGGCATACGGCGGGCGACGCGCCGGGCGGTGCGGGAGAAGGCGCGGGGGTTGCCGAAGGACTCCAGGTGCAGCAGAGCGAGGCGGGTGCGGCCGTCGCTCTCCCACCACTGCAGCAGGTCGTTGCCGGAGACGTCGTACTTGTCGCCCAGCGACACGAACGTGGACACGCCGATGCCGAGCCGGGACAGCCCGTCGAGCAGGGCGATACCGACGCCGCCGGACTGCACGGCGACCCCGGCGGTGCCCGGGCGCGGGTGCGCGGCGGCGAACGTGGCGTCGAGGAGCAGCGCGGGGTCGGTGTTGGACAGGCCGAGGCAGTTCGGGCCGACGAGCCGCATGCCGTGGCTGCGGCACGCGGCCAGCAGCTCGCGGGCCTGGCCGGCGTCGAGTCCGGCGGTGACGACGAGGAGGGCCCGCACGCCGGTCTTGCCGCATTCCTCGGCGACGGAGGGCACGGCGGCGGCCGGGACGGCGACCACGGCGAGGTCGGGGGTGCGGGGCAGGGCGGCGACGGACGGGTAGGAGGGAACGCCGAGGATGGAGGCCGCGGCCGGGTTCACGGCGTACAGCCGGTGCGGGTAGCCGCCGCTCTTGAGGTGGTGCAGCAGCGCGCGGCCCACGGATCCGGGGGTGCGGCCCGCTCCGACGACGGCGACGACGCGGGGTTCCAGCAGGGGGCGGAGGCTGAGCACATCGGCGGTGCGGCCACGCGCCTCGACGGCCGACAGGTAGGCGTCGTCGGGGTCCAGGCGGATCCTGCAACGCACCTCCGGTCCGTCGAAACGGCGGGTGATGCGCAGGCCGAGGTCGGTGAAGAGGCGCAGCACCTCGTGGTTCTCGCTGAGCGCGTCGGCGGTGAACGCGGTGACGCCCTCGGTGCGGGCCGCGGACACCAGGTGCTCGACGAGCAGGGTGCCGACGCCGCGGTGGTGGTCGCCGTCGGCGACCGCGACGGAGATCTCCGCCTCGGGCCCCGGGGTGTCGCCGGTGTCGTACTCGGCGAGGCCGATGACCCGGCCCTGCCGCTCGGCGAGCAGCGCCCCGTGGCCGGGGCGGGGCGGGGCGCAGGCCCGGTCGGCGGCCTGCTCGGCGGAGCGGCCGCCGGTCGTGAAGAAGCGCAGGCGCCGGTTCTCCGGGGACATGTCCTCGTAGAAGCCGCGCAGCCGGTCGTGGTCGGCGGGGCGCACCGGTCGGATGCACACCGTGGTGCCGTCGGCGAGCAGGGCGTGCGCCGTGGGCCGGCTGGGCGCTTCGTCGGCCATCGCGAGTCACCTCCGGGAACCCGTCGTCGCAGCCAGCGTGCGGCGCGGGGACGGGCCGGCACATGGGCTGACCGGGGACGGCAGGGGGGCCGGTCGGCCCTGATACCGCGGGGCGGCCGGACGGGGTCCGGGGG
>NZ_JALLGL010000442.1 GCF_023072675.1 Streptomyces sp. XM83C
GTCGGGGGGTGCCCGCCCGCAGCGTGCGGCGGAAACCCACAGCGCGAATCTGAGAGGCAGAGCGCCGCACCGAGGACGGACACCCTCCCCCGGCGCGCGCCCGACCCACCCACCGCCGTAGGCGCTACCGCAACCACGCACCCCCGGACACAGGCCGCCGCAGGCACTCAGGGGCGCGGGGAACCGCGCGAGAACCTCCCCACCGGCCCGCAGGTGGACACGACGGCCCGGCCACACCAAGGGCTCGGGGAACCGCGCGACCGGCCCCCACCGGCCCGCGGTGAAAAGGGGCGCGGGGAACTGCGCGACCAGCCCCCACCCGACCGCGGTGAAAGGGGCGCAGGGAACTGCGCGGGGGAGGGTCACTCGTCGGGGGAGAAGCGCACCGCACCCGCCGGGATGTGCGCGTCGCACCAGATCCGCGCCCCCTCCCGCAGCTCGTTGTCCGCACCGACGACCGCCCCGTCGCCGATCACCGTGCCGGACAGTACGGTCCGCTCCCCCACCCGGGCCCGGCTGCCGATCAGCGAGTCGGTGATGACGGCGCCCGGCTCGATCACCGCCCCCGGCAGGATCGTGGAGCCGAAGATCCGCGCACCCTCGGCCACGAACGCGCCCTCGCCCACCACCGTCCCGCCGGTCAGTTTGGCGTCGGGCGCGACGGTCGCCGTGGGCAGGACGAGCCGGTCGCCGCAGCGGCCGGGCACGGCCGGGGAGGGGGCGCGGCCGAGGACGAGGTCGGCGGAGCCGCGGACGAACGCGGCCGGGGTGCCGAGGTCGAGCCAGTAGGTGGAGTCGACCATGCCCTGGAGGTGGGCGCCGGCGGCCAGCAGGTCGGGGAACGTCTCGCGTTCGACGGACACGGGCCGCCCGGCGGGGATCGTGTCGATGACGGAGCGCCGGAACACGTACGCGCCCGCGTTGATCTGGTCGGTGACGATCTCCTCGGGGGTCTGGGGCTTCTCCAGGAAGGCCAAGACCCGCCCGGTGTCGTCGGTGGGGACGAGCCCGTAGGCGCGCGGGTCGGTGACCTTCGTCAGATGCAGGGACACGTCCGCGCCGGTGCGGGCGTGGGTGTCGACGAGGGCGCGGATGTCGAGCCCGGTGAGGATGTCGCCGTTGAAGACGAGGACCGGCTCGTCGGGTCCCGACCGGAGCCGGGAGGCGACGTTGCGGATGGCGCCGCCCGTGCCGAGGGGTTCCTCTTCGGTGACGTATTCGAGGTGCAGTCCGAGGGAGGAGCCGTCGCCGAAGTACGGCTCGAAGACTTCGGCCAGGTAGGAGGTGGCGAGGACGATGTGGTCCACGCCCGCGGCCCGTGCTCTCGCCAGTTGGTGCGTGAGGAACGGCACCCCGGCGGCCGGGACCATGGGTTTGGGCGTGTGCACGGTGAGCGGACGCAGCCGGGTTCCCTTGCCGCCGACCAGGAGGATGGCTTCTGTCACCTGTCGTCTCTGCTTCCTGCCGGGACCGGCCGAACTGTCTTTCGGCCGGCCAGTGTATGCAGACCTTTCCCTGCTGGTCAGCCGGGTCGGGCCTGCCCGGCGTCAGCGTCCCTGGAGGCGCGCCGCAGTCGAGCGGGCCGTGCCGAGCTTGCCGTAGAGCTGCTTTCCTGGGCACTCCGTGGCGAAGCCGTCCCGGTGACCAGAGATGACGTTCAGTCGTACCTTCGTACCTTTTCGGTAGAGATTGCCACCGCCGGACGTGAGGTATGTCGTGCCTTTCGGATTCATGCCGTAGAGGCCCAGCTTCCAGGCGGTCAGGCGGGCGACGCCGTCCAGCGTGGCAGCGGGTGGTTTCGCGGAGGTGAAAGTGCCGAGTACGGCGATGCCCATGCTGTTGGTGTTGAAGCCGAGGGTGTGGGCGCCGAGGACGGGCTTGGCGACGCCGCCGGCGCGTCCTTCGTAGATGGTGCCGCACTTGTCGACGAGGAAGTTGTAGCCGATGTCGCGCCAGCCCATGCTCTTGACGTGGTAGCGGTAGATACCGCGGATGACCGAGGGGGCCTGCGCGCAGGTGTAGTTGTTGCCGGTCGCCGAGTGGTGGACGAACGCGGCCTTGACCTTGCTGGTGTAGACGAACTTCTTCTCGCGGAGCTTCTCGTCGGCGCCCCAGCCCTTGCGGGTGACGATGGCCGGGCGGGGCCCGATCTTGGGCGCGGCGAGTTGATCGGACGTCAGGGCGGCGTCGGGGAGGGCGAGTAGTTCGCGTCGGGTCTGCTCCTGGTCGAGGGCGGGGATCTCGGCGGCGCCGAGGGGGACGCCCGCGAGGGCGGTGTTGGCGTCGGAGGCGGCGCGGGTCTCGGCCGTCAGGGCGGCGGAACCGGCCTCGCCGGGGGTGTCCAGGCGCCCGCGGGGCGTGTCCACGGGGGCGTGCCGCACCCGCCCGCCACGCCCGCCGCCGTCGGCACCGGGGTCGTCGGCACCGGGGTCGACGAGCTCCAGACGCATCCCTTCGGGCAGCCCGGGTGCGGTGGCCGGGTCGGCCCGGTCGGCCGGGGCGGGGGGCTCGGCCCGCACCCGGATCTCGACACCGTCGGAGTCGCCGACCCACAGGGGAGCGGTGGCGCCGCGGACATGACCGGAGGTGCGTTCGACGCTGCCGGGGTCGGCGCCATGGGCGACGTTGTGGGTCTCGACGTCCTGCCAGCCGGACCAGGTGCCGGTACCGGCGGCACGGGTGCGGACCTGGACGCGGCCGTGCAGTTCGGCGTACGGGTCGTTCCAGACGACGCCGATGAGGGAGAAGCGGCGTACGTCGTTCCGTACGAGACGGACCTCGGCGTTCGCGGCCCGGTTCCGGCCGGCGGGGGCGAGAGGGAGCGACTGGGTGCTGCCGGAGAGGCCGAGACTGTCCGGACGGCGGTCCGCCGCATCCCGTTCCGGGGACTGCGCTCCCTCCACCGGCACCTTCGCGGCCGGTGCCGGGAGCGCGGGCGTCGCGGCGGCGGGCGGAGTCAGCGGAAGGGCGAGAGCGGCGGCGCAGGTGACGCCGATCGAGGTAGCAAGCATTCCACGCATGCCCCTGATCCTGGACATAGTCATACATATCTGTCCATCGGGGAATTGACGGGGCGTCTGCCGTGGTTCCGCCGAACGCGTGGCGTGGCCGGGAGCGGAGTGCGCCCCCGCCGCCGGGCCGGGCGGCGTACGCTTGCGCGGGTGAATGCCACCGATCGCACCCCTGCCGACCTGCTGAGTTCCGCGCTCGCCGCGGACCCCTCGCGCCCGCTGGTGACCTTCTACGACGATGCCACCGGCGAACGGGTCGAACTGTCCGTGGCCACCTTCGCCAATTGGGTGGCCAAGACCTCGAACCTCCTCCAGGACGGAATGTCCGCCGAACCCGGCGACCGGGTCGCGCTGCTGCTGCCCGCGCACTGGCAGACGGCGGTGTGGCTGCTGGCGTGCGCGTCGGTGGGCGTCGTCGCGGACGTCGAGGGCGACCCGGCGAAAGCGGACTTCGTCGTCGCCGGGCCGGGGCGGTTCGAGGCGGGGCTGGCGTGCCGGGGGGAGCGTTACGCGCTGTCGCTGGCGCCGCTGGGGCGGCGGTTCGTGCCGGGGCCGCCGGAGGGGTACGGCGATTACGCGGTGGACGTGCCGAGCTTCGGCGACCGGTTCGCGCCCTACGCGCCCGTCGATCCTGAGGCGCCGGCGCTGATCGTGGCGGGGGCGGAGTTCACCGGCGCGGAGATCGTGGAG
>NZ_JALLGL010000443.1 GCF_023072675.1 Streptomyces sp. XM83C
CTTGTTGAACTGCCGCGGGCTCAGCCCGGTGAACGGACCTATCCAGGAGGGCTCCGACGCCGTGATCACACCAGCCACAGCAAAATCATCTCACCTCTGACCAGCAGTTACGGGACAACCTCTAGGGTGGCTTGCATGACGCCGCGAGATGCATCAGGAGACAGCCGCTGGTCCGACCTCGACCGGCCGCCCCTCAACGCCGCCGCGCTGCGCCGCGGACTGGTCCGCGAGGGCGGCCTGTGGTCGGAGCTGGAGGTGGTGCGGAACACCGGCTCCACCAACACTGACCTCGTCGCCCGCGCCGCCGCCGGCAAGGCCGCCGAAGGTGCCGTGCTCGTCGCGGAGGAGCAGTCCGCCGGGCGTGGCCGCCTGGACCGCCGGTGGACGGCACCGCCCCGCTCGGGCCTGTTCTTCTCCGTGCTGCTGCGTCCCGTCGAGGTCCCCGTGGACCGCTGGGGCTGGCTGCCGCTGCTCACCGGCGTCGCCGTGGCGACCGGGCTGTCCCGCGCCGCCGGCGTGGACACGTCGCTGAAGTGGCCCAACGACCTCCTCGTCACCGTCGGCGGCGAGGAACGCAAGGCCGGCGGCATCCTCGCCGAACGCGCCGGGGACGACGGCGTCGTCATCGGCGTCGGCGTCAACGTCACCCTCCGCGCCGACGAACTCCCCGTACCGCAGGCGGGTTCTCTCGCCCTCGCCGGCGCGGCCGGCACCGACCGTGACCCGCTGCTGCGGGCCGTGCTGCGCTCGCTGGAGGACTGGTACGGCCGCTGGCGTGCGGCAGGCGGCGACCCGGCCGCGTGCGGCCTCCAGGAGACGTACGCCGCCGGATGCGCCACGCTGGGACGGACGGTACGGGCGGAACTGCCCGGCGACCGGTCGATCACCGGGGAGGCGGTGGCCCTGGACGGCGACGGACGCCTCGTGATCGCGACAGAGGAGGGCGTGCAGGAACCGGTCGGCGCCGGAGACATCGTGCACCTGCGGCCGGCGTGAGAGCGCGACGCGTGCGTGCTTGAGGCCGACCGGACCGGCTTGTGAGGCGGGTGTGGGGTCTCGCGGTGCCGGGTCCGGTGGGTGGCGGGCCTTGCGGTGCCGGGTCCGGTGGGTGGCGGGCCTTGCGAGCCGCGATCCGGTGGTTGGTGGGCTGTGCGGGGCGTCGTCCGGTGGGTGGCGGGTCTTGCCAGCCGCGATCCGGTGGGTGGTGGGCCTTGTGAGCCGCGATCCGGTGGTTGGTGGGCTGTGCGGGTCGTCGTCCGGTGGGTGGCGGGCTCTGCGGTCGTCGTCCGGTGGGTGGCGGGCTTCGCGCGGTGGCCTTCCGGTTCCTTCCGGTTCGGTACGGGCGGTGCCCGTGGGGCGCGCGCCGGGCTTGCCACCGTACGGCGGGGCGCGAGAGGACGTGTGCGCCCCACGCCCGGCGCATGCGCCGGACACCCACCAGGTGACGCCCTGTCCGGCCGCACCTGACGGAGTGAGCTGGCGCACACCTGCCGTACAGTTGAGGCCGGTCGATACCTGACCGCGATAGATCGGAAGGGCAGCAGGCGTGACCGTCGACGACAAGGGGGACCCAGACCCCCACGCCGAGGACTCCGGCGAGGATCCGCTCGCCCTGCGCCTGGAGCAGCTCATCCTCGGCGCCGAGCGGCGCTACACGCCCTTCCAGGCGGCCCGCAGCGCGGGCGTCTCCATGGAACTGGCGTCCCGTTTCTGGCGGGCCATGGGCTTCGCCGACATCGGGCAGGCACGGGCGCTCACCGAGGCCGACGTCCTCGCGCTGCGGCGGCTCGCCGGTCTGGTCGAGGCGGGACTGCTCAGCGAGGCGATGGCGGTGCAGGTGGCACGGTCCACCGGGCAGACCACCGCCCGTCTGGCGGAATGGCAGATCGACTCCTTCCTGGAGGGCCTGACCGAGCCGCCGGAACCGGGCATGACCCGCACCGAGGTGACGTATCCCATCGTCGAACTGCTCCTGCCCGAGCTGGAGGAGTTCCTCGTCTACGTCTGGCGCCGCCAGCTCGCCGCCTCCGCCGGCCGGGTCGTGCAGGCCGCCGACGACGAGGAGATGGTCGACCGGCGTCTCGCCGTCGGCTTCGCCGACCTGGTCGGCTTCACCCGGCTGACGCGCCGCATGGAGGAAGAGGAACTCGGCGAGCTGGTCGAGGCCTTCGAGACGACCGCCGCCGACCTGGTCGCCGCGCGCGGCGGCCGGCTCATCAAGACCCTCGGCGACGAGGTGCTGTACGCGGCGGACGACGCCGGTACGGCCGCGGAGATCGCGACGAAGCTCATCGAGACGATGGCGCACGACGAGACCATGCCGGAGCTGCGGGTCGGGATGGCGTTCGGCACGGTGACGACCCGGATGGGCGATGTGTTCGGTACGACCGTCAACCTGGCGTCCCGGCTGACGTCCATAGCGCCCAAGGACGCCGTGCTCGTCGACAGCGCCTTCGCCGAGGAGCTGATCCGCACCGGTGACGCCCCCGCCTCGGAGGCGCAGGCGGCCGAGGAGGCGGCGGCGGCCGAGAAGGAGGGCGAGGAGCCGCCCACGTACCGCTTCGTGCTCCAGCCGACCTGGCAGCGGCCCGTCCGTGGCCTGGGCGTGGTCGAGCCGTGGCTGCTCAGCCGCCGGGAGGGCGTCGACTGACGCCCCCGGTGGGGCCCTCGGCGGGCCCCGACCCGGTGGGGCCCTCGGCGGGCCCCGAGAGGCCCCTCAGCCCAGTCCCAGGTCCAGGTCCACGCACAGGCCGAGGATCGGCACGCACAGGCCGGGCGGGCCGGGCTCGTCCGGCTGCGACGGCGGCTGCGCCGGGGTCGGTGTCGGCGACGGCTGGGGCTTCTCGGGCGGCTGCGGCGGCCGGGCTGCTGCGACGCGACGGACGCGCCGATCCCTTGGTCGGAGTCGCTGTCGCCGTCGTCGCCGGTGGCGGACGGGCCGGTCGAGGCGGGCGTCGCCGTGGGGGTGCCGGACGCGGCCGGTGGGCCGGTGATGCCCATGACGTCGGTCGCGGAGGGGCTGACCTTCGGTCCGGGCGCCTCCGGCGTCGCCGTGGACCTTCCTCGGCCGTGCTCCTGGCCCGGCACATGCCGTGGCTCGGCCTCCGCCGTCCCCAGACCGGGCACACTGGTCTCCGGCGCCAGCCGTACGAGGCTGAGCGCACCGGCCGCCAGGACGAGCCCGCCGGCGACGACCAGGCCCCGACGCCGCCGCCGACGCCGGTGCCGGCCACGCGGGCGGTCCTCGGGGAGGACGGCGAGGGCCGTGCCGGGGGTGTCCGTGCGGGGGGTGTGCGGCCCGGGGGTGTCCGTGGCGTCCGGGTTTTCCGGCTCGGCCTCGATGCCGGCGCTGTCCGCGCTCTCGACGCAGTCCACGCTCTCGGCGCTCTCCACCCCCGCCACGCCCGCAGCGGTCTTCGCGTCCCCGACGCTGTCCGCGCTGGCGGCGCTCTCCGCATCCGCGAGGCCGCTCACCCCCTCGGCGCCGTCCGCGCGCTCCCGGCCGTCGGCACCCTCGGCGCCGTCCGCACGCCCCGAGCCGTCCGCGCTCCCGGCGCTCTCCGCATCCGCGAGGCCGTCCGCGCTCTCCGCGCTCTCCGCATCCGCGAGGCCGCTCACCCCCTCGGCGCCGTCCGCGCGCTCCCGGCCGTCGGCACCCTCGGCGCCGTCCGCACGCCCCGAGCCGTCCGCGCC
>NZ_JALLGL010000444.1 GCF_023072675.1 Streptomyces sp. XM83C
GACCCGGACCCCACACCCACCGACCCGGCATCGCCCGACGCGAGCGGCGGCCCGACGCCCACCGGCGGCAGCGGGGAGCCGAGCACGCCCGCGCCGTGAGCCCTTGGAGGGGGCACACCCGCGCCGTGAGCCCCCCGAAGGGGGCACGCCCCATACCGTGAGCCCCCGGGAAGGGGCGGGGAGCCGAGCCCACCCGAGCCACGAGCCGCCGGAAGGGCACGGAGGGTCGCCCACCCCCGTGCTGTGAGGCACCGGGCCCAGGCCGGGGCGCTCAGTCGGTCGGGTCCGGGTCCGCCGGGTGCGGGGCCAGCAGCGGCAACTGCCCGGCCAGCCGTTCCTCGCACAGCTCGACGAGACGGTCGTAGCCGGCCTTGCCCATCAACTCGGTCAGCTCCGCCCGGTAGGAGACGTACACCGGCTCGCCCGCGCCGTGCGCCGACGTCGCCGACGTGCACCACCAGTGCAGGTCATGACCGCCCGGACCCCAGCCCCGGCGGTCGTACTCACCGATCGACACCTGCAGCACACGCGTGTCGTCCGGCCGGTCGATCCAGTCGAACGTACGGCGGATCGGCAGCTGCCAGCAGACGTCAGGCTTGGTCTCCAGCGGCTCGCGGCCCTCGCGCAGCGCCAGGATGTGCAGCGAGCAGCCCGCGCCGCCGGGGAACCCCGGCCGGTTCTGGAAGATGCAGGAGCCCTGGTAGGGCCGGGTCTGCCGATCGCCGTCCTCGTCCTCGGAGACCCAGCCGTTGCGGGTGCCCTCGGCGTGGTGCTGCCAGATCTCCGGGGTGAGCCGCGCCACATGCGCGGCGACTCGCTTCTCGTCGTCCTCGTCGGAGAAGTGGGCGCCCAGAGTGCAGCAGCCGTCGTCCGCGCGCCCCGCCTGGATGCCCTGGCAGCCGCTGCCGAAGATGCAGTTCCAGCGGGAGGTCAGCCAGGTCAGATCACAGCGGAAGACCTGCTCGTCGTCCGCCGGGTCCGGGAACTCCACCCACGCGCGCGTGAAGTCGAGCCCCTTCTCGTCGCTCTCCGGCACCTTCTCCGCCTTCTTGGCCGACTTCCCGGCGCGGGCGGACCGCCCGGACCTGCCCGGCTTCTCGGCCTTCTCGGGCTTCCCGTCCCGCCCGGACTTCTTCCCGGGCCTGTCGGCCTTCCCCGGCTTGGCTTCCTTCGCCGCCTTCGCCTGCGAAGGAACAATGAGGGATTCGCCCGTCTTGACCGGCTTCTCGTCCTTCGCCTTTTTCGTCTTTGGCACGCGTCCAGAGTATGCCGACAGCACACCGGCCCCGTACCTCACAGATCCCCGAGGACCTCCCCGCGGCCGGTCGCACGGGCAGTAGCGTGCCCTGTATGAGACTCGGTGTCCTCGACGTGGGATCGAACACGGTGCATCTGCTGGTGGTGGACGCCCACCCCGGCGCACGCCCGCTGCCCGCGCACTCGCACAAGGCCGAACTGCGCCTCGCCCAGCTCCTCGACGACGACGGCGCCATCGGCCCGGAGGGCGTCGACCAGCTGATCGCCGTGATCAAGGACGCCCTCCAGGCCGCCGAGGACAAGGGCGTCGAGGACGTGCTGCCGTTCGCGACCTCGGCCGTCCGCGAGGCCAGCAACGCGGATGAGGTCCTCGCACGCGTGCGTGCCGAGACCGGCGTCGAACTCCAGGTCCTCACCGGCGCCGAAGAGGCCCGCCTCACCTTCCTCGCCGCCCGCCGCTGGTTCGGCTGGTCGGCGGGCAAACTGCTCGTCCTCGACATCGGCGGCGGCTCCCTGGAGATCGCCTACGGCATCGACGAGGAACCGGACGCCGCGGTGTCGCTGCCGCTCGGCGCGGGCCGCCTCACCGCCTCCTGGCTGCCCGGCGACCCGCCCGACCCCGAGGACCTGCGCGCACTGCGCCGGCATGTCCGCGCTGAGATCGCCCGTACGGTCGGCGAGTTCAGCCGCTTCGGCGCCCCCGACCATGTGGTCGCCACGTCCAAGACCTTCAAGCAGCTCGCCCGCCTCGCCGGCGCCGCCCGTTCCGCGGAGGGCCTGTACGTGCAGCGCGAGCTGAAGCGGGAGTCCCTGGAGGCCTGGGTTCCCCGGCTGGCCGCCATGACGGCCGAGCAGCGCGCGGAGCTGCCCGGCGTCTCCGAGGGCCGGGCCGGTCAGCTCGTCGCCGGCGCGCTGGTGGCGGAGGGCGCGATGGACCTGTTCGGCGTGGAGAGCCTGGAGATCTGCCCGTGGGCGCTGCGGGAGGGAGTGATCCTGCGGCGCCTGGACCACATGGACATGGGATGACGGCTCGGCCGTGCGGTGCGGTCCGGTGGTACGGCGAGGCTCGGTCGTGCGGTGCGGTCCGGTGGTGCGGTGCGGTCCGGTGGTGCGGCGAGGTCCGGTGGTGCGGTGCGGTGCGGTCCGGTGGTGCGGCGAGGTCCGGTCGTGCGGTGCGGTCCGGTCGTGCGGTGCGGTCCGGTGGTACGGCGAGGTCCGGTCGTGCGGTGCGGTCCGGTGGTACGGCGAGGTCCGGTCGTGCGGTGCGGTCCGGTGGTACGGCGAGGTCCGGCCGTACGGCGAGGTCCGGCTGTGCGGTGCGGACCCGCCGTGCGGTGCAATCCGGCCGTACCGCCGAAGATCGGGTCATGACCCCCGCCGTATCCGGGAACCCCACCCCCATGCCCGCCACCACACCCCGGAACGCTCGGCTATGGCCCTCGCCACAACGGCGAACAGACAGTGGGCGTTCGCAAACCCGCACCCCGTAACCTGTCCCCCATGGCAGAGCCAGTCGTACGTGTTCCGGATGCGAAGGTCGCCCTGTCGACGGCCTCCGTCTACCCGGAGTCGACGGCGACGGCCTTCGAGATCGCCGCGCGCCTCGGTTACGACGGCGTCGAGGTGATGGTGTGGACCGACCCGGTCAGCCAGGACATCGAGGCGCTGCGCCGGCTCAGCGACTATCACCGCGTCCCCATCCTCGCCGTCCACGCCCCGTGCCTGCTCATCACGCAGCGGGTGTGGTCCACCGACCCGTGGACCAAGCTCCAGCGGGCTCGATCGGCCGCCGAGAAGCTGGGCGCGAGCACGGTCGTCGTCCATCCGCCGTTCCGCTGGCAGCGCCAGTACGCGCGTGACTTCGTCGCCGGGATCTGGCGCATGTCGAACGAGACGGATGTGCGATTCGCCGTCGAGAACATGTACCCGTGGCGCTACCGGGACCGCGAGATGCTCGCGTACGCCCCCGACTGGGACGTCACCAAGGACGACTACCGCCACTTCACGATCGACCTCAGCCACGCCGCGACCGCCCGCACCGACGCGCTCGCCATGATCGACCGTATGGGCGACCGCCTCGGGCACGTCCACCTCGCCGACGGCCGCGGCTCCGCCAAGGACGAGCACCTGGTGCCCGGCCGTGGCACCCAGCCCTGCGCCGAGGTGCTGGAACGCCTCGCGCTGACCGGCTTCGACGGCCACGTCGTCATCGAGGTCAACACCCGGCGTGCCATGTCCAGCGCCGAGCGCGAGGCCGACCTCGCGGAGGCCTTGGCGTTCACGCGCCTGCACCTGGCGTCGGCGGCGAGGGTGCCCCGGCGATGACCGACCCCGCCGACACCGCGGGCCCTGCCGACACCGCAGGCCCCGCCGACCGCGCCCACCCCCCC
>NZ_JALLGL010000445.1 GCF_023072675.1 Streptomyces sp. XM83C
CCCCCGCCTACCGCCGCCTCAGCGTCGAGGAACGCCGCGCCCAGCTCCTCACCGCCGCCCTCGGCCTGTTCGCGCACCGCGCACCGGAAGAGGTCTCCCTGGACGACGTCGCGGAGGCGGCCGGCGTCTCCCGCCCCCTGGTGTACCGCTACTTCCCCGGCGGCAAGCAGCAGCTGTACGAGGCCGCGCTGCGAAGCGCCGCCGAGGATCTCCGGCACTGCTTCGACGAGCCCCGCACCGGCCCACGCCTCCCCCGCCTCGCCCGCGCCCTCGACCGCTACCTGGCCTTCGTCGACCAGCACGACGCGGGTTTCAGCGCGCTCCTCCAGGGCGGCAGCGTGGTCGAGACGTCCCGTACGAGCGCGATCGTCGACGGCGTGCGCCGCGCCGCCGCCGAGCACATCCTCAGCCACCTGGAGGTGGACTCCCCCGGCCCACGGCTGCGGATGACCGTCCGTATGTGGATCACGGCGGTGGAGGCGGCGTCGCTGATCTGGCTGGACGAGGGCAAGCAGCCGCCCGCGGAGGAGCTGCGGGACTGGCTGGTGGACCAGTTCGTCGCGGTGCTCGGCGTGACGGCGGCCCGCGATCCGCAGACGGCGGCGGTGCTCGCGGAACTGTCGTCGCCGCGGCACGCCGGCTGATCCCGGA
The DNA here is from genome assembly GCF_023072675.1 of Streptomyces sp. XM83C. Classification (GTDB taxonomy): domain Bacteria; phylum Actinomycetota; class Actinomycetes; order Streptomycetales; family Streptomycetaceae; genus Streptomyces; species Streptomyces thermocoprophilus. The sequence goes on from NZ_JALLGL010000445.1 coordinate 652, forward strand.
CACTGGTGCCGTGAAGAGCGAGAACACCCCCTTCGAGGGCGGCCCGATGGACGGCCGCGTCCTCCCCGTCCTGCTGGGCCCGACGGGGCAGCCCCCGAAGACGTACCGCATCCCGGTCCCGGACACCGAGGGCGGCGGCCCGCCGACGGTGCTGGTGTACCGCCGGGAACCGCGCGGGCACAGCAAGCGCCTGGGCCTGCCCAAGGGATGGAAGTACGTGTACGACGCGGAGGGGGACACACGCACCGGCCCGCGCTGGCCCTGGTCACGCCCGCGACCGCAGCCGCGCTCCCGCAAGGCCGCCCCGCACGACGAACCGAACGAGTGACGGGGTTGCGCCGAACCGCGCACGCCCGGCGCGCGGGATTCCCGTGGCGCGCTGATGCTCACGGTGCGGAGCGGACCCACCGCCCCCGCACCGGAGGTGATGACGTGTCAGGAAGGCCGACCGCCCGGCTCGTACGCCTGACCCGCACGGCGGTGTGCGCCGCGCAGCTCGCGCTCCTGCCCCTGGCGGCGCCCGCGGCTGCCGTACCGCAGCCGGGCGACGAGCGGTCCACGGCCGAGCTGCTGACGGACCTTCAGCGGCTGTTCCGCGAGGCGGAGCGGGCGACGGAGACGTACAACGCCACCGAGGAGGAGCTGAGGAAGCGGCGCGCGGAGGCCGACCGGCTGGACGCCGCGCTGGCCCGCGCCCGGGTCGGCCTGCACGACAGCCGCACCGCCGTGGGCCGGCTGGCCCGGCAGCAGTATCAGGGGGGCGACGCGTTCTCCCCGTACGTACGGCTGCTGCTGGCACGCGATCCGCAGCAGGCGCTCGACGAAGGCCATGTCATCGGCCGGGTCGCCCGTGAACGGGCCGCGAAACTCGCGCGGCTCACGGACAGCGAGCGCCACAGCCGGGATCTGGCGCGCGCGGCCCGCAAGGCGCTGGACGACCAGCTCACCCTCGCGGCGCGGCGAAAGAAGCAGCGGGACGACGTGCGGGCACGGCTGCACGACGTGGAGGAGCTGCTCGCGTCGCTGAGCCCGGACCAGCTCGCCGCGCTGGCCGAGCTGGAACGCACGAAGGCGGACGAGGCACAGCGGAAGCTGTCCGCGTCCGGCGCGCTGCCCGCCGACGACGCGAAGCCGTCCGACCGCGGGGAGCGGGCGCTGCGCTTCGCCCGGCAGCAGCTCGGGAAGCCGTACGAGTGGGGCGCGGAGGGCCCGGCGGCGTACGACTGTTCGGGCCTGACGGCGCGGGCGTGGGAGGCGGCCGGGACGCCGATCCCCCGCACCAGCGAGGAGCAGTGGGCGCGGCTCCCGCACGTCCCGCTGAGCGAACTGCGCCCCGGTGACCTCGTGCTGTACTTCCCGGAGGCGACACACGTGGGCATCTACGCGGGCGGCGGGACGGTGATCGAGGCGCCGAGGGAGGGGGAGCGGATCAGGCGCTCCCCCATCGCGACGTATCCGATCCTCGGCGCGGTACGCCCGGACGCGGACCGCGGCCCCACCACGGCGGCCCGGGACGACACTCCGACCGCACGGGACGAGAGCACGACCGCGCCGGACGACCCGGCCGCACCGCAAGGGGACGACGCCCCGGCCGAGGCGGACCGCTGAGGCAACCGCCCGGCCGCCCCGCCCCGCCCGCGCCCGCCGGGGTCAGGCGCCCGTGACGGACGCCAGGTACGCCTTGGCCTTCTCCGGCTCGAAGAAGTACTCCTCGAAGTCCGCGGGATCGTTGAACCCGTTGGCGAAACGGTCCGCCACCTGCTGGAGCTGCCCGGCGGCGCCGACGATCTCCAGGACGTGCTCGGGCGGCGGCGCCAGCATGGCGTTGGTCCACTTGGTGACGTGCTGGGCGGTGTTCCAGTACCGGTCGAAGGTGGCCTGCATCCACGCCTCGTCGAAGGGCCGGTCGCCGTGCTCCAGGATGGCGGCGAGGTAGGCGGCGGCACACTTGGACGCGGAGTTGGAGCCCTGGCCGGTGATCGGGTCGTTGGCGACGACGACATCGGCCACGCCGAGGACGAGACCGCCGGAGGGCAGCCGGCCGACGGGCTTGCGCACGGTCGGCGCGTAACGGCCGGAGAGCGTGCCGCCCGCGTCGGTGAGTTCGACCTTGGTGGCGCGGGCGTACTCCCACGGCGTGTACCGCTCCATGAGTTCCAGGGTCAGGGAGAGGTGCTCGGCCGGGTCCTTCACGCCCTTGAAGACGTCGAGGGGGCCGCCGGGTATGCCCTCCCAGAACAGGATGTCGGCACGGCCCGAGGTGGTGTACGTCGGCATCACGAACAGCTCGCCGACACCGGGCACGAGGTTGCAGCGGACCGCGTCGAACTCCGGGTGCTCGGGGCGCGGGCCGAGGCCGTGGACGTACGCCACGGCGAGGGCGCGCTGCGGCTCGCTGTAGGGGGACCTGGACGCGTCCCGCTCGAACATCGACACGAGTTCGCCCTTGCCGGCGGAGACGAGGACGAGATCGTACGTACGGGAGAAGTAGTCGAGGTCGGAGACGGCGGCGCCGTGGATGACGAGCTGGCCGCCGCGCTGCGCGAAGGTCTCCATCCAGCCGGCCATCTTCACCCGCTGGTCGACGGACTGGGCGTAGCCGTCGAGCCGCCCGACCCAGTCGATGGCACGGGCGGCGGGGCCCTCGGCCCACGAGCCGGGCGCGGCGACGGAGACGCCGAGTCCTTCGATCTTCGGGGCCTGGGACTCCCAGAAGTTCAGCTGGAGATCGCGCTCGTGCTGCAACGCCGTGTGGAACATGCACTGCGTGGACATGACCCGGCCGGAGCGGATCTCGTCCGCGGTCCGGTTGGACATCAGGGTGACCTCGTAGCCGTGCGACTGTAGGCCGAGGGCGAGCTGGAGGCCGGACTGGCCGGCCCCTACGACGAGTATCTTCCGCATGCGGGAACGTCACTCCTAGCTGGACTGCGGGGGGGCTGCCCCATGGGGACTCGGGGACTGCCCCATAACTGACTATTATACACAT
>NZ_JALLGL010000446.1 GCF_023072675.1 Streptomyces sp. XM83C
CCCCCCGCAGCCCGCCGCCCGCCGCGGCACCCGCTTCCACGCCTGGGTCGAATCCCGCTTCGAAGCGCTGACGCTGCCCCTGCTGGAGCCCGAGGAGCTGCCCGGCGGCGACGCCGACATCGCCGACGAACGCGACCTGGAAGCACTCAAGGAAGCCTTCGAACGCACCGAGTACGCCCGGCGCACCCCCTACCGGGTCGAGGCACCGTTCCAGATCGACATCGCCGGCCGCGTCGTACGAGGCCGTATCGACGCCGTCTACAAGGACGGCGACGGCGACAGCACCACGTACGAGATCGTCGACTGGAAGACCAACCGCACCCAGGACGCCGACCCGCTCCAGCTCGCCCTGTACCGGCTGGCCTGGGCGGAGCAGCAGGGCGTGCCGCCCGAGAAGATCACAGCGTCGTTCCTGTACGTCCGCACCGGCGACGTCGTACGCCCCGAGGACCTGCCGGACCGGGCCGCGCTGGAACAGCTGCTGCTCGGCGGGACGCCCGACGGGACGTCGTGTGACGAACCGCCCAACCAGGATGTCACTGAGTGCCGATAGGCTCGACGTCATGAGCCAGACCCCGGACAGCGCCGTCCGCACGTACATCCAGCAGCACCGTGCAGCCTTCCTCGACGACCTGACCGAGTGGCTGCGCATCCCCTCGGTGTCGGCCCAGCCGGACCACGCCGACGATGTGCGCCGCAGCGCCGACTGGCTCGCCGCGAAACTCCGCGAGACCGGCTTCCCCACCGCCGAGATCTGGCCCACCGCGGGCGCCCCGGCCGTCTACGCCGAGTGGCCCTCCGGCGACCCGGACGCCCCGACCGTCCTCGTGTACGGCCACCACGACGTCCAACCGGCCGCCCGCGAGGACGGCTGGAACAGCGAACCGTTCGAACCCGTCGTCCGCGGAAACCGCCTCTACGCGCGCGGCGCCGCCGACGACAAGGGGCAGGTGTTCTTCCACACACTCGGGGTCCGCGCCCACCTCGCCGCCACCGGCCGCACCGCACCCGCCGTCAACCTCAAACTGCTGATCGAGGGCGAGGAGGAGTCCGGCTCCCCCCACTTCCGCACCCTGGTCGAGGAACACGCCGACCGGCTCACCGCGGACGCCGTGATCGTCTCCGACACCGGCATGTGGTCCGAGGACACCCCCACCGTCTGCACCGGCATGCGCGGCCTCGCCGAGTGCGAGATCCGGCTGTACGGCCCCGACCAGGACATCCACTCCGGCTCCTTCGGCGGTGCCGTACCCAACCCGGCCACCGTCGCCGCCCGCCTCGTCGCCGCCCTGCACGACGACCACGCGCGCGTGGCGATCCCCGGCTTCTACGACGGCATCGTCGAACTGACCGACCGCGAGCGCGCCCTCTTCGCCGAACTGCCCTTCGACGAGGAAAGCTGGCTGCGCACCGCCAAGTCGTACGCCACCCACGGCGAAGCCGGCCACACCACCCTGGAGCGCATCTGGGCCCGCCCCACCGCCGAGGTCAACGGCATCGGCGGTGGCTACCAGGGCCCCGGCAGCAAGACGATCATCCCGTCCTCGGCCATGGTCAAGCTGTCCTTCCGGCTCGTCGCGGGACAGGAACCCGACCGCATCTCGAAGGCCGTCCGCGCCTGGGCCGAGAGCCTCGTCCCCGCCGGCATCCGCAGCGAGATCGCCTTCACCGGGTCCACACGCCCCTGCCTGACACCCCTGGACCACCCCGCACTCCAGTCCGTGGTCCGCGCCATGGGCCGCGCCTTCGAACAGCCCGTCCGCTACACCCGCGAAGGCGGCTCCGGGCCCGCCGCCGACCTCCAGGACGTCCTCGGCGCCCCCGTGCTGTTCCTCGGCATCTCCGTCCCCTCCGACGGCTGGCACGCGCCCGACGAGAAGGTCGAGCTGGACCTGCTGTTCAAAGGCGTCGAGACCAGCGCCTACCTGTGGGGCGACCTCGCCGGGACCTGGCGCCGTGCCCGCTGACCCCCGCCCGGCGCACAAGGCGCCCGCCGCGCAGGAGCACACTGGAAGGGCCGCCCAGCACCCGCCCGACCGCAGCCCGCATCCACCGGGCCGCGACCGGCACCCGCCGGACGACGCCCCGCGACCGCCGGGCCGCGTCCCGCACCCGCCCGGCCCCACCGCGCGCGTGCCGAGCCCCCGCCGGCTCCGCCACGCAGCGCCGACCAGACCGCCGAACCGCCGCCGAAACCGACCGTTGCACCGGGGGAGTTGGAAGCACCCGTGACCATCTGGACCGATCCCACCGCCGACCTGAACATCTCGCTCACCGCGCCCAGCGGCATCGACCGGGCCGCCCACCACCGGCTCGACGAGGCCTGGCTCGCGGCGGCATGGAGCCACCCCACCACCCGCGTCTTCGTGGTCTCCGGCGGTCAGGTCCTGATCGACGAGACGCCCGACGGGCGAACCGAACTCGTCATGACCCCGACGTTCGAAGCCCCCCTCACCGAGGCCCACCGCTACTTCCTCGGCATCGACGAGGACGGCGTACGGTACTTCGCCCTCCAGAAGGACGCGCTGCCCGGCCGAATGGACCAGTCCGCCCGCCCCGCGGGCCTCCGCGAGGCCGGCCTGCTGCTGTCGCCGCGCGACGCCGGCCTGATGGTGCACGCGGTCGGACTGGAGAACTGGCAGCGCACCCACCGCTTCTGCTCCCGCTGCGGCGAGCGCACGGTCATCGCCGCCGCCGGACACATCCGCCGCTGCCCCGCCTGCGGCGCGGAACACTACCCGCGCACCGACCCCGCGGTGATCATGGCCGTCACCGACCAGGACGACCGCATCCTCCTCGGCCGACAGGTCCACTGGCCCGAGGGCCGCTTCTCCACACTCGCCGGGTTCGTCGAGCCCGGCGAGTCGATCGAGCAGGCGGTGCGACGCGAGGTCTTCGAAGAGGCCGGCGTCACCGTCGGCGCCGTCGAGTACGTCGCCAGCCAGCCCTGGCCCTTCCCGTCCAGCCTCATGCTCGGCTTCATGGCCCGCGCCGTCTCCACCGACATCGACGTCGACGGCGACGAGATCCACGAGGCCCGCTGGTTCTCCCGCGACGAACTCCAGGCCGCCTTCGACTCCGGCGAGGTGCTCCCGCCGTACGGCATCTCCATCGCCGCCCGCCTCATCGAACGGTGGTACGGCAAGCCGCTGCCGACACGGAGCGGCCGCTGGTGAAGGGGATACCGGCGATCCGCTCCCGGCGCGGACCGCGCCGCAGGAAGCCGGGCCGGCTCCGGGCGGACAAGGCCTACCACTCCGCCGCGCATCTGGCCTGGCTGCGGGAACGAGGCATCGTGCCGCGCATCGCCCGGCCGGGCATCGAGTTCGGCGAACGCCTCGGCCGCCACCGCTGGAAGATCGAGAGGTCGATCGCCTGGCTCTTCGGCTACCGCCGCCTCACTGTCCGCTACGAACGCAAGGGAGACCACTTCCTCGCCTTCCTCGGCCTTGGAGCAGCCCTGACCTGCTACAAGAAGCTCGCCAAACTCGCCACGTGAGACAACCTCTTAGACGTCGTCTCATTTGGCGAGTCTGCGGTAGCAGATGAGGCTGCAGGCGATGGCGGTGAAGGCCAGGAAGTGCTCGACCTTGCGTTCGTAGCGGCGGTGCAAACGGCGGCAGCCGCCCAGCCA
>NZ_JALLGL010000447.1 GCF_023072675.1 Streptomyces sp. XM83C
GTACGGCCTCGGGGGCGGTGTCCGGGGCGGAGCCCTGTACGGCGTCGGGGGCGGCGGCGTGCGGTACGGGGTCGTGGGCGGCGTCGGCAGCGAGGTGCCGTACGGCGTCGGCTGGCGCCTGGCGTACGGCGCGGTGGCCGGCGTCGGATGCCCGGTCGGCTATGGAGTCCCGGCCGGGGTCGGCGGGTATCGGCGTGCCGAGGGTGTCCAGGACGCGGTGCAGGCGGGCGGCGTCGCTGCGCCACTTGCGGTCGACGACCTCCTCCGGATAGTCGTCCCAGTCGACGGGCGACCAGTCCGGCCCGGCCTCCGCGGGTCCGCCGTGGAAGAGCCGGGCGGCCAGCAGCGAGGCTGCCTCGTCGACCAGGCCGGGCTCCTCCAGCAGATCGCAGGCGGGCCGCTCGCCGAGGCGGGAGGTGAAGCCCTCGGCCAGCCGGTCCCGGCGGGACAGCTCGGTCAGGGCGGCCACCACGCCCGCGTCCAGCCGGGCGGGCCAGCGGCCCATCCGCCAGGCGGGCAGCGCGACCCGGGTCAGCAGCCGGTCCCAGCCCGCGTAGGCCAGGCCCACCTGTTCCTGCGCGACGATCCGCAGGCCGTAGTCCACCGTCTTGGCGCGCTCGGCGGCAGCCGCGGCGACACCGCGCTCCATCTCCGCCGCGTGCTCACGGCAACCGCGCAGCAGCAGCCGGGCCACCCAGCCCAGAGCCGCGCACACCGTCCGGGTCAGCGGGCAGCGACCGGGCGTCGCGGCCACCGCAACCGCCGCGTCCAGGCCCCGCACGAAACGCCGGGCTGCGGCTATGTCCGGGTGGGCGGAGGGTCCCGTACCGGCGACGACCGGGGCGAGGACCGCGCGCAGTTCACCGACGCGCATCCACCACAGGAACGGGGAGCCGATGACCAGCACCGTGGCGGCCGTACGACGGTGGGGGCGGGAACGGCCGGGTGCGGCGACATCGCGTCCCTCCTCGCCCTGATCGGCGTGGGGCTTCCCGGCGGGCGGACCGTGCGGCGGGTGGGTACGGTCCTCCAGCCAACTGTCACAGTCCGGTGTGAGCGCTATGGCCGAGGGGGCCGGAACGTCGAGGCGGTCGGCGAGATCACGGACCATCCGGTACAGATCGGGGGCCGACTCCTCGCTGATCGGCACCGTGGGGCTGACGGCAGGGCGGGCCCGCGCGACCACCAGCGCCACGCCCGCTGCCGCGAACAGCACCAGCAGGGCGAGCCCGGACACGACCCAGCGGGCGATGTCCCAGCCGCGGCCCACCAGATGCCCGCTGGTGCCGCCCGCCACCAGGATCACGGCAGTGGCCGCAGGCAGCAGCGCCACGGCCAGCGCCCTGCCGCGGACACGCAGCACCGCCATTGCACGGGACCGCGCGGCCTGCGCTCCCGCCTCCACACCCATACCGGTCATGACCGGACCTCACCCCCTCCCCCGTGTGCCGGTGCTGCCTGTCCTGGTCTTGCTCACTCCCCCACTGTGGCACCCGCCACTGACATCGCAATGCCGGTGGGCCAAGTGCCGGAACGCTGCGCCGCACCATAGTTGGGGCCCCGGCCCCCGTCAGCCGGATGGACGATCGGTCACTCGATGGAATGGCTTTGGTCAGAGGTGGATGACGAACGGCATGCGAAGGGCCCCGGTTCCCGAGAGGGGGAACCGGGGCCCTTCGCATGACCGCGCGCGGTCACACCGCCCGGGTGGGTCGGACGCCGCCCGGGTGGGTCGGACGCCGCTCGGGGACGTCGTCGGGCACCGCTCGGGGACGTCGTCGGGCACCGCTCGGGGACGCCGTCGGGCACCGCTCGGGGACGTCGTCGGGCACCGCTCGGGCGGGTCGGACGCCGCTCGGGGACGTCAGGCGCCCGCCGCCGCCTTCGCCGCGATGTCGGTGCGGTGCTGGGAGCCGTCCAGCCGGATACGGCCGACGGCGGCGTACGCCCGCTCGCGGGCCTGCGTGAGGTCGGCGCCCGTGGCAGTGACGGACAGGACGCGTCCGCCCGCGCTGACGACCGCGTCGCCCTCGCGGCGCGTACCGGCGTGCAGGACGTAGGCGTGCGGGGCGTCCTGGGCGGCGACCTCGTCGAGGCCGGTGATCGGGTCGCCGGTGCGCGGGGTGCCCGGGTAGTTGTGGGAGGCGACGACGACGGTGACGGCGGCGTCGTCGCTCCAGCGCAGCGGCTCCAGGTCGGCGAGAGTGCCGGTGGCGGCGGCCTTGAGGACACCGGCCAGCGGGGTTTTCAGGCGGGCCAGCACGACCTGGGTCTCGGGGTCGCCGAACCGGGCGTTGAACTCGATGACCCGTACACCGCGCGAGGTGATCGCGAGGCCCGCGTACAGCAGCCCGGAGAACGGGGTGCCGCGGCGGCGCAACTCGTCCACGGTCGGCCGCAGAACGGTCTGAAGCACCTCGTCGACCAGCTTGGGGTCGGCCCAGGGCAGCGGGGAGTAGGCGCCCATGCCACCGGTGTTGGGGCCCTGGTCGCCGTCGAGCGCGCGCTTGAAGTCCTGCGCGGGCTGGAGCGGGACGACCGTCTCGCCGTCGGTGACGGCGAACAGGGAGACCTCCGGGCCGTCCAGGAACTCCTCGATGACGACCCGCTCGCAGGCGGCGGCGTGCGCCTTGGCGGCCTCCAGGTCGTCGGTGACGACGACGCCCTTGCCGGCGGCGAGACCGTCGTCCTTGACGACGTACGGCGCGCCGAACGCGTCGAGGGCGGCGGCGGCCTCCTCCGCGGTCGTACAGACGTAGGAGCGGGCGGTGGGGACGCCGGCGGCGGCCATCACGTCCTTGGCGAAGGCCTTGGAGCCCTCCAGCTGCGCGGCCTCCTTGGAGGGCCCGAACACCGGGATGCCGGCCTCGCGCACGGCGTCGGCGACTCCGGCGACGAGCGGGGCCTCCGGGCCGACGACGACCAGCTCGGCGCCCAGCTCCGTGGCCAGCGCGGCCACGGCGGCGCCGTCCAGGGCGTCGACCTGGTGCAGCTCGGCGACCTCGGCGATGCCGGCGTTGCCGGGTGCGCAGTGCAGCGCGGTGACGGCGGGGTCGAGGGACAGAGAGCGGCACAGGGCGTGTTCGCGGGCGCCGCTGCCGATGACGAGGACGTTCACGGGGTCAGCCTAACGGGAGCGGGCGGCGGGGCCTTGTGCGGGCTTCCGAAGCGCCTGTACCGCCGCAGTCGTAGGTTCCTCCGAAGACCGGCTGGACGCGCCGACCGATCAGGCCGCCGCCGCACGACCGCCGCCGCAGGACCGGGCCCGCACGACGGACGACCGGCGCCCGGGCCGGCTACTCGTTGGTGAACTCCTCGACGACGGTCGCGCCCAGTTCCCGCACGATCAGCTCGTGCCCGGACAGGGCGGACTCGTTGAGGTCGGGGTCGTCGTCCTCGGGGATGTCGTCCTCGGGTGCGACGGCGTACGACGGCTCGGCGGCGGTGGGCCGGGGGGGCGGGGCCGGGGGCGACGACGGGGCCGCAGGGGCCTGCGACCGTTCCTCGACCGGTGGTCCAGCACACCGCTCGAAGATGCCGCCAGGTGGGGAGGTGAGGGCACCTCCGAACGGCGTGAGGAGTGGGTATGCAGAAGGTCGTTTCCCGTGACGGCACCACG
>NZ_JALLGL010000448.1 GCF_023072675.1 Streptomyces sp. XM83C
ACAACAACGACGCGACGCCTTCCCCGACTGGCTGCACACCTACAATCACCACCGCGGACACACCGCGCTGAAAGGCCAGCCACCCGCCAGCCGCGTTCCTAACCTCTCAGGGCAATACACCTAGGGCGCGAGGATGTCCAGTTCGCGCAGGGCGCCGGCCGTGATCTCGCGGGTCAGTTCCTCCGCGCGCCGGGCGTCGCGTTCGCGCACCGCCTCGGCCAGTTTCACATGCAGGGTGACGGCGGCCGGGTCGGGGTCCTCGAACATCACGTCGTGATGGGTGCGGCCCGCGAGGACCTCCGCGACGACATCGCCGAGGCGGGCGAACATCTCGTTGCCGGAGGCGTCGAGGATCACCCGGTGGAAGGCCACGTCGTGGAAGAGGTACTCCTCCAGGCGGTGCCCGCGGGAGTTGGCGACCATGCCGAGCGCGCGCTCGGTCAGCTCGGCGCACTGCTCGGCGGTGGCGTTGCGGGCGGCGAGACCCGCGGCGACCGGTTCGACGGCCGAGCGGAGCACGGTCAGTGAGCGCAGCTGGCGCGGACGGTCGGCGCCTGCCAGGCGCCAGCGGATGACCTGCGGGTCGTACACGTTCCACTCGGACTTCGGGCGTACGGTCACGCCGACGCGGCGGCGGGACTCGACCAGGTGCATGGACTCCAGGACACGGACCGCCTCCCGCATCACCGATCGAGACACATCGAACTTCTGAGCGAGTTCGTCGGTACGCAGGACACTGCCCGGCGGGTACTCGCCCGCTGTGATCGCGGGGCCGAGGGTGTCCAGTACACGGCCGTGCAGCCCCCGGCCCGGAGTGGTCATGCACACAGAGTACGGCTCGGCTCACCGGAATAAAAAGTCAGACTTATACGTCACAGACTCTTGAATTCGTCGGACCTAATGGGTTTCAGTGTCCCGGCATCAACGTGTCGACGAAGACTGCGAGGCAGCGATGAAGACCCCCCACGTCGTCGTGGTCATGGGCGTGGCAGGCACCGGCAAGACCACGATCGGTCCCCTGCTGGCCGCCCGGCTCGGCGTTCCCTACGCCGAGGGCGACGACTTCCACCCCCCGGCCAACATCGCCAAGATGACGGCCGGTACCCCGCTCACCGACGAGGACCGGTGGCCGTGGCTGGACGCCATCGGTGACTGGGCGCACGGCAGGGTGGGGCTCGGCGGGGTCGTCAGCTGTTCGGCGCTGAAGCGGTCGTACCGCGACCGGCTGCGCGCCGCCGCCCCCGGTCTGGTGTTCGTGCACCTGACCGGCAGCCGGGAGCTGATCGCCGACCGGATGGCACACCGTCAGGGCCACTTCATGCCCACGGCGCTGCTGGACTCCCAGTTCGCCACGCTCCAGCCGCTGGAGCGGGACGAGGCGGGCGTCGCGGTGGACGTCGAGGGCGGCCCGGAGCAGATCGCCGAGCGGGCCATGACCGCGCTGGCGTCGCTGCCCGAGCCTTCGGCCCCGTAACCCCCCTCCCCACCGGGGCCCGGCCGTTCCTGCGGGCCCCGGTCCCTCCCCATCCCCCGTACCTGCAAGGGAACCCCCGTGACCAGACTCAGCGTCGAGAAGCTGGCAGCGGACACCGCCGAGCCGATCACCTCCGCCGGCCACGCCCAGCTGGGCATCGCCGTGCTGGTGGGCATCGCCGTCATCGTCCTGCTCATCACCAAGTTCAAGCTGCACGCCTTCCTTTCGCTCACCCTCGGCACCCTGGTGCTCGGGGCGGTCGCGGGGGCGCCGCTCGACAAGGCGATCACCAGCTTCACCACCGGCCTCGGCAGCACGGTCGCCGGTGTCGGTGTCCTGATCGCGCTCGGTGCGATCCTCGGCAAGATGCTCGCCGACTCCGGCGGCGCCGATCAGATCGTCGACACGATCCTCGCCAAGGCGGGCGGGCGCGCCATGCCGTGGGCGATGGTGCTGATCGCCTCGGTGATCGGTCTGCCGCTCTTCTTCGAGGTGGGCGTCGTCCTGCTGATCCCCGTCGTGCTGATGGTCGCCCGGCGCGGCAACTACTCCCTGATGCGGATCGGCATCCCGGCCCTCGCCGGTCTGTCCGTGATGCACGGTCTGGTGCCGCCGCACCCGGGCCCGCTCGTCGCGATCGACGCGGTGGGCGCCAACCTGGGTGTGACGCTCGCGCTCGGTGTGCTGATCGCGATCCCGACGGTGATCGTCGCCGGTCCGCTGTTCTCCAAGGTCGCGGCCCGCTGGGTGGACGTCCCCGCACCGGACCGGATGATCCCGCAGCGCGCCTCCGAGGAGCTGGAGAACCGCCCCGGCTTCGGTGCCACGCTGGCCACGATCCTGCTGCCGGTCGTGCTGATGCTGTCCAAGGCGCTGGTCGACATCGTGGTGGACGACCCGAAGACGACCACGCAGCGGATCTTCGACGTCGTCGGCTCCCCGCTGATCGCGCTGCTCGCCGCCGTGCTCGTGGGCATCTTCACGCTGCTCCGGCCGGCCGGGTTCGGCAAGGAGCGCGTCTCGCCGCTGGTCGAGAAGGGGCTCGCGCCCATCGCGGGCATCCTGCTGATCGTCGGCGCGGGCGGCGGTTTCAAGCAGACGCTGATCGACACCGGTGTCGGCCAGATGATCCTGGACATCTCCGAGGACTGGAACATACCGGCGCTGCTGCTGGCCTGGCTGATCGCGGTGGCGATCCGGCTGGCGACCGGTTCGGCGACCGTGGCGACCGTCTCGGCGGCCGGTCTGGTCGCGCCGCTCGCCGCCGACATGTCCACCACGCACGCGGCCCTGCTGGTGCTCGCCATCGGCGCCGGCTCGCTGTTCTTCTCGCACGTCAACGACGCCGGGTTCTGGCTGGTGAAGGAGTACTTCGGGCTGAACGTCGGGCAGACGATCAAGACCTGGTCCGTGATGGAGACGATCATCTCGGTGGTCGCGGGCGGTCTGGTGCTGCTGCTCTCCCTGATCATCTAGCGCCGCCGGGTGCCCCGGCGCCGGAGCGTCCGGCGTTCCCGGTCGATCGTGCACACCCGCTGTGGCTACGGCCGCCACAGCGGGTGTTCGCGTTCCGCCCACTCCCGGCCGACCGTGCCGGTGCGCAGGCCGCGCCGGGCCTCCGGGTCGGCGAGGGCCATGCCGATGTGGCCGGCCAGGACGATGCCGACGGTGAGCGCCAGCCAGTCATGGACGAACGTGGCGCTGGTGCGCCACATCAGCGGCGTCAGATGCGTGAACCACATCATCAGGCCGGTGCCGAGCATCACCAGCGTCGCGCCGGCGATCCACGCGGCGTAGATCTTCTGCCCGGCGTTGAACTTGCCCGCCGGCCGGGACGAGGGCCGCTTGTCGCGGCGCAGGGCGGCGCGCAGCCAGAGCTTGTCGTGCGGGCCGAACCGGTTGATCCGGCCGAGGTCGGCGCGGAACGCGCGGGAGGCGAGACCGGTGAGGACGGGCACGGGCAGGGCGAGCCCGGCCCACTCGTGGAGGCGGACCACCAGTTCGCGGCGGCCGACGAGTTCGGCGAGCTGCGGCAGGTACAGGCAGGCGGCGGTGGCCACGCACACGCCCATCAGCGCGGCCGTGGTGCGGTGGATCCAGCGTTCGGCGCGGGTGAAGCGGTGCAGGCGGGCGGGGGCCTGG
>NZ_JALLGL010000449.1 GCF_023072675.1 Streptomyces sp. XM83C
ACCCCCACCCCCGACCCCGCCGGGACCGCAGGGCAAGGCCAGAACACACCGTTCTCCTCGGCCAGCCGCCGATAGGTGATCCCCGAGTAGTCGGCGGGGCCGCCCGCGCTCGCCCGGCGCAGCTCCTCGAAGACCTCCTCGGGATCGGTGGGGAAGCCCTTCTCCACCCCGAGCCGCGCCGCCAGCTCGTGCAGCACGTACAGGTCGCTGTGGACGCCCTCGGGCGGGGTGACCGCCTGACGGCGCAGCAGCACCCGCCCCTCGAGGTTGGTGGTGGTGCCGGTCTCCTCGGCCCACTGCGTCACCGGCAGCACCACGTCCGCGAGCGCGGCCGTCTCCGACAGCACGACGTCGCACACGGCGAGGAAGTCCAGCGACCGCAGCCGCTCCTCCACATGGGCGGCGCGCGGCGCGGACACCACCGGGTTGGACCCCATCAGCAGCAGCGCCTTCACGTCCCGGCCGAGCGCGTCGAGCAGTTCGTACGCGCTGCGCCCGGGGCCCGGCAGGGAGTCCGGGGCGACGCCCCACACCTCGGCGACGTGCCGCCGCGCCTCGGGGTCGTCGAGCTTGCGGTAGCCGGGCAGCTGATCGGCCTTCTGGCCGTGCTCGCGCCCGCCCTGCCCGTTGCCCTGCCCGGTGAGGCAGCCGTACCCGGACAGCGGGCGGCCGGCCCGGCCGGTGGCCAGGCACAGGTTGATCCACGCGCCGACGGTGTCGGTGCCCTTGGCCTGCTGCTCGGGGCCGCGCGCGGTGAGCACCATCGCGGCCTCCGGTTCGCAGAACATGCGTACCGCTTCCCGGAGTCGAGGAACGGACACCCCCGTGATCCGTTCCACGTACTCCGGCCAGTGCGCCATGGCCGCCGCCCGCGCCTCCTCCCAGCCGGTGGTACGCCGCTCGACGTACGCCTCGTCGACGCGCCCCTCGGCGACCACGAGGTGCAGCATGCCGAGCGCGAGCGCGAGGTCCGTGCCGGGACGCGGCGCCAGGTGCAGGTCGGCCTGTTCGGCGGTCCTGGTGCGGCGCGGGTCGACGACGATCAGCTTGCCGCCGTTCTCCCGCAGCTCGGTGAAGTAGCGCAGCGACGGCGGCATCGTCTCGGCCGGGTTGGAGCCGACGAGGATCACACAGCCGGTCCTCGGGATGTCCTCCAGCGGGAACGGCAGCCCCCGGTCCAGCCCGAACGCCTTCATGCCGGCCGCTGCGGCGGACGACATGCAGAACCGCCCGTTGTAGTCGATCTGCGAGGTGCCGAGCACCACGCGCGCGAACTTGCCCAGCGAGTACGCCTTCTCGTTGGTCAGCCCGCCCCCGCCGAACACGCCCAGCGCGTCCGCCCCGTGCCGCTCCCGCACGCCCGACAGCGCGCCCGCGACACGGTCCAGCGCGTCCTCCCAGGTGGCGGGCGTGAGCCGGCCGCCCGACCGCACCAGCGGTGTGGTGAGCCGCACCCCCGCCGACAGTACCTCCGGCGCCGTACGGCCCTTGCCGCACAGGGCGCCCCGGTTCACGGGGAAGTCCGCGCGCTCGGTCAGCGCCACCGTCGCCCCGCCGGGACCGCCGGAGCCGCCGGGGACAGCCGTCAGGTTCATCCCGCACTGGAGGGCGCAGTACGGGCAGTGCGTGGGCGTCGCGGTGCTCTGCATGCACCTCAGCGTGATACGGCCGTGTTACGTGCCACGACGGCCCCTGTTACGCCACCGGCACACCGGCCTCCCCGGCCGGCCGGCCGCACCGTGAGGAGCGGTGCGCCCGGCCCGGTCAGCGGGCCTCGTCGAGGGCCCGCTCCACGCCCGGCTCGTGCGGGCCGAGGAAACGCGGGTCGGGCTTCCACAGCGCGTCCAGCGCCGCCTTGCCCGCCGCGAGGACCTCCCGGGTGCCGCCGTAGTACCAGGTGACGTCGTGCGGCTCGGCCACACCGACGCCGTACGACGAGACGCCCGCCGCCTCGCACAGCGCGACCGCCCGCCGGATGTGGAAGTCCTGGCTGATCAGGATCGCCCGGTCCACCCCGAAGATCTTCTTCGCCCGCACGCAGGAGTCCCAGGTGTCGAACCCGGCGTAGTCGCTCACGATCCGCCGGTCGGGCACGCCGTGCCGGGTCAGATACGCGCGCATCGCGTCCGGCTCGTCGTAGTCGGCGCGGCTGTTGTCCCCGGTGACCAGCACCACCTCGACCCGGCCCGCCCGGTACAGCTCGGCCGCCGCGTCCAGCCGGTGCGCCAGATACGGCGACGGCTCCCCGCTCCACAGCCCCGCCCCGAACACGACGGCCACACCGGTGCGCGGCACGTCGGCGACACTGCGCAGCCGGTCGCCGGTGGTCAGCCGCAACCAGGTCGCGGGAAGCAGCGCCAGCACGCACACCGCCACCACGCCCTGCACGAGCATCCGCCGCCCGGCCCGGGTCCGCGGCAGCCGCGGCCGGCGGATCTTCACACCTCCCCCCGCCGTCGCACCCGCACGCGTCCCCGCTGTCGTCGGATCCTCACCACGGCCCCCTCTTGTCCGCCGGGCCCGGGCAGGCCCCGGCATCCCCTGGCGAACGCCTCTTCGACCATGCAGGACGCTCCCGGCCCGCCCCCGGTTCACCTCACAGCCCATGCCCGGCCGACGTGAAGCGACGGAAAATACCCGTCACGGCCGTGCAACGGGGGTGCAACCTCGCCCGGCGACGATCCTCGGTATGAACCGCACCCGCACCCCGCTCGCCGACCGGCTCCGCCTGGTCCCCCCGGACAGCGGGCGCCACCCCGGCCACCCTCCCGCGCTGGTCCTCGTCGCGCACGGCAGCCGCGACCCGCGTGCCCTGCGCACCGTACGGGCGCTGCTGGAACGGGTGCGGGAGCTGCGGCCGGCGCTGCCCGTGCACCTCGGCCACATCGAACTGAACGCCCCCCTGCTGCCGGACACGCTCGCCGCGCTCGGCGACACCCCGTCGGTGCTGGTGCCGCTGCTGCTGAGCCGCGGCTATCACGTGAAGCACGACATCCCGGAGACGGCCGCCGCCGCTCCCGGTCACGCGCGCGTGGCGGCACCGCTCGGCCCGGACCCCCTGCTGGTGGACACCCTGTACGACCGTCTCGTGGAGGCCGGCTGGGACCCGGCCGCCACGGACCGCCGCACCGACGCCGTGGTTCTGGCCTCGGCGGGCTCCCCCGACCCGGACTCCGCCGCCGACACCCGCCGCACGGCCCGCCTCCTCGCCGCCCGCCTCGGTGTCCCGGTCGTCCCCGCCTACGCCTCGGCGGCGACACCCACGGTGGACACCGCCGTCCGCGCTCTCGCCGCGCGGGGCCGCCACCGCGTCGCCGTCGCCTCGTACTTCACGGCCCCCGGCCGCTTCGCGACGGAGTGCGCGGCGACGGCCCCCTGGCTCACCTCCGCCCCTCTGGGCGCCCACCCGTCGATGGCCCGCCTGATCGCCGACCGTTACGACCAGGCCCTGTCGGCACGCACCGACACCGCCGCCTGACACCCCCCGCGGCCCCGGTCCGGCGGCCGGCGTCACCCCCGCGGCCCCGGTCCGGCGGCCGGCCTCACGCCCGCGGCCCCGGACCGGCGGCCGGCGTCACCCCCGCGGCCCCGGTCCGGGGC
>NZ_JALLGL010000044.1 GCF_023072675.1 Streptomyces sp. XM83C
GCGGGGGGCGCCGGGGACGGGTTCGACGAAGCCGGGGGTGGCGAGGACCTTGCGCCGGAAGTTGGGCTTGTCCAGGCGGGTGCCCCACACGGTCTCGTAGACCTGCTGGAGCTCGCCGAGGGTGAACTCGGGCGGGCAGAAGGCGGTGGCGAGGCTGGTGTACTCCAGCTTGGCGCCGACGCGTTCGCGGGCGTCGGCGAGGATCCGGTCGTGGTCGAAGGCGAGCGGCCCGGCCTCGTCGTACGGCGTCCAGCGGGCCTCGGCGGCGTCGGAGCCGCCGCGGGCCTCGGGGGCGTCGGGCAGCAGCGCGGTGAAGGCGACGGAGACGACCCGCATACGGGGGTCGCGGCCGGGTTCGCTGTAGGTGCGCAGCTGTTCCAGGTGGAGCCCGGAGACGTCGTTGAGGCCGGTCTCCTCGGCGAGTTCACGCCGGGCGGCGGCCTCGGCGGACTCGTCGGGCAGCAGGAACCCGCCGGGCAGTGCCCACTGCCCGGCGTAGGGCTCCTCGCCGCGCCGGACGAGCAGGATGTGCAGGGCGCCCGCGCGCAGGGTGAGGACCGCGAGGTCGACGGTGACGGCGAAGGGCTCGTAGGCGTGCTTGTCGTAGCCCTGGACGGCGCTGTGCGCGTCCTTGTCGTGTCCCGGCACGACGACCACCCCCTTTCATGGTCAAGGTGACTATAAAAGGGGGTGGCGGGAAGCCACAAGCGGCTTCTACAGATCGACTTCCTTCATCAGCATGCCGACCTCGGTGTTGGACAGCCGGCGCAGCCAGCCCGACTTCTGGTCGCCGAGGGTGATCGGGCCGAACGCGGTGCGCACCAGCTTTTCGACGGGGAAGCCCGCCTCGGCGAGCATGCGCCGCACGATGTGCTTGCGGCCCTCGTGCAGGGTGACCTCGACCAGGTAGTTCTTGCCGGTCTGCTCCACGACCCGGAAGTGGTCCGCGCGCGCGTACCCGTCCTCCAGCTGGATGCCGTCCTTCAGCCGCTTGCCCAGGTCGCGCGGGATGGGGCCGACGATCGCGGCGAGGTAGGTCTTCTTCACGCCGTACCGGGGGTGGGTCAGCCGGTGCGCCAGCTCGCCGTGGTTGGTGAGCAGGATGACGCCCTCGGTCTCGGTGTCGAGGCGGCCGACGTGGAAGAGCCGCGTCTCCCGGTTGGTGACGTAGTCACCGAGGCACTGGCGGCCCTCCGGGTCCTCCATGGTGGAGACGACACCGGCCGGCTTGTTCAGCGAGAAGAACTGGTACGACTGCGTGGCGACCGTCAGCCCGTCGACCCGGATCTCGTCCTTCTCCGGGTCCACGCGGCGGCCCTGCTCCAGCACGATCTCGCCGTTGACCTCGACGCGGGCCTGTTCGATCAGCTCCTCGCAGGCGCGGCGCGAGCCGTAGCCGGCGCGGGCCAGCACCTTCTGGAGCCGCTCGCCCTCCTGCTCCGCGCCGGGGAACGTCTTCGGCAGCTTCACGTCCTTCTTGCCCGCGTACCGAGCGCGGTTGCGCTCCTCGACCCGCGCCTCGTACTCACGCGAACGCGCCGGGGCCGTACGGCCGCCCTGCTGAGGCTTCTTCGGCCCGCCCTTGGCGCCGCCGCGGGCCGCGCCGCCGCGACCGGCCTTCGGGCCGTCCTTGGTGGCGCCGGGGCCCACGTCGTAGCGGCGCTCCTCGGGGCGGGGCTTGCGGGGGCGGCCCTGCCCCTGCTTCTGGTCCCTGTTGTTGCCGGCCCCGCGGTAGTTACCGCGCCCGCCGCTCTTGCCGCTGCTTCGCATCAAAGTTCCGTCTGGTCGTCTTCGTCGTCGGTGTCCCGGGTGCCCCGGGGCTGACCCGGCTCGTCATCGGGAGCATCCGGGTCGAACGACGGCACCCCCTCCTGGGTCTCGGCCTCGATCTCCGCCGCTTCCGGCAGGAAGGGCGCGAGCTCCGGGAGCTCGTCCAGACCGCGCAGGCCCATCCGCTCCAGGAAGTAGTTCGTCGTCCTGTACAGGATCGCACCTGTTTCGGGTTCCGTGCCCGCCTCCTCGACCAGACCGCGCTGGAGCAGGGTCCGCATGACGCCGTCGCAGTTGACTCCGCGCACGGCGGAGACACGGCTGCGGCTGACCGGCTGGCGGTAGGCGACGACGGCGAGGGTCTCCAGGGCCGCCTGGGTGAGGCGGGCGGTCTGCCCGTCGAGGACCAGTCTCTCCACGGCGGCGGCGTACTCGGGGCGGGTGTAGAACCGCCAGCCGCCCGCGACGAACCGCAGCTCGAAGCCGCGTCCCTGCGCGGTGTACTCGTCGGCCAGCTCCCGCAGCGCGTCCGCGATCTTCCGGCGGGGCCGCTCCAGGATCTTCGCGAGGTGCTCCTCGGTGGCGGGCTCGTCGACCACCATGAGGACGGCCTCCAGCGCGGGCTTGAGGTCGAGACCGGCGACGGACAGCGTCCCGGCGGGGGCGGTGTCCGCCGGCGTCCCGGCAGAAGGGTCGCTCATGGCTTCTTCTCCTCCCCGGCCTTCTCCGGCGGCCGGTCGAACTCGTCGGTCACCAAGGGGGCGTCCTCGTCCCCGCCGGTCCAGCGCACCAGCAGCTCCCCGAGGGCCGTCTCCTGCTCCAGGGCGACGGCCTTCTCCCGGTACAGCTCCAGCAGCGCCAGGAAGCGGGCGACGACGGTGAGCGTGTCGTCGGTGTCCTCGACCAGCGCGCGGAAGGACGCCTCCCCCAGTTCCCTGAGCCGGGCCACCACGATGCCCGCCTGCTCCCGCACGCTGACCAGCGGCGCGTGGATGTGGTCCACGTACACCTGCGGTTTCGGCTTGGGCTGCATCGCCTTCACGGCGAGCTTCGCGAATCCCTCGGCTCCGATGCTGATGACGACCTCGGGCAGCAGCTCGGCGTGCTGCGGTTCCAGTCCGACGGTACGGGGGAAGCGGCGGGCCTCGTCGTCCAGCCGCCGGCTGAAGATGTCGGCGACCTGCTTGTACGCCTTGTACTGGAGCAGCCGCGCGAACAGCAGGTCGCGTGCCTCCAGCAGCGCCAGATCGGCCTCGTCCTCGACCTCGGCGGCGGGCAGCAGCCGGGCGGCCTTCAGGTCGAGCAGGGTGGCGGCGACGACGAGGAACTCGGTGGTCTCGTCGAGGTCCCAGTCCGGGCCCATCGCCCGGATGTGCGCCATGAACTCGTCCGTCACCTTGGACAGCGCGACCTCGGTGACGTCGAGTTTGTGCTTGGAGATCAGTTGCAGGAGCAGATCGAACGGCCCCTCGAAGTTGGCGAGCCGCACGGTGAAGCCGCCGTCGCCGCTCTCCGCGGGCACATCCGGCTGAGACGGCAGCGAACCGTCCGCGGGCGCCGGGTCCTGGGCGCTCTCGGCGGGCGTTCCGCTCCCGTCCCCGGTGTCCGGCTCGACAGGGCCGCTCTCCGGCGCCGCCTCCGGTGTCCCCGGGGCGTCCTGCGCGCCGCGCTCGGCTTCCGGGCCCAGCGCGCCGCGCTCGGCCTCCGGGCCCGTGGGCAGGGCCGCCGGGCCGGCGCCCGGGCCTCGGCCCAGGGCGCGGCGGCGGGCGCGCCGGGGCGCCGGGGCGGGCCGGCCGTCGGGGGCGGAGGCGTCGTACGAGGTCATGGCCCCCGCAGGCTACCGCGCCGGGCCCGGCCCGCCCCGCAGTCACTCACCCGCGGGCCCGGCCCGCGCTGCCCGCACCGGCCCGGGTCGGCCCCGGCCGCACCGGCGGCGTGCGCACGGGCCCGGTCCGCCCGCGCCGTACGCGCGTCTCGCGCCGCGGGTTCTACCGCCCGCGCAGGCGGCGGACGAGGATGCTGGCGTCGCCGCGGGTCTCCAGGTCGGCGAGGACGACGGCGACGGCCTCGCGGACGATGCGTCCGCGGTCTACGGCGAGTCCGTGTTCGCCGCGCAGGACGAGCCGTGCGTGTTCGAGGTCCATGAGCTCCTCTGCGGAGACATAGACGGTGATCTTCTCGTCGTGCCGTTCGCGCCCGCTGGGGCGCCGTGTGGCGGTGCGTCCCCGGCGGCGCGGCGGCGCGGCCTGGGCAGAACCTTCCTGCGCCGCGGCGGCCTGCTGCGCCGACTGGCGGCGCGCGGAGCGCTCGGCCGCCGTGCCCCGGCTGCGGGACTCGCCCGCGGCGGCCGGTTCGGCGTCGGCCGCCACATGCTCGGCGCCGTCGCCGTCACCGCCCTGCGCGGGCACCGCCTGCGGTGCGTCGTCGGGTACGGCTCCCGCGGCGGCGTCGCCTTCCCCGGCGGGGGCGGGCACCCTGGCCTCGCCGTTGGCCCGCCGGGGAGTGGACGGCTGGAGTGCCATCCCCCCTGTCGTACGGAAGAGTTCGTCGGCCCCCGGCAGACTCACTCGGCGTGACACCGGGCGAGCACCTCCCTGGCGAGCTGACGGTAGGCGGCGGCGCCGACGGAGTTGGAGGCGTACGTGGTGATGGGCTCACCGGCGACCGTGGTCTCCGGGAAGCGCACCGTGCGGCCGATGACCGTGTGGTACACGTGGTCGTCGAACGCCTCGACCACGCGGGCCAGCACCTCGCGGCTGTGGACCGTGCGGGAGTCGTACATCGTGGCGAGGATGCCGTCGAGTTCCAGGTCGGGGTTGAGCCGCTCCTGGACCTTCTCGATCGTCTCGGTCAGCAGCGCGACACCGCGCAGCGCGAAGAACTCGCACTCCAGCGGCACGATCACCTTGTGCGCGGCCGTCAGCGCGTTCACGGTGAGCAGACCGAGCGAGGGCTGGCAGTCGATGACGATGAAGTCGTAGTCCGGCAGCAGCGGTTTGAGGGCGCGCTGCAACGTGGACTCGCGGGCGACCTCACTGACGAGCTGGACCTCGGCGGCGGACAGGTCGATGTTGCTGGGCAGCAGGTCCATGTTGGGAACCGCCGTCTTCAGCAGGACCTCGTCCGCGGACATGCCCCGCTCCATGAGCAGGTTGTAGACGGTGAGGTCGAGCTCCATCGGGTTGACGCCGAGACCCACCGACAGCGCGCCCTGCGGGTCGAAGTCCACGAGCAGCACGCGCCGGCCGTACTCCGCGAGCGCGGCACCCAGGTTGATGGTCGACGTCGTCTTGCCGACGCCGCCCTTCTGGTTGCACATCGCGATGATCTTCGCGGGGCCGTGGTCGGTCAGCGGGCCCGGGATCGGGAAGTACGGCAGCGGGCGTCCGGTCGGGCCGATGCGCTCACGGCGCTGGCGGGCCGCGTCGGGCGCGAGCGTGGCCGCGTACTCGGGGTCGGGCTCGTACTCGGCGTCGGGGTCGTAGAAGTGCCCGTCGGGCAGTTCGTCGTAGTCGGCGAAGTGGTTGTGGGGCGCGCCACTTCCGTCGCCGGCCATGGCGTTCACGTGTTGGCCATCCATGCTCTGGTGTGCTGTCTGAGCCATGTGGGGGCTGGCTTGGCTCTGGTGGGCTGCGAAGGTGCGGACAGCGACGGAGCCGACAGCCTCGAGCCCCGTGGGGCCCTGGCCCCGCGTAGGCATTCCTGGTTGACCACCCCCGGGAGAAAATGTCGACTCATTCACAAGTCGTCTTACCTCCTTGGTGACCAGGAAACTTCTAGACAAGGTCAGCGTGGCACCATGCCGACGGTTGGCGACTCTATGGCGTGTCGGCCGTCCGCAGCAACACAATCACCCGGACCCGGCCCGATGTGTCGGCAATGAAACATCCCTCTGTCAAGGGCGTACGGCCGTCGCACGGCAGGTTTCACCGGTGTGCGAATCGGTTGAAGGGATATGTTCGAGGCGAGTTGACCGAGCGTCGCAAAGTGACCATACACACATCTGGCCGGACCTTGTCGGGCAAGGTCCGGCCGGATGGGCGGGGTTGACGACTTCTGTTGACGAATCGCCTTTTGCGCAGAGTCGACTTGATCCCGTCGGTCAGCCGAGCAGGGTCTCCAGCTCGACGTGCTCCAGGCCGTGGGCCTCGGCGACCTCCTTGTAGACGACCTTGCCGTCATGGGTGTTGAGGCCCTTGGCGAGCGCCGGGTCGCGGCGCAGCGCCTCGACCCAGCCGTTGTCGGCGAGGGAGACGATGTACGGCAACGTCGCGTTGGTGAGGGCGTTGGTGGAGGTGTTCGGCACGGCGCCGGGCATGTTGGCGACGCAGTAGAAGACCGAGTTGTGGACCTTGAAGGTCGGCTCGGCGTGCGTGGTGGGGTGCGAGTCCTCGAAGCAGCCGCCCTGGTCGATCGCGATGTCGACAAGGACACTTCCCGGCTTCATCCGGGCGACCAGCTCGTTGGTGACGAGCTTGGGGGCCTTGGCGCCGGGGATGAGGACGGCGCCGATGACGAGGTCGGCGTCGAGGACGGCCTTCTCCAGCTCGAAGGAGTTGGACATGATCGCCTTGACCTTCGTGCCGAAGATCCTGTCGGCCTCGCGCAGCTTGTTGATGTCGCGGTCGAGCAGGGTCACGTCGAAGCCCATGCCGACGGCGACCTGGGTGGCGTTCCAGCCGGAGACGCCGCCGCCGATCACGACGGCCTTGGCGGGGGTGACGCCGGGGACGCCGCCGGGGAGCACGCCGCGGCCGCCGGCCGCGCGCATCAGGTGGTAGGCGCCGACCTGCGGGGCGAGGCGGCCCGCGACCTCGGACATCGGGGCGAGCAGCGGCAGGGCGCGGCTGGGCAGCTCGACGGTCTCGTAGGCGATGGCGGTGGTGCCGGACGCGATGAGCGCGTCGGTGCACTCCTTGGAGGCGGCCAGGTGCAGGTAGGTGAAGAGGACCTGGTCCTTGCGGAGGCGGTGGTACTCCTCGGCGATGGGCTCCTTGACCTTCAGCAGCAGGTCGGCGGAGGCCCACACCTCGTCGGCCGTCTCCAGGATCTGGGCGCCGGCGGCGACGTACTCCTCGTCCGTGATCGACGAGCCGACACCGGCGTTGCGCTCGATGACCACCTGGTGGCCGTGGCGCACCAGCTCGTGCACGCCGGCGGGGGTGATGGCCACCCGGAACTCGTTGTTCTTGACCTCGCGGGGGATGCCGACCTTCACGTCGATCACGGTCCTTGGCTCTGGGGAATGTGGTGCATGACAGACATACCCGGGCATGCGCGGACGGGGCCGGGCACACCGGGGAACACCGCAGGAGAACGAGCGGCAGAGCCAGTTTAATGAAGGCGTTCCGGCTGTCTAGCCTTTCATTGCATCAATCTTCGCCGGATGCACTACGGATTTCGCAGGCGTGAGCATCATGTTTCGGCTCCGGCTCGCTGCCCTGGGCCTCCTCTCCCAGCATGCGCTCGGCCGCGCCGCGATGCAGGGCCGCCGCCGTCGGGTCGCCGAGGTGGTCCAGCGTGTCGGCCATCCGCAGATGCAGCGCCGCCTGCAACCGCACGTCACCGGCGCGGCGCGCCCACTCCACCGCCTCCTGGCAGGTGCGCAGCGAGTCCTCGGGCCGGCCCGCGTACTCCTGCACCCGCGCCAGCTCGCTCAACGCCCGCGCCTGCGCGGCCACATCACCGCAGCGCCGGTACCCGGCGACGGCCGCCCGCCAGTTGCGCTGCGCCTCCCCGTACCGCCCCGTATAGGTGTGCGTGGCGCCGATACGGCCGTACAGCCGGGCGGCGTCCGCGTGCTCGTCGCGGGCCAGCCGCTGGATGAGGGCGCGGCCGAACCAGTCCGCGGCCCGGTCGTGATCGCCCAGCTCCTGGTGGGCGCCGCCTACGGATTCCATCGCGCGGCCGGTCGCATACGGGTCCTCCGCGCGGCGCCCGGCGTCCAGCGCCGCGCGATAGCGGGCCAGCGCCTCGGCGGTCCGCCCGGTCCGCGCGTCCAGATCGCCCAGGTTCAGCAGCGCCGCGGCCTGCTCCCGGTGCAGCCCCCGCCGCCGCGCCACATCCAGCACCAGCCCGTGCACGCCGTACAGGTCGGGTGCCGAGGCCCGGGTGCCGAAGTGCGCCACCATGGCCCTGACCAGCTGCGACATCAGCCGTCTCGCCAGGGTGTCCAGCTCCCCGTCGGCGACGGCGAGCCGCGCCGCGGCCAGCAGCGCGGGCCTGCGGATGCGCAGCCACTCCTCGGCCGCCCGCGGGGTGGGGAAGCGCAGCGAGCGGGGCAGCCCCTGGAGCCGCTCGCGGGCGTCGGGGTTGTCGGTCTCGGTGATCGCGCGGCAGGACTGGAGCAGCCGCACCGTCCGCTCCAGCATCCGCGCCCGGGCCAGTTGCAGCTCGGCCGGCCGGTCCTGGGTCTCGGTGAGTCCCTTGAGCAGGGCGTGCAGACAGCCGGGCACCTCGTACTGCGGCAGCGGCGACTCCACCTCCCGCAGCAGGCCGAGCGCGACGAAGTCGTCCAGGGTGGTGCGGGCGCCGCTGACCGAGCAGCCGGCCAGCGCGGACGCGGTGTGCGGGTCGACGTACCCGGCGGGCGCCAGAGCGAGCAGTCGCAGTATCCGGGCGGCGGGCGCGGGCAGCGCCGTGTAGGCGAGACGGAAGACACGGGAGAGCGCGGTGCCTTCCTCGCCCTCGGCACGGAGCTGTTTCGCGAGGTCGGCGACGGCGGCCTTGGGCCGGGCGGCGAGCCAGCCGCCCGCCAGCATCAGCGCGGCCGGCTGGGCCTGGCACGCCTCGACGAGGCCCTCGGCGGCGCGCGGGTCGACGGTGACGCGCACCGAGCCGGTGTGCCGGGACAGCAGCTCGACCGCCGACTTGGTGTCCAGCCCGCCCAGCGTGCAGGGCCGGACGTCGGGGATGCCGGTGAGGGGGCCCGAGGAGACGGCGACGACCAGGCACTCGGGGTTGTCCGGCAGCAGCGCGTCGACCTGCTCGGCGCCGGCCGCGTCGTCGAGGAGGAGCAGCACCTTGCGGCCGGCGAGCGCGTCGCGCAGCTCGGCGGAGAGATCGTCCTCGCCGGCGCCGGGCGGCACCGGCACGTCCAGCGCGCCGAGCAGTTCACGGGCGGCGCGCTCCACGGGTACGGGCGTGCCGTCGGGGTCGCTGAGCCTGGCCCGCAGCACTCCGTCGGGGTAGCGGGCGGCGACCTGGCGGGCCAGCTCCTCGGCGAGGGCGGTGCGCCCCGATCCGGGCCTGCCCGCGATGAGCAGCACACGCGCGCGGGGCGCCTTCCGGCCGGAGAGGGTGTCCAGTCCCGCGCGCTCGATGTCGGCGCGCAGATCCTTCAACTCCCGTGTGCGGCCCAGGAATCGGCTCTCCGCGGCCGTGTGCCCCGACAGCTGTGCGCCGCCTTCCTCCACCGCCTGATCCGTCACGGGCCACACTCCCGTCCCACCGCACGCATAGCCCCGCCGGGACTCCGACCGGGCGTCTCCAGAGCCTAGTTCACGCTCTGCAACGTTCCGGGACGAGCACGGCGGCGACGGGACGGGAGTCCCCTGATCGGATCAAGAACCGATGACCGGATCGTAGGAACGGCCGGTGAGGGGACGCCCCTCGGATCAGCTCTCGAACGGGCGCGCCGGCCACTCGGCCTCGGCGGGCCGCAGCGCGTCCACGCCGTCCCCGGCGCGCGCGGCGACCAGCGACAGCACGCCCACCACCAGGCAGTTGTTGTGCAGCTCCCCCGCGAGGACGCCGCGCACCAGATCGTCGAGGGGCACCCGGCGCAGCTCCATGTCCGCTTCCTCGTCCTCCGCCGTGAAGCGGTCGCCCTCGGCCTCGGACAGTCCGCGCGCGAGGAAGATCCGTACGGCCTCGTCGCAGCCGCCGGGCGTGGTGTACACGTCGGTCAGCACCCGCCAGTCCTCGGCCTTGACGTGCGCCTCCTCGTACAGCTCGCGCTGCGCCGCGTGCAGCGGGTTCTCCCCGGGCACGTCGAGCAGGCCGGCCGGGATCTCCCACAGCCTCTGCCGCACCGGGTGCCGGTACTGGCGCAGCACGGTCACCCGGTCCTCGTCGTCCAGGGCGAGCACGGCGACCGATCCGGGGTGCACCTGGTAGTCCCGGCGGACGACCGAACCATCGGGCATGACGACCTCGTCGGTGCGGACGGAGGTCTTCTTGCCCGTGAAGGGGGTCTCCGTCGCCCGGATCTCCCACTCCTCGGCGGTGTCCCTGATCGTCATGCCCTGTCCTTCCACGTGCACGGATGAGACCGGGACGCGTCCCGTTGAATGGACGCGCCCCGGCCACCGTACAACCGGTGTGTCACTCCGAGGCCGTCTGCTGCCCCTCGGCCCGCTGACGCTCGACGGCCGCCTTGACCAGGCCGGCGAACAGCGGGTGCGGACGCGTGGGCCGCGAGCGCAGCTCCGGGTGGGCCTGCGTGGCGACCAGGTACGGGTGGACGTCCCGCGGGTACTCGACGTACTCGACGAGCTTGCCGTCCGGGGACGTGCCGGAGAACACGATGCCGGCCTTCTTCTCCAGCTCCGCGCGGTAGGCGTTGTTCACCTCGTAACGGTGACGGTGCCGCTCCTCGACGTACTCCTTGCCGTCGTACACCTCGCGCACGATGGAGCCCTCGGCCAGCTTGGCCGGGTACATGCCGAGCCGCATGGTGCCGCCCATGTCGCCCTCGCCGGCGACGATGTCGAGCTGCTCGGCCATCGTGGAGATGACGGGGTGGGCGGTGGCCGGGTCGAACTCGGTGGAGTTGGCGTCGGGGATGCCGGCCAGGTTGCGCGCGGCCTCGATCACGATGCACTGCAGGCCCAGGCAGAGCCCGAGCAGCGGGATCCTGTTCTCGCGGGCGTAGCGGATCGCGCCGACCTTGCCGAGCACACCGCGGTCGCCGAAGCCGCCGGGGATGCAGATGCCGTCGACGTCGCCGAGCTGCGCCTTGGCACCGGCCGGGGTCTTGCAGTCGTCGGAGGTGACCCACCTGATCTTCACGCGGGTCTTGTTGGCGAAGCCGCCCGCGCGCAGCGCCTCGGTGACCGACAGATAGGCGTCGGGCAGGTCGATGTACTTGCCGACCAGGGCGAGGGTGACCTCGTGCTCCGGGTTGTGGACGCGGTCGAGCAGGTCGTCCCAGGTCGTCCAGTCCACGTCGCGGAACGGCAGGTCGAGCTTGCGCACGACGTACGCGTCGAGGCCCTCGGTGTGCACGACCTTCGGGATGTCGTAGATCGAACGGGCGTCGGGGCAGGCGACGACGGCGGTCTCGTCGACGTCGCACATCAGCGAGATCTTCCGCTTGATCGCGGTCGGCACCTCGCGGTCGCAGCGCAGCACGATGGCGTCCGGCTGGATACCGATGTTGCGCAGGGCGGCGACGGAGTGCTGGGTCGGCTTCGTCTTCAGCTCGCCGGACGGGCCGATGTACGGCAGCAGCGAGATGTGCACCACGAAGACGTTGTCGCGGCCGACCTCGTGCCGGACCTGGCGGACGGTCTCCAGGAACGGCAGCGACTCGATGTCGCCGACCGTGCCGCCGACCTCGGTGATCACCACGTCGACCTCGTCCGTCGCCATACGGCGGATGCGGTGCTTGATCTCGTTGGTGATGTGCGGGATGACCTGCACGGTGTCGCCGAGGTACTCGCCGCGCCGCTCCTTGGCGATCACCGTCGAGTAGACCTGGCCGGTGGTGACGTTGGCGGAGCCGTCCAGGTCGCGGTCGAGGAAGCGCTCGTAGTGGCCGATGTCCAGGTCGGTCTCGGCACCGTCGTTGGTGACGAACACCTCGCCGTGCTGGAAGGGGTTCATCGTGCCCGGGTCGACGTTGATGTACGGGTCGAGCTTCTGCATCACGACGCGCAGACCGCGGGCCTTGAGCAGCATTCCGAGGCTGGAGGCGGTCAGGCCCTTGCCGAGAGAGGAGGCGACACCCCCGGTGACGAAGATGTGCTTGGTCGTCGTGGATTTGGGCGGCATGGCCAAGAGGGGGCTCCCGTGGTCGCGGTCTGGAGGGTGCGGTTCGGGGGCTTCTCACCCACCGGTCCACGGGCTACCAGGGTATCAGCGTGTGGGGCCGATGGCTTCCGGCCACGCTCCGCGCACGCCCGGCCACGGACACCCGCCGGTTTCGGGTTTATCACCCGTTGCTCACTCGTTCGGAGGATGCGGGTTGCCCGGACGGGCACACAGATCATCTACGTGCGTCGTATCCTGCTCGGACACTCGCTGCCGAGCCCGGCCGGGTCGCACGGCACCACCCCAAGCCCGCAGATCACCGGAACAACGAGAGCTCGTCAGTTCGTTGAGCAGTAATTGTGGTTTTGCCACCGGAGCTGAGCGCCTGCTTTGCTTCACCGCTCGACGACGCACTACAACGACCCCCCTTGACCGCACTAGCGACAGCCCCGTTCGCGGGGTGACGTGGCCGTTCGACTGGAGTTGCACGTGGCCGGGCGCATCGAAGACTACGCACTCATCGGAGACATGCAGACCGCGGCGCTGGTCTGCCATGACGGCACGGTGGACTGGCTGTGCCTGCCGCGCTTCGACTCGCATGCCATCTTCGCCGGCCTGCTCGGCACCGAGGAGCACGGCTTCTGGCGGCTCGGCCCGGCGCACGCCTCCGACATGGAACCGCCGGTCGCGGCGCGCCGCAGCTACCGCGGCGACTCGCTGATCCTGGAGTCCGAGTGGGACACCCGCCGCGGCACGGTCCGGGTGATCGACTTCATGCCCCCCAGGGACGGCGCGCCGCAGCTGGTGCGGATCGTGGAGGGCGTCTCCGGCCGGGTGCCGATGCGCTCCGAGCTGCGCATGCGGTTCTCGTACGGCCGGGTGGTGCCGTGGGTGCACAAGCACGAGGGCCGCACGGTCGCCGTCGCCGGTCCGGACTCCGTCTGGTACGACACCGAGTGCGAGACCTACGGCAAGTCCCTGACGACGTACTCGGATTTCGTCGTGGGCCCCGGTGACCGGATCGCGTTCACCCTGTCCTGGCAGCCCTCCCACCGGGCGGCGCCGCCGCTGCCGGAGCCGGAACAGTCGCTGGAGGCGACGGAGGACTTCTGGCGCGGGTGGGTGGAGCAGTGCACGTACCACGGCCCCTACCGGGAGGCCGTGATCCGCTCCCTGATCACGCTGAAGGCCCTCACCTACGCCCCGACCGGCGGCATCGTCGCCGCGCCCACCACCTCCCTGCCGGAGGACATCGGCGGCGTCCGCAACTGGGACTACCGCTACACCTGGCTCCGCGACGCGGCGATCACCCTGTCGTCGCTGCTGCGCACCGGCTACCGCGAGGAGGCCCGCGCCTGGCGCGAGTGGCTGCTGCGCGCGGTCGCCGGCGACCCGGAGAACCTCCAGATCATGTACGGCATCGCCGGTGAGCGCGAGCTGGGCGAGGCCGAGCTGGACTGGCTGCCCGGCTACGAGAAGTCGGCGCCGGTCCGGGTCGGCAACGGCGCCGCGCACCAGCTCCAGCTGGATGTGTACGGCGAGGTCACCGAGGCGCTGCATCTGGCCCATATGACGGGTCTGGCCCGCAACGACTACGCCTCCCTGCTCCAGCTGAAGCTGATCCGCTACCTGGAGGACCACTGGCAGGAGCCGGACGAGGGCATCTGGGAGGTGCGCGGCCCGCGCCGCCACTTCGTGCACTCGAAGGTGATGGCCTGGGTCGCCGTGGACCGCACCATCAAGCTGATCGAGTCCGGTGACGCGGACGGCCCGCTGGAGAGGTGGCGTCAGCTGCGCGACGACATCCACCGGGACGTCTGCGAGAAGGGCTACGACAAGGAGCGCAACACCTTCACGCAGTCGTACGGCTCAAAGGAACTGGACGCCAGTCTGCTGCTGATCCCGCAGATGGGTTTCCTCCCGCCGGACGACAAGCGGGTCATCGGCACCATCGAGGCGATCCAGCGGGAGCTGTCCACCCCGGACGGTTTCATCCTGCGCTACCCGACGCAGGGCCACGACGAGGGCGTCGACGGGCTGCCCGGCGACGAGGGCGCGTTCCTGGCGTGCTCGTTCTGGATGGCGGACGACCTGGCGATGATCGGCAGGGTCGACGAGGCCCGCAAACTGTTCGAGAAGCTGCTGTCGCTCCGCAACGACCTCGGTCTGCTGGCGGAGGAGTGGGACCCGAGGCTCAAGCGTCAGGTGGGCAACTTCCCCCAGGCGTTCAGCCACGTCCCGCTGATCGACACGGCCCTGCGGCTGACGGCGTCGGGGGCGTACGGGGGCTGACGGCACCCCGCGGTCCGGGACGACGAGGGGCGTGCGCACCGGCGCGGGCCCCGGTCGCCGTACCCGGGAATGGTTGCGGGGGCGTCCGCGCAGGTAGCGTCGCCGCATGGACAGCCGCACCGATCACCGATTCGACACCCAGGGCGCGGGGATCACCGTGCAGCGTGCGCTGGAGCTGCCGGGGCTGCGCAGCGGACTGCCGGAGGTGCTGGCGGGCGCCGACCGGCTGCAACGCACCGTGCGCTGGGTGCACGCGGGTGAGGTCCCGAACATCGCCTCGCTGCTGAAGGGCGGCGAGCTGCTGCTGACCACCGGGTACGGCCTCGGCACGCGGCCGGCGGAGCAGCGGGCGTTCGTGCGGACGCTGGCCGAGCGGGGCATCGCGGCGCTGGTGATCGAGCTGGGCCCCCGGTTCGCCCAGCTGCCCGCCGCGCTCGTCGACACGGCCCGCGCGGCGGGGCTGCCGCTGGTGCAGCTGCACCGCGAGGTGCCGTTCGTGACGGTCACGGAGGAGATCCACACCGAGATCGTCAACGGGCACTACGCGCTGCTGCAACGGGCGGAGGAGGTGCACCGACGCTGCACGGAGGCCCTGCTGGGCGGGGGCGGGGTCCCGCAGGTCCTGGCGATCCTGGCGGACTTCTGCGGCAACCCGGTGTTCCTGGAGACCCCCGACGGCCGGCTGCTGTACGCCGCGGGCTCCGGCCCGAAGGGCGCGGACCCGCTCCAGGTGTGGGAGGGGCTGCGCGGCCATCACAAGGAGGCACCGTCGGGTTCGGTGCTGGTGGAGGTGCCGGGCGGCGGTCCGGGCACGGGCGCGGGCGCGGTGCGGGCCCGGATGGTCCTGCTGCCGGTGCGTTCCCCGCTGGCGCCCGTGCACCGTATCGCCGCGGAGCGGGCGGCGGGCATCATCGCGGTGGTGCTGATGCAGGCCCGGCAGGAGGAGGAGCTGGCCGCGCGCGGGCGCGGTGACTTCCTCACCGACCTGGCGGAGGGCCGTATCGCCCCGGAGGACGCCCCGGCGCAGGCCCGGGTACTGGGGTTCCGGCCTGCGGCGGGCCCGCTGCTGCCGGTCGTGATGCGGCTCGGCGACACCCTGTCCCCCGGCGGCGGCTGGGCGGTGCTGGCGCGTGCGGTGGCGGAGGAGCTGGCCTCGGTCGGGGTTCCGGTGCTGCTCGGGGTACGGCCGGTGGAGGGCCGCGTCCTGGTGCTGTTGGGGCTGCGGTCCGACTCGGAGCGGGCGGCGGTCGCGGACCGGGTCGCGGCGGCGCTGCGGGCCGGGGTGGAGCGGGCCGGGATGCAGCGGCCGGGCGCGCAGCCGCCTGTGGTCGTGGTCGGTGTGGCCGGCGGCTGGGCGGCGGCCTCGGCGGGCCTCAGGCACGCGGCGGAGACGGCGACCGCCGCGCAGGGCCTCACCGACCGGCCCTGGTACGACGCCCGGCGCCTGGACATCGACCTGCTGCTGTGGCGGCTGCGTGACCATCCGGACCTCGCGGCGTTCGTCGACCGGGCGATCGGCCCGCTGCGCGACCACGACAGCCGCTCCCGGCCGCCGCTGCTGCCGACCCTGGAGACGTATCTGGCGCACGCCGGCCGCAAGGCGGAGACGGCACGCGAGCTGCACCTGAACCGGCAGACGCTCTACAACCGCCTCGCGCGGATCGGGGAGCTGCTGGGCACGGACCTCGACGACCCGCAGACGGTCCTCGCCCTGAGCCTGGCGCTGCGGGCCCGACGTCACGTCGGGTGAGCCGGGTCGCGGCGGGGATGCTCAGAGCAGCGGCTGAGGCTGCGTCAACTCGTCGTACACGCTGAGCACTTGTGCCACGGTCTCGTCCTCCGTCGGCCAGGTCGCCGCCTGCCGGGTGCCCCGGTCCCGCAGTTCCTCGCGGCGCTCCGGGTCGTGAAGGAGGCGTACGACGGCTTCGGCGAGGGCGTCCGGGTCGCGGCGCGGGACGAGCTCGGCGGCGTCGCCGACGAGGTCGCGGATGCCGTCGGCGTCGGCGGCGACCAGCGGCACGCGCGCGTGCAGGGCCTCCTGGGCGAGGACCGAGCGCGCCTCACGGCTGCCCGGCACCAGAGCGAGGTCGGCGGCGGCGAGCAGTTCGGCCAGGTCGTCACGGTGCCCGAGCAACTGGACCGGCAGTTCCTCGTCCTCGATCCGGGCCTGCAACGCCGCCCGCTGCGGCCCCTCGCCCGCGATCACCACCAGCGGCGGCGGGTCGAGCGACCGCCACGCCCGTGCCGCGTCCAGCAGCACGTCGTACCCCCGGATGCGGTCCAGCGAGCCGACGGCCAGCAGCAACGGCCGCCCCACCGCGCCCAGTTCGGCCCGCAGCTTGGCACGGTCGAGCCGCTCGGCGGTACCCCTGCCCGGCAGCGACACGGCGGCGAGTCGCGCGTCCTTCGCCCCGATACGGCGGGCCCTGTCCACCAGGTCGGAGCTGGTGCCCAGCACGACGGTGGCGGTCCTGGCCACCCGCCGCTCCAGCAGCCGCAGGAACTGGGCCCGGGCGCCTTCGGCGTGCGCGTGGTTGTGCCAGGTGACGACCAGCGGCGTGGTCCGTCCGCTGAGCGCGAGCACGGCCCGGAACGAGGCGTGCAGTCCGTGCGCGTGCACCAGGTCGGCACCGGTGCAGGCCGCCCGCAGCGCCGCGACGGAGGCGGGATCGCTGCGCCGGGGCACATGGATGTGTCCGGCTCCGGTTCCTGTGAAGTCGTAGGCGTGATCCGCCTCGATGGGGGCGCACACCGTGACACGCACGCCCCGTGCGACGAGCCCGGCGGCCAGGGAACGCACATGGGCGCTGCTACCGGCGTTGCCTCCGCCGAGCACCTGCACGGTGCGCAGCGGGGATGGGCTGGTCGGGGTCACGTGGCCGGGCTCCTGGTTCGGCGGCGGCTGGGGGACGGTCACGAAGAAACGTACAGAAGGATCACGCGCCGGGAGTGAGCCGCGCGGATGCCCCCCGTACCTGCCAAGGATGCCAGCACGTACGGATGTTCCGGCACCACCGGGGGCGCAAACCCCCGACCCCCTCACCCCCACATCACCCACAAGAGTGACCCAACCCACCCCGTCCCTGGGCGGGAGGTCCGTCACGACTCAGCGCCGGGGGGAACGACGCCGCCCAGGGCGCGGGGGAACTGCGCGAGAACCACCCACGCACCGGCACGTCGAAACCGCAGTCACCCGCCCACCACCTCTGGGGCGCGGGGAACTGCGCATCAGGGGCGCGGGGAACTGCGCATCAAGGGCGCGGGGAAACTGCGCGAGAACCTCCCACGCACCCGCAAGCCGAAAACCCACCGCAGACACCCCCATGGGGGCGCGGAAAACTGCGCGACCCACCACAACGCACCGGCAGGTGCGCATCACCGCACCGGCGCGCGGGGGGCGCATCACCGCACCCCCGCTCCCCAGGGCCGAGGCCGCCGGCGGCACGCCACTTCACGAACAGGTCGCCCGCATCCCCCGCCCCGCTCCCCAGGGCCATAGCCCTAGACCTCGGCCCGAGCCGCCGCCAGCAGCTCCTCCGCATGCGCCCGCGCCGTCTCCGAATCCTCCTGCCCCGCCAGCATCCGGGACAGCTCGCGGATCCGCTCCTCCCCCTCCAGCACCTTCACCCCGGACCGCGTCACGGACCCGTCGTTGGTCTTCTCCACGAGCAACTGCCGGTCGGCGAACGCGGCCACCTGCGGCAGATGCGTGACGACGACCACCTGCGCGCTGCGCGCCAGCTTGGCCAGCCGCCGCCCGATCTCGACGGCGGCCTTGCCGCCGACCCCGGCGTCGACCTCGTCGAAGAGGTACGTCGGCACAGGGTCGGTCCCGGCGAACACGACCTCGACGGCGAGCATGACGCGGGACAGCTCACCGCCGGACGCGCCCTTGGCGATGGGCCGGGGCGGCGCCCCGGGGTGGGGGGCGAGGAGCAGCTCGACCTCGTCGGCACCGGACGGCCCGTAGGCGACGGTGCGCCCGCCGACCTCCACACCGTCGGGGTCCTCGGTCTGCCGGATGTCGAAGGACACGCGCGCGTGCGGCATCGCCAGGGACGCCAGTTCGGCGGTGACGGCGGCGGCGAACCGTCCGGCGGCCTCGGTCCGTGCGTCCGTCAGGGCCTGGGCGAGCCCGCCGAGTTCGGCGCGCAGGGCGTCGCGTTCGGCGGTGAGTTCCTCGATGCGGTCGTCGTCGCCGTCCAGCTCGGTGAGGCGGGCGGCGCCCTGCTGGGCCCAGGCGAGGACGGCGTCGATGTTCTCGCCGTACTTGCGGGTGAGCCCGGTGAGGGCGGCGCGCCGTTCCTCGACGGCGGCCAGCCGCAGCGGGTCGGCGTCGAGGTCGTCGGCGTATCCGGCCAGCTCGCC
This sequence comes from Streptomyces sp. XM83C, assembly GCF_023072675.1. Lineage (GTDB taxonomy): Bacteria > Actinomycetota > Actinomycetes > Streptomycetales > Streptomycetaceae > Streptomyces > Streptomyces thermocoprophilus. The sequence continues at coordinate 18,406 of NZ_JALLGL010000044.1, forward strand.
GGCGACGTCGCCGAGCAGGATGCCGATCTCGCCGATGCGGTCGGCGAGCGCGGCGAGCGCCGGGTCGTGCGTCCGGACGGCCTCCAGGGCCCGCTGGGCACCGGCGACAAGGGTGTTGGCGTCGATGCCCTCGGGGTCCTCGGGGTCCCCCGCGAGGGCGCGGTGGGCGGCGTTCGCGGCGGACGCGAGCGCTTCGGCGTGCCCGAGCCGCTCGGCCTCCTCGGCCAGCTCGGCGTCCTCACCGGGCCGGGGTTCCACGGCGGCGATCTCGTCGAGCCCGAAGCGGAGCATGTCGGCTTCCTGGGCCCGTTCACGCGCGCGCGTGACGATCTCGTCCAGCTCGGCGGAGACGGCCCGCAGCCGCTTGTAGGCCTCGCGGTACTTGGCCAGGGGCACGGCCACCGCGTCCCCGGCGTACCGGTCGAGCGCCTCGCGCTGCCGGGACAGTTTCAGCAGGCCCTGCTGGTCGGTCTGCCCGTGGACGGCGACGAGGTCGTCGGCCAGTTCGGCGAGCAGTCCCACGGGCACGGACCGTCCGCCGACGTGCGCCCGGGAGCGCCCTTCGGCGGACACGGTACGGCTGATCAGCAGCGCCCCGTCGTCCAGCTCGGCCCCGGCCTCCTCGGCCCGTACGACGGCGGCGGCGTCGGGGGGCACGGCGATCCGTCCCTCGACGACCGCCTTGTCGGCGCCGATCCGCACGAGGCCCGCGTCGGCGCGCCCGCCGAGCAGCAGTCCGAGGCTGGTGACCACCATGGTCTTGCCCGCGCCCGTCTCACCGGTGACGGCGGTGAACCCGGGCGACAGCTCGACGACGGCGTCGTCGATGACACCGAGCGACCGTATCCGCATCTCTTCCAGCACGGTGAAGACCTTACGAGGTCGAGGCGGCGGTGTGCGACCGCCCCACCCTTGTCACCCGCGTGAGTGGCACCACGGGCGCCCGGCACGGGACGCCGCCGCACCGGCCCCGGGGGCACCTCGCCTCGCGCCACGGACGCAAGGGCCTAGTGAGGCGCCCCCCGCCACCCCGACACCGGCAGCGCGAACTTCGCCACGAGCCGGTCCGTGAAGGAGGAGTGGTGCAGCCGCGCCAGCCGCACCGGCACGGCGCCCCGCCGGACCTCCACGCGGGCGCCCGGCGGCAGCTCGACGGTGCGCCGGCCGTCGCACCACAGCACGCCGGGCGGGATGTGCGGCAGCACCTCCACCGCGAGCACCGAGTCGGGCGAGGTCACGAGCGGTTTCGCGAACAGCGCGTGCGCGCTGATCGGCACCATGAGCAGGGCCTCCACCTCGGGCCACACGACGGGCCCGCCGGCGGAGAAGGCGTACGCGGTGGAGCCGGTCGGCGTGGACAGGACGATGCCGTCGCAGCCGAAGCCGGTGACGGGCCGCCCGTCGATCTCCAGCACGACCTCCAGCAGCTTCTCGGCGCCGGCCTTCTGCACGGCGGCCTCGTTGAGTGCCCAGTCGGTGTGCACGATGTCGCCGTTGCGGTGGACGACGACGTCGACGGTCATGCGCTCCTCGACCTCGTAGGAGCGCGCCACGACCCGGTCGACGACCTTCTCCAGGTCGTCCCTCTCGGCCTCGGCGAGGAACCCGACGCGCCCGAGGTTGACGCCGAGCATCGGCACTCCGGAGGCCCGTGCGAACTCGGCGCCGCGCAGCAGGGTGCCGTCACCGCCGAGGACGATCAGCAGCTCGCACCCGTCGAGGCACTGCGGGGTGGCCTCCTTGACCAGCTCCACCTCGTCGGGCAGGGGCAGATCGCGGGCTTCGGCCTCCAGGACGCGCACCCCGATGCCGGACCTCAGCAGTCCTTTGACCACGAGCTCCGCACTGCGAATCGCCGCAGGCCTTCCCGTGTGGGCGAGCAGGAAAACAGTACGAGCTCGATTCTGCGTCAACGCGGCCCCTCCGCCACTGCACGGTCAACATCGGCCGGGTCCAGGGCGGGCGCCCCGGAACGCAGCCACAGAAAGTACTCGACGTTGCCGGACGGCCCGGGCAGTGGGGACGCGGTGACACCCTTCACCCCGAGCCCCAGCTCCCACGCCTTCTCGGCGACGCCCCGCACGGCTTCCGCCCGCAGTTGCGGACTCCGTACGACTCCCCCGCTGCCCAGCCTCTCCTTGCCCACCTCGAACTGCGGTTTGACCATCATCACCAGGTCGGCGTCCGGTGTCGCGCACCGCGCCAGGGCCGGCAGCACCAGCCCCAGCGGGATGAACGACAGATCGCCCACCACGAGTTCCACCGGCTGCCCGTCGATGGCCTCCAGCGTCAACTCGCGTACGTTGGTACGGTCCTTGACGGTGACGCGTTCATCGCTCTGCAAAGACCACGCGAGTTGGCCGTATCCGACGTCCACGGCGACCACGTGCGCGGCCCCGGCCCGCAGCAGGACATCGGTGAAACCGCCGGTGGAGGCGCCGGCGTCCAGGGCGCGGCGGCCCTCGACGACGAGTCCCCGCGGGACGAAGACCTTCAGCGCCCCGGCCAGTTTGTGCCCCCCTCGGGAGACGTAGTCGGGGTCGCTGTCGTCGGCGGCGACGACGATCGCGGCCGCGGTCTCGACCTGGGTGGCCGGTTTCGTGGCGACGGTCTTGCCGACGGTGACCCGCCCGGCGGCGATCAGCTGGCTGGCGTGCTCGCGGGAGCGCGCGAGCTTCCGGCGGACCAGCTCCGCGTCCAGACGACGGCGTGCGACTCCTGCCACGTTCGGTTCAGCTCCTGCTCTGGTACGGCGACTGCGGCGACGGCGCCGGAGGGGACGCCGTCGGGTACGACGAGGGGGGCGCCGGAGGTCCCGGGCGGGCGTCGAGCGCGGTGAGCGCGTCACGCAGCCCCCGGTGTACATCCTCGTACACCTCGATGTGTCCGTCGGTCGTGAGGTGGTCGGCGTCGGCGAGCCGCTCCAGGGCGGCGTCGACGTCGGCGTTGCCGGTGGGGGTGCGGGGCACGCCCAGCGGGGCCGGCGCGAAGGGGTCGTCGTCGGGTCCGACCGGCGCCGGGTGCCAGGCCGCCTGCTCGTCGGGCTCGGTGTCGCTCATGCCCAGACGCTACCCCGAAGGCCTGGGGTACCGTCGATCGCGATGGCCACGATCGAGGAGTGCCGTACCGCACTCGAAAAGCTTTCGGACAGCATGGGGCGGGCGGAGGGCGACGTCCGTGAGGCCGCCGCGCTGGACCGCTCGGTGAGCTGCCACATCACCGACCTGGACGTCACGTTCGTCGGCCGGATGACGGACGGCCGGATCCGGGTGGACGGCACCGTGCCGGGGCTGCCGTCGGAGAGGGCCCAGATCAGGCTGGCCATGGCCGGGGACGATCTGGTCGCCCTGGTGGCGGGCGAGCTGCACTTCGCCAAGGCGTGGGGTTCGGGCCGGGTGAGGCTGGAGGCTGGCCTGCGGGACCTGTTCCGGCTCCGGAAGCTGCTGTGACCGCCCTGCCGGCCTTGCCCGCCCCGTTTCGGCTGTCCGGGCCTTCTCAGGAGGCCTCTGCCGCGGCGGTCCGCTCGGCGGCGCGGGCCGCGCGCGCCTTGCGTGCCGCCGGCACCACCAGCGGCGTACCGGTCTCCGGGTCGTCGATGATCTGACAGCGCAGACCGAAGACCTCCTCCACCAGCTCCGCGGTGACCACCTCGGCCGGCGTGCCCTGGGCGACGACCCGGCCCGCCTTGAGGGCGATCAGGTGGGTGGCGTAGCGGGCGGCGTGATTGAGGTCGTGCAGGACGGCGACGAGGGTGCGGCCCTGTGTCTCGTGCAGCTCGGCGCACAGGTCGAGGACGTCGATCTGGTGCTGGATGTCGAGGTAGGTGGTCGGCTCGTCGAGGAGCAGCAGCGGGGTCTGCTGGGCGAGCGCCATCGCGATCCACACGCGCTGCCGCTGTCCGCCGGACAGCTCGTCGACGTACCGGTCGGCGAGTTCGGCAACGCCGGTCTGCCGCATCGACTCCTGCACGACACGCTCGTCCTCGGCGGACCACTGGCGCAGGATGCCCTGGTGGGGGTAACGGCCGCGGCCGACGAGGTCGGCGACGGTGATGCCGTCCGGGGCGATGGACGACTGCGGCAGCAGCCCCAGCGTCCGCGCGACCTTCTTGGCGGGCATCGACTGGATGACCTGCCCGTCGAGCAGGACGCGGCCCTGGCTGGGCTTGAGCATCCGCGACAGGGCCCGCAGCAGCGTCGACTTGCCGCACGCGTTCGGGCCGACGATCACCGTGAAGGAGTGGTCGGGTATCTCCACCGACAGGTCCTCGGCGATGACCCGCTGGTCGTAGGCGAGGGTGACGTTCTCGGCGGACAGACGGTTCACGATGCTCCTCGGGGTGTTCGGCCCGCTCGGGTTGTTCGGTCCACTCGGGGTGGGCGCGCCGGTCGACGGCACGGGCGGCTCGACGGGGGTGCGCGGCCCGGTCGTCCCTCCGGCGCTCATATCCGGCCCGCCCGGCGCTCGGCGACCAGCAGCCACAGCAGGTAGAGGCCGCCGATGACGCCGGTGACGACGCCGACGGGCAGCTGGTCGGCGCCGAAGGCACGCTGGGAGACCCAGTCCGCGGTGACCAGGAGCGCGGCGCCCATGCACAGGGACGGCACGAGGTTGGGGCCGGGCGAGCGGGTGAGCCGCCGGGCCAGCTGGGGCGCGGTCAGGGCGACGAAGGAGACGGGCCCGGCGGCGGCGGTCGCGGCCGCGGTCAGCAGTACCGCGGCCACCATCAGCAGGGCGCGGACCCGTTCGACGCGGACGCCGAGCGCGTTGGACAGGTCGTCGCCCATCTCCATCATCCGCAGGCCACGCGCGTTCACGAGGACGAGCGGCACGAGCACCGCGCACAGCGCGGAGAGCGGTCCCACCTGCTCCCAGCCGCGGCCGTTGAGGGAGCCGGTCATCCACACCACGGCCCGGGCGGCGTCGACGAGGTCGGCCTTGGTGATCAGGTAGCCGTTGACGGCGACGGCGATCGCGTTGACGCCGATGCCGACGAGGACCAGCCGGTACCCGTGCACGCCCCGCTTCCAGGCGAGCAGATAGATCGCGGCGCCGGTGGCCAGGCCGCCGACGAGCGCGCCGACGGTGACCGCTCGGGCGCTGCCGGACATCAGCACGATCACGACGAGCGCGCCGGCCGTGGCGCCCTGGCTGAGGCCGAGCACGTCGGGGCTGCCGAGCGGGTTGCGGGAGATGGACTGGAACAGCGCGCCGCCCAGCCCGAGCGAGGCGCCGACGAGCAGCCCGACGAGGACGCGCGGCAGCCGCAGCTGTTCGACGATGAACTCCTGCCCGGGTTCGCCGTCGCCGAGCAGTGTCTTCACGACGTCCCCGGCCGGGATCGGGAAGTCGCCGGTGCCGATCAGCACGACGCTCGCGGTGAACGCGGCCACCAGCAGCAGCACGACGACGACCAGGGCGCGGACGTCCAGCCGGAGGGAGAGCCCGCCGGGGGTGCGCAGCACACGGCTGCCCGGGGCCGGGCGGCGCCCGTTGTTCGGTGCGGTCTTCACAGCTGGGTCGTCCTCCGCCGTCGTACCAGGAAGATGAAGACCGGCCCGCCCAGGACCGCGGTCACGATGCCCACCTGCACTTCGGCGGGCCGGGCGAGAACCCGTCCGAGGACATCGGCGCCGAGCAACAGCACGGGCGACAGGACGGCCGCGTACGGCAGGATCCAGCGCAGGTCGGGCCCGGTGAAGGAGCGCACGACGTGCGGCACCATCAGCCCGACGAACATGATCGGCCCGCAGGCCGCGGTGGCCGCCCCGCACAGCACCGTGGCGGCGAGCATGGCCAGCGCCCGCGTACGGCCGAGGTGCGCGCCGAGCGCCTTCGCGGTGTCGTCGCCCATGGCCATGGCGTTCAGCGACCGGGCGAGCGCGAGGGCGAGCAGCGTGCCGGCCGCGATGAACGGCCAGACCTGGCGGATGGTGAGGTCGGTCGCGGTGTTCAGCGAACCGACCGTCCAGAAGCGCATCTTGCCCAGCGCCGCATCGTCCATGATCATCACGGCTTGTACGAACCCGTAGAGCGCGGCGGTGATCGCCGTGCCGGCGAGGGCCAGCCGTACGGGTGTGGCGCCGCGGCTGCCGCCGAGGAACCACACCAGCGCTCCCACGACGGCGGCGCCGAGGAACGCGAACCACACATAGCCGGTGAGGCTGGTGACGCCGAGATAGGTGATGGCCGTGACGACGGCCGCGGAGGCGCCGGCGTTGATGCCGAGCAGGCCGGGGTCGGCGAGCGGATTGCGTGTCAGGGCCTGGAGCACGGCTCCGGACAGGCCGAGGGCGACACCGGCGAGCAGTCCGAGCAGGGTGCGGGACAGCCGATCGTCGACCACGGTGTCGCCGTAGGTCCCCGTGGCCTGGAACAGCCCGTGCCAGACCTGTTCCAGGGAGAGCTGCCGCGCGCCGATCGCGATGCTCGCCACCAGTACGGCGGCCAGGGCCGCCACGGCGACGAGCAGCCCGGCGGCGCGTATCGCCCGGCGGCTGGGAGGCGCGGACGGGACTTCCGCGCGCGATTCGGGAGGACTCTCGACCAACACGCAGTTAGGTTAGCCTACCCTGCCATCAGGAACGATCCGCGTGGCACGGATCACCGGCGCACACCCCGGCGCACCCCACCCCGCGCGCTCCGGCCCCCTGGCGAAGCGCCGCACGCCTGCCGCCCCTGCCGCCGGGCGGGCCCTCACAGCCCCAGCCGCGCCAGTGCCTTCTCGCCGTCGAGCGCGCAACTGCCGTAGCCGGCCGCCGTCCACGCCGCCGCGCACAGCGCCCGCAGACCGTCCAGCACCTCCCCGTCACCGTCGAGTTCCAGCCGCGTGTCCCCCGCGGTCGCCGTCCAGCCACCGCACCGGAAACCCTCGCCCTCCTCGACGACGTCCGGCTGCCCGGTGAGCAGCCCCCGCAGGTCCGCGTCCACGTACGTCGGACGGTGCTGCGGCGGCGCGGCCAGCAGCCGCGCCCCGTCGGTCACGCCGGTCAGCACCAGCAGCGAGTCCACGCCGCCGTTGAACGCGCCCTCGATGTCGGTGTCCAGCCGGTCCCCCACCACCAGGGGCCGCTTCGCCCCGGTCCGCAGAATCGTCTCCCGGTGCATGGGGGGCAGCGGCTTGCCCGCGACCTGCGGCTCGGCACCGGTCGCGATCCGCACGACTTCGACGGCGGCGCCGTTGCCCGGGGCGATGCCCCGCCCGCTGGGGATCGTCAGGTCGGTGTTGGACGCGAACCACGGCACGCCCCGCCCGACCGCGAAGCTCGCCTCCGCGAACCGCGCCCACGTCAGGTCCGGACCGCCGTACCCCTGGGCGACGGCCGCCGGGTCGTCGTCGGCGGACTCCACCGGCTGAAGTCCCCGCTCCCGCAGCGCGACCCGCAGCCCCTCACCGCCGATGACCAGCACCCGCGACCCGGCGGGCACCTGCTCGGCGATCAGCCGGGCGACGGCCTGCGCCGAGGTGATGACATCGTCCGCGGCGGTCGGTATGCCCAGCTCGGTCAGGTGCGCGGCCACCGTGTCCGGCGTCCGCAGCGCGTTGTTGGTGACGTACGCCAGATGCATGCCGCCCGCCCGCGCCCCGGCGAGGGACTCGACGGCGTGCTTGATGGCGTGTCCGCCCGCGTAGTACACCACCCCGTCCAGGTCGAGCAGCGCCGTGTCGTACGCCTCGCTCAGGGCCTGCCCACTGCCCTCGGGCTTCGTCCTGACGCTCCGGCTCATTCCGCATCGCTCCTCGTACGCTCGGGTTTCCCCTCGATCATCCCCCATGCCACCGACAGCGCCCCGACCCGTACGATGCCGGGATGAACATTGCAGGTCACTCGGAAGCAACGGCGCCCCGAGGCCTGGAACTCACCCCGTTCCGAGGCCTGCGCTACGACCCCGACCGGGTCGGCAGCCTCGCCGCCGTGACGTCCCCGCCGTACGACGTCGTCGTCCGCCCCGACGGCCTGCACCATCTGGAGGCCGCCGACCCGTACAACATCGTCCGTCTGATCCTCCCGCAGGCCCGCACCCCCAGCGCCCGCACCGAGCAGGCCGCCGACACGCTGCGCCGCTGGCTCGCGGAGGGGGTCCTCACCACGGATCCCGAGCCCGGCCTGTACGTCTACGAGCAGAGCGACGGTGAGGGCCTGCTCCAGCGCGGCCTGATCGGCGCGCTGCGCGTCTCCGAGCCCCGCGAGGGTGTGGTCCTGCCCCACGAGGACGTCATGCCGCATGTGGTCGCGGACCGCGCGGCGCTGATGCGAGCGACGGCCGCCAACCTCGAACCGCTGCTGCTGACGTACCGCGGCGACGGCAGCACCCCGGCCACCTGCGATCTTGTGGAGGCCGCGGCCGGCCTCCCGCCGCTGCTGGCCACGACCACGGAGGACGGCTTCAGCCACCGCCTGTGGTCCATCACGGACCCCGCCGATGTGGCACGCATCCAGGCCGAGCTGGCGGGCTGCCAGGCCCTCATCGCCGACGGCCACCACCGCTGGGCGACGTATCGCACGCTGCGCGCGGAGCACCCTTCCCCCAGCCCGTGGGACTACGGCCTGGTGCTGCTGGTGGACACGGCCCGCTATCCGCTGCGGGTCCGGGCCATCCACCGTCTGCTGCACGGCCTGCCCGTCGGGGACGCCCTGGCGGCCCTGCGGGACCTGTTCCGCGTACGACACCTGGAGGTGCCGCTGCCGGAGGCGCTGGCCGCTCTGGCGGACGCGGCGGGCGCGGGCAACGCCTTCCTGCTGGCCGGCGACGGCGCCTTCCACCTCGTCGACCGCCCCGACCCGGAGCTGCTGGCCCGTACGGTGCCCGCGGATCGTCCTTCGGCGTGGCGGACCCTGGACGCGACGGTCCTGCACGCCACGCTCCTCGACCATGTGTGGCACATCCCGGAGGACGATCCGAACCGGATCGCCTACATCCACGACACGGCCGCCACGGTGGAGAAGGCCGAACGCGACGGCGGTACGGCGGTGCTGCTGCACCCCGTGCGCGAGGAGGTCGTACGCGAGCTGGCCCGCCAGGGCGTCACCATGCCCCGCAAGTCGACGTCGTTCGGCCCGAAGCCGGCGTCGGGCCTGGTGCTGCGCGCACTGGACCTCTGAAGGGCACCTCGCGAAAACCAAAAAGGAGGGGGTGGGACCCGGACGGATCCCACCCCCTTCGGTTGTTCGCGTGCCGCCGCGCCCGGTCAGTCGTCGGTGGCGTCCTCGTCACCGTCACTGTCGACGTCGTCGGCCTGGGTCTCGTCGAGCGCGTCGACGAACTCCACGCCGTCCAGCTCCGCGAGCCGGTCGGAGGCGTCGGTGCTGCCGTCCCGGTCGGCCTCGACGGCCTTGGCGAACCATTCGCGGGCCTCGCCGCGCCGGTCGGCGGCGAGCAGCGCGTCGGCGTACGCGTACCGAAGGCGCGCGGTCCACGGCTGCACGGAGTTGGAGGCCAGCTCCGGGCTCTGCAGCGTCACGATGGCCGCGTCGAGCTGCCCCATGTCACGCCGGGCGCCGGCCGCGACGAGCCGCATCTCGACCTGCCCGGCCTTGTCCAGCTTGTGCACCTCGGGGGCGCCGGCCATGTCGAGGGCCTTCTCGGGCCGGCCGAGGCCGCGCTCGCAGTCGGCCATGACGGGCCACAGGTCGACGCTGCCGGTCATCCGCCGCGCCGCCCGGAACTCGGCGAGGGCCTCGCCGTACTTCTGGTTCGCGTACGCCGCGAATCCGGCCGCCTCACGTACGGCCGCGACTCGGGACGCCAGCCGCAGCGCCACCCTGGAGTAGCCGTAGGCGCCCTCGGGGTCGTCGTCGATCAGCCGGGCCACCATCACCAGGTTCTTGGCGACGTCCTCGGCGAGCGTCTTGGGCAGGCTCTGGAGCTCCTGCCGCACGTCCTTGTCGATCTCGTCGCCCGTGACGTCCTCGGGGATCGGCAGCCGCTTGATCGGCTCGCGGTCACGGTCCCGCTCGTCACGGAACCGGCCGCCGCCACGCCGGTCGTCCCGGCCGCGGAAGCCGCCGGGCCGCCCGCCACGGTCGTCCCGACGGGGCCCACGCCCACCTCGGTCGTCCCGCCCACGGAACCCGCCACGCTCACCGCCACGGAAGCCGCCACGGTCGTCACGGCGATCGTCCCGCCGGTCATCGCGGCGGAACCCGCCACGGTCCCCGCCGTCCCGGCGGTCGTTGTCCCGGCGGTAGGAGGGCCGGTCCCCCCGGTCATCACGGCGGAAGCCACCACGGTCACGGTCGTCGCGCTGCCCGTAGCCACCACGGTCGTCCCGCCCACGGAATCCGCCGCGGTCGTCACGGCGATCGTCCCGCCGGTCGTCACGGCGGAACCCGCCACGGTCATCACGCCGATCGTCTGCCCGCCGGTCACCGCGGTCGTCGCGCCGGCCGTACCCGCCACGGTCGTCCCGTCCGCGGAACCCGCCACGGTCGTCACGGCTCCGGAAGTCACGGCGGTCGCCGCCTTCCCGACGTTCGTTGTCGCGCCGGAAGCCCCCACGGTCGTTGCGGTTCCCACTGTCCCGTCGCCGCTGGTCGCGCTCCGGTCGGTCGTCGGGAGAGTTGGTGGACATGGTGACTCCTGTCTTAGGTACCGCAAGCATTGTAAAAACGAAAGGACCCCTGGTCCCAGCTGAACGCTGGTGACCAGGGGTCCTCCAAAGATTGTTCGGCGGCGTCCTACTCTCCCACAGGGTCCCCCCTGCAGTACCATCGGCGCTGTAAGGCTTAGCTTCCGGGTTCGGAATGTAACCGGGCGTTTCCCTCACGCTATGACCACCGAAACCCTAATGGTTTCGAGCGAACAAGCACACTCTTTAGTTATGCGTTCTGCTCAATACCGGCAACGGTCGTTGCCTCAGAACTAACACAGTGGACGCGAGCAACTGAGGACAAGCCCTCGGCCTATTAGTACCGGTCAACTCCACCAGTCACCTGGCTTCCATATCCGGCCTATCAACCCAGTCGTCTACTGGGAGCCTTACCCCATCAA
>NZ_JALLGL010000450.1 GCF_023072675.1 Streptomyces sp. XM83C
GGAGGAGGGGTGAGCGCGGCGGGGGCTGAGGAAAGGCGGCCCCGCACACCCGCCCCGTCCGTCCGTGAGGGCCGGGCATATCCTGAACCATCCAGGCTGGCCGTCGGCTGACGAAGGGGTCCGAAGGTGCCGTCGATGCTCGATGTGGTCGTGGTGGGGGCGGGACCCAATGGGCTGACCGCCGCCGTGGAGCTGGCCCGCCGAGGCTTCTCCACAGCCCTTTTCGAGGCCCGCCCCACCGTCGGCGGCGGCGCCTCCACGGAGGAGCTGACCCTCCCCGGCTTCCGCCACGACCCGTGCTCCGCCGCGCACCCCCTCGCCGTCAACTCGCCCGCGTTCCGGGCGATGCCGCTCGACCGGTACGGACTTCAGTGGCTGCACGCCGACCTGCCGATGGCGCACCCCTTCCTCGACGGCACGGCCGCCGTGCTGTCCCGTTCCGTCGCCGAGACCGCCGCCTCGTTCGGGCCGCGCGACGCGGGCGCCTACCGCCGGCTGATCGAGCCGTTCCTCGCCAAGTGGGACACGCTCGCCCAGGACTTCATGTCCCTGCCGCTGACCGCGCTGCCCCGCGACCCGGTCGGGCTCGCCCGCTTCGGCCTCGCCGGGCTGCCCCCCTCGACCTGGCTGATGCGGCTGTTCCGCGACGACCGCGCCCGCACCCTGCTCGCCGGGCTCGTCGCCCACGTCATGGCCCCGCTGAACGGTTTCGCCACCAGCGCGATCGGCCTGGTCTTCGCACTGGCCGCGCACGCGAGGGGTTGGCCGGTCGCCCGTGGCGGCTCCCAGTCCGTCTCCGACGCCCTCGCCGCCTACCTGAAGGACCTCGGCGGCGAGATCCACACCGACTACGAGGTCAAACGGCTGGACGACCTGCCGCCCGCCCGCGCGTACGTCTTCGACACCTCGCCCACCGCGCTCGCCCGTATCGCAGGCCTCGGCCGCGCCTACGAGAACTTCCGGTACGGCCCCAGCGTCTTCAAGATCGACTATGCGCTGGACGGCCCCGTCCCCTGGACCGCGCCCGAGGCCCGCACCGCCGGCACCGTGCAGATCGGCGCGAACAGCGCGGAGATCGGCGCGGCCCTGCGCGCCGCGTCCCGCGAGGGCCGCGCCCCCGACCGCCCGTTCATGATCACCGTCCAGCCGAGTGTCGCGGACCCCACCCGCGCCCCCGAGGGCAAGCATGTCTTCTGGGCGTACGGGCACGTCCCCAACGGCTGGAGCGGCGACCTCACCGACGCGATGGAACGCCAACTGGAGCGCTTCGCGCCCGGCTTCCGCGACCGGATCCTCGCCCGCGCCACCATGGGCCCCGCCGAACTCGCCGCCCGCAACGCCAACTACGTCGGCGGGGACATCGCCGCCGGCGCGGTCTCCGGCCTTCAGATCCTGCTGCGGCCCAGACTGTCCCTGTTCCCGTACCACACCGCCCACCCGGCCGTGTTCATCTGCTCGTCGGCCACCCCGCCGGGCCCCGGCGTGCACGGCATGTCCGGGCACAACGCGGCCAAGGCGGTCTGGAGAAGGCTGAGGCAGCAGCCATGACCACCATCACCCTCGTCCGCGGCGACATCACCCGGGTCAGCGCCGACGCCATCGTCAACGCCGCCAACTCCTCCCTGCTCGGCGGGGGCGGCGTCGACGGCGCCATCCACCGGCGCGGCGGGCCCGCCATCCTCGAGGAGTGCCGCAGGCTCCGCGCCTCCAGGTACGGCAGGGGGCTGCCCACCGGCCGGGCGGTCGCCACCACCGCCGGGAACCTCGACGCCCGCTGGGTCATCCACACCGTCGGCCCCGTCCACAGCGCCGAAGAGGACCGCTCGGAGCTGCTCGCCTCCTGCTACCGCGAGTCGCTGCGCGTCGCCGACGAACTGGGCGCGCGCACGGTGGCGTTCCCCGCGATCTCGACCGGGGTGTACCGGTGGCCGATGGACGACGCGGCGCGGATCGCGGTGGACACCGTGCGCTCCACGCCGACCCGCGTCGAAGAGGTCAGCTTCGTCCTCTTCGACGACCGCGCCTACGACGCGTTCGCCCGCCGCACCGGCTGATCCCGCGGGAGCCGTGGGGCGGGAAGCGGACCGGACCGGTTGTCAGTGGTGCCTGCGACACTCACGGCATGGAGATGGAACTGCAACTGACGATCGACTGCTCCGACCCACGGCGGATGGTGGAGTTCTGGACGGAGGCCCTGGGCTACGTGCCCGAGCCGCCCCCGGACGGACACGCCACCTGGCGTGACTACTGGCAGGCGATGGGCGTGCCCGAGGAGGAGCTGCCGTCCGGCGCCGGGGACCTGCCGGAGTCCATCGTCGATCCCTCGGGACGCGGGCCGCGCGTGTGGTTCCAGCACGTCCCCGAGCCGAAGACCGTCAAGAACCGATGGCACTTCGACCTGAAGGTCGGCGGCGGCCGGGCCGTGCCCCGCGACGTCCGCGCCCAGCGGGTCGACGCCACGGTACGGCGGCTGGTCGCGGCCGGGGCCACCGTGGTGCGGGTCAGGGACGAGCCCGACACGGACCTCTACGCCGCCGCGCTGCGGGACCCCGAGGGCAACGAGTTCGACGTCGTCTGACCCCCGCCCCGACGACTCCCCGTCACCGCCGTGGGACACGCCGTGGCCAGGGAAGACTTCGGCCCCGAGATCCGTTCCACCACACAGGCACATCGACCGAAGGCGTAGAGAGGTACGAGATGACAGTCCGAACCGAGCGTGCGGTGCTGGCCGGCGGCTGCTTCTGGGGCATGCAGGACCTGATCCGCAAGCAGCCGGGCGTGGTGTCGACGCGGGTCGGCTACACCGGAGGCGACACCCCGAACGCCACCTACCGCGACCACGGCGACCACGCCGAGGCGATCGAGATCCTCTACGACCCGACGGTCACCACCTACCGGGACCTGCTGGAGTTCTTCTTCCAGATCCACGACCCGACCACCAAGGACCGCCAGGGCAACGACATCGGCCGCAGCTACCGCTCCGCGATCTTCTACGTCGACGAGGAGCAGCACCGCGTGGCGCTGGACACCATCGCCGACGTGGAGGCCAGCGGACTGTGGCCGGGCAAGGTCGTCACCGAGGTCCAGCCGGCCGGTGACTTCTGGGAGGCCGAGCCCGAGCACCAGGACTACCTGGAGCGCTACCCCGACGGTTACACCTGCCACTTCCCGCGGCCGAACTGGAAGCTGCCGAAGCGGGCCGCCACGCCGGCGGAGTGACCCTCGGCGCGGACCCCGTCCGACGGCGGGGCCGGGCAGGGCGCGAGGCGACCGCCGGGCCACGGTGAGGGTGCCCGGAGTCGGTGGGCCGAACAGGAACACACAGACTCCGACAGGGTCATTGCTTCGTTTGTGTTCGAGTTCTAGGGTGACGGTGCCTCAGCAGGCGTACCGTCACCGCTCGTTGCCACGACGTCGCACACGATCCGACGCACCCTCAGCCCGTGCAGCCCACGGTCGTCACGAGGAAGGCCACGGCCATGCCGCATCCGCTCCCGTATCCGGACCCGCAGCACGCCCTCCCCGCCCCGTACGCACCGCCCCCCAC
>NZ_JALLGL010000451.1 GCF_023072675.1 Streptomyces sp. XM83C
CGGTGAGCATGCCGAGGTTGTTGTAGGTGTTGTGGACGCTCTCTGCGGGCAGGCCGGCCAGCGCGGGCATCGAGGTGGACTGGATGGTGCCGTCGATGTTGTAGACGGTGGAGGTGGTGAAGGTCTGCGGCGCGCCGGCGGTGACCAGGGGGTCGGTGGCGGCGATGACGGTTTTGGTGCCCTTGGGCCGGCCGAGTGCGTCATAGCCGGTGACGACCTGGGAGTAGATCTTGCCGGTGGTGCCGCCGACGTAGCGGATGGCAGCGGTGGGCTGTCCCTTGGCCAGGCTGTCGTAGGTGAACTTGGTCAGCTGGTGGGTATTGTCCTGGACTCCGTCCCAGGTGCCTATCTTGCGGCCGAGCTCGTCATAGTCAGTGATCAGGGTGCGCAGCGCGCCATTTACCGTCGTGGTTGCTGTCAGAGGCTGGTCTGCCTCGTTGAACGTTGACGTGATCTTGCCACGGTCTGGATCGACCAGGGAAATTTGGCGGCCGCGCAGATCGTACGCGTATCGCCATACGGCGCCATCTGGACCTGTGATGCTTTCGACCTGGCCGCCCGGAGTGTATGTATAGCGCGTAGTTGAGTAATCTGCGCCAGCCGGAGTAGGCCCGGCGTATTCTCGGCGCTCGATGGTTCGCCCACGGGCATCAGTGACGGTAAGGGTGCCGCTGCCGCCTGGGGCAGCGGTCACAGACGTCCGGTCACCCTCGTAGCGGGTGCTGGTCCGCCACCGCTCCTGATCGTAAACCCTGAAGATCGAATCAGTCGCACGACCTGCCCCGTCGAAAACCGTCTCCGTGGATGCGGGAACAGAACCAGGGAACGTGTTGGCGAGCCTGCCCTCTGGCGCGAGGTTGTCGTGAACTTGGTCGTTCTTTATATACGCCTGCCCGCGGTCATCGTAAAGCGTCTCTGAGATCACCCGCCCTCCGGTGGGTGACGGTACTTGCTTCTGACGAGGACGCAGAAGCGAGTCGAGTATTTCGTACATGGTGTTGTACGTTTTGCCGTCCGCTTTCAGCGTGTCAGTGCGGATCCAAGTTTCCTTGTCGTTATTTACGCTGTATGTGTATACAAGGCTCGGTGCGTCGTTCAGGGCGCGTGCACGATCCGGCTTCCATACTGAGATCAAGCGTCCCAGAGCGTCGACGGCTTGCTCAGTGACATTCCCATTGGGGTCCACGAATTTGAGCGCGGTTCCCCAAGCCGGATCCACGTCCGTGGTGGATGTGTATTGCTTCGGGTCGGTCGATGTAAGCCTGACGACAGGGCCATAACCAGTTCCAGCAGAGACGTAAGACGTTGTTGATGTCCTGTTGAGGGCATCAGTGGCGGTGATCAACCGCCCCAACGCGTCGTAACTTGACGTGGACACGACTTTGTAGATCGGCTGCCGATTTGCGTCGTAGTCAGCTACCCGATAGGAAGCTGTCGCGTCTCCCTTGGTCGGCGGGACACCTACCGCCTGACCGTCGTAGGCAGTAGTCACATCCGAGATGGTGTCGTCGGGCAACGTTGGATTCTCGGCACAGGCTGATGCATAGAGCTCGTAACACGATCATGATCTCTTGAGGCGCCTCCAGCAGATCAAGCTGCACGCCAACGAGACGAAGGCATTGTGGAGTTCGGTTCGGCGCTCCCAGCGGACGGCGAGGCGCTTGAACTGGTGGAGCAGGGCGAAGGTCTGCTCGACGACGTAGCGGAGTTTGCCCAGGCCCTTGATGTTCGGGGCGCCTTTGCGGGAGATGACCGGCAGGATCCGCCGCTTGCGCAGCTCCCGCCGGTTGGGGTTGGAGTCGTAGCCCTTGTCGCCGAGCAGCGAGTCGGGGCGGCGGCGCGGGCGGCCGGGCCGTCCGGCCACGGGCGGGATGCCGTCGATGAGGGCGAGGGTCTGGGTGACGTCGTTGACGTTGGCCGCGGTGGTGATGACCTTGAGCGGAGTGCCGCGTCCGTCGCAGATCAGGTGGTGTTTGCTGCCCGTCTTCCGCCGGTCGACCGGCGACGGACCGGTGTCGGCTCCCCCCTTTTCGCGCGGACGTGGGAGCCGTCCACGCACGCGCGGGACCAGTCGAGTTCGCCGGCCGCATTGAGCTCGGCGAGCAGGATGCGGTGCAACTGGTCGAAGACCCCGGCCTGCTGCCACCGCTCCAGGCGACGCCAGCACGTCTGCCCGGAGCCGAACCCCAGCTCCAGGGGCAGGAGTTGCCAGGCTATGTCGTTGTAGAGCACGTACAGGATGCCCTGCAGACACAGCCGGTCCGCCACCGGCCGCGGCCCCGGCGACTTCTCAGGCCACGGAGGCAGCAGCGGCTCGATCAGCATCCACAAGTCGTCATCCACGATCCACGGCCGAGCACTCACACCCTCCCGAACGGCCGAATCATCACATCAGTCACGCCCGACCAGGGCGCCTCAACAAGATCGTGTTACGAGCTCTTGAGGTGCTCGATCACCTGGTCGGCCTCGTCCGGGGACGGTCGAGTTCCGCCGCAAAAAACGCGCTCGCGGCCTTCAGAATCTCGTTCGCCCGCCTCAGCTCCGCTACTTCTTTGCGGAGTTGCTTCAGTTCCTCGTGCTCGGCGGTGGTCAGTCGGTCGTTGCGTTCGCCGGCGTCCGCCTCGGCCTGACGGACCCAGCCGCGCAGGGCTTCCTTGTGAATGCCCAGGTCCTTGGCGACGTGCGCGATCGGCCGGCCCGTCGTGCGGACCTCGCGGACGGCCCGCTCGCGGAGCTCGTCCGGGTACTTGCGTGGTGCTGGCACTGCTCGTGGTTCTCCTTCGGTCCAGGATCATAAGCCTGGCTTCAGGGACTCCACGAATCCGGGGTCAGCTCAGTCGCCCCGCGTCACCCATGCTTCGGCGACCTTCCTTGCGTCCTCCGGACCCCAGCCTCCTTCCTGCAGCGTTTCCGCGACCAGCGTCCGGCTCTGCTCGACATTCCGGTCCAGCAGGTCGAAGGCACGGACGGCGGCGATCGCATCTGTGATGGGGCGCTGGTGCGCCTGGCAGGAAGCGCTGATTCTGGAGGCGACAACAGCCAAAAATGCGCCGCCGCCACAAGCAGGCTCCACGAGCTTCAGGTCGCAGAGGTCCTTGTCTGCCGTGTAGCCCAGAAGGTCCAGGATGAGCTCGACCACCCATGCACGCGTGAACACCTCTCCGTGCTCCACGGCCTCCTGTAGAGACTCGGGAAGGGAGAGATCGTCAGTGCTGAACAGCGCGATAGTTGCCACACAAGGACAGTACCGCTCGTGCCCTCCGGAGCTTCACCTCTATCCACAGAGCGTAGTCATTCAATAGCAGGAATGTGGGATGTGTGTGGTGCCGTTTGCCGGGTGCCCGTGGAAGGTCGGCGCAGCACCATCCGAGCAAGATGCCGGGCGGCCGAAGGGCCTTGCTTCAGAGGGCTTCTCGAAACCGAGTGTGGAGCTGGGGGTTCCGTACGGGCGTGCTGTTCAGGTGATTGTGGCCGCGCGGGGGCATGAAGGCAGGGCCTCTCGGTAGCACAGAGGGTGTCTACGCCACTGC
>NZ_JALLGL010000452.1 GCF_023072675.1 Streptomyces sp. XM83C
GTCCGGGTCGGCGCCACGGGCTCGCTGCCCGGGCAGGGTGCGGCGAAGGTGCAGTGCAGGAACTCGATCCGGGCGCTGCCCGGCTTCACCGCCTCGAAGGTGTGCACGACGGTGCGCCCGCCGCCGACCTCCTTCTTACCGGCGGTGTCGCCCTCGCCGCGTGAGCCGTCGCTGCGGACGACCGGCCCGGACCGGCCTGGGGCGAGGAGCTGCCAGTCCTCGCGGGTGGAGCCGTTGACCTGTACGGCGACCTCGAACCGCTCCCCGGCCCGCACGGTGATCCGGGAGTCGGCGGGGGTGTAGCGGGCCGCTGCCTCCTCGCCGCCGTCACCGCCGCCACCGCAGGCCGTGGCGGTGAGCAGCAGCAGTGCGGCGACGGCTGCGGCCCTGGGCGCACGGCCGTCGGTCACGGGTTCCGCTCCGGGGCACGGCTGCCCACGCGCAGCCCCATGATCTCGGCGACGGTCAGCAGCCAGCGCACACCGAGCCGTTCCGCTTCCGGGCCGGAGGCCGACTGGGCCGCCGACTCCAGCCAGTCCCGCAGCACGTCCGACGCCTGAGGGGAGGGCAGCGGCTCCGTCAGCGCCGCCGCGTACGCGAGCCCGCCCGCCCGCGCCGTCTTCGCGACGAACGCCACCGACCGGGGCTGCACACCCAGACGGTCCAGGGTCACCGCGGCGGCGATGGCACCGTCACCGAACAGCGCGGGCCGGAACGCCTCCTGCCGCAGCCCGTGGCGGAGCAGCACGCCGACATCGGTCGCGGCGAGGATGTCGTCGTCGGTGCGGGGGGTGGGGTGCGACATGGCGGGCTTTCGGTCGGTGTCGGCGGGCGAGGGACGGCGGCGGGGCGGTCAGTTGACCGTGACCGTGTAGACGAAGAACGCCGCCCGGTCGGTCGGGGTGCCGGTGGCCGTGGGGAACGGGCTCTCCGACGGGCCGCCCGGTGTGATGGAGGCCTTCGGGTAGGGCTTCGCCGACTCGGTGCCGCTGTGGCACTGAGCCATCGGACAGTGCAGCAGGCGGATGGTGGCCCTGCCGGGCTTCAGGGCGGTGAAGTCGAAGAACTGGGTGCCGTCCCCTGCGCCGATGAGGTCGCCGCCGCCCTCCGTCTCTTCCCGCTTTCCGCGGTACTCCAGGACGTCGGCGTCCGGTTTCGGCTCGGCCAGGTACCAGTTCTGGCCGAGCGCCGGGTTCGCGGGCACCTTCAGCGTGAACTCCTCGCCCTTGTCCACGGTGATGGAGCGCTCCTCGGCGCCGTACTCCGTGCCCGCGCCGGAGGTGCCGCAGCCGGCCAGCAGGAGGACGCCGGCCACCGCGGCGAGGACGGGACGGGTCGGACGGGTGCGCTTGGTCACGGGGATCAGTCCTGCTGGATGTAGACGGTGTCGACGTTGCCCTTGTGCGCGGCCGAGTAGCGGTCGTCCGCCGCCGCGCTGAGGTCGCCCTTGATGAACTCCTCCTCGGTGACCCACGTGGTGACACCCCAGGGGTTGTAGATCTGGAGCTTGTTCCCCTCGTGCCCGATGATCATCATGCTGTGGCCGTGCCGGCCGTCCTTGTCGTACCGCTCGATGTTGATCGGGACGGGCTTGCCCTCGGCGACGGACTTCTCGATGTCGGGCAGCACATTGCGGCGGTCGTCCGGACCGTCCATGCTCTGCTGGTCGTACTGGTCGCCCGTGTGCGGGCTCAGTTCCTTCTCGGAGATCTCCTCCTGGCCGTCCTTGTCCATGCCGGACGGATGCCGGTTCCACGGCCAGCCCGAGTTGGAGCCGTCGCCCTCCTCGTGCAGGCGCAGCTGCTCGTCCGTCAGGCGCTTGCGGAAGTGCTCCGGGTCGTCGTCGGTGCCGTCGGGGCCGCCGGTCAGCTCCAGCGCGTACACCGGGTCCACCATGGCCCGCGCGGTGACCGTGGACGACGGCACGCACGTCTCGCCGTCCTGGTCCCACAGCTTGCCGTTGAAGTCCTGGCTCTCCTGGCCCTTCTGCGAGGGGTCGTAGCTCGTCGTGACCGGCGCCAGATGCTCCTGCAACCACCGGGGGTCCTTGCCGTGGATCTTGCCGCCGAACGCGGCGACCTCGTCGACGGAGTACCCGGCGGCGAGCGCCTTCATCAGGTACGCCCGCTCCTGCGGGGTCTTGGCGTCGTGCAGCAGCTTCTCCATGCGGGCCCGGTCGCCCGCGGACAGCGTCTCCATGCGCTGCCCGGCGCGTTCCAGGTCGTTGGCGCTGAGGATCTCGTTGTACTCGGGGTCGCCGTCGATGTTGCTGGTGTCGGCGAGCATCAGCCGGTCGACCGCGGTCAGTTCGTCCGTGGCCATCTTGCCGGTACGGGCCTCCGCGGCCCACTTGTTCAGCTCGCGGGCCGCGGCCCGGGCCGCGTCGTCTGCGGCGACGGCGGCCTCGTGGCGCAGCTTCACCCCGACGGAGGCCACGGAGCGCGCCTTGAGCCGCAGTTCCTCCTCCTCGTCGTTCTCGTGGAGGTCGTCGAAGAAGCCGTCCTTGCCGCCGAGCATGCCGCGTGCCTCACGCAGCCGGGACATGCCCTGCCCGTCCTTCGTCCGCGCGGCCTCCAGCGCGTCCGACAGGGTGATCAGGGCCTTGCCGCCGCCGGTGAACGCCTCGGACATCTCGTTCGCGGCGCGGGCCGCGGCCAGCACCGCGTCGGCGGCGAGCACACTCGTGTCGCCGACCCACACATCGGGAATGCCCTTCTTCGCGACCTTGCTGATCCGCTCGGCGAGGCGGGTCGCGTCGTCGGCCTGGTCCTTGTAGCGCTTGCCGAGCGTCTCCAGAGTGGTCGGGTCGCCGTCGGGGGCGGCCACGCCGATCGCGGAGTCGATCGCGTCGATCAGATCGTTCTTGCTGCCGGCGGAGTCGATGTCGCCGGACAGTTCGGCGAGCCGCTTGCGGCGGTCGGTGGAGGAGTCCGTCATCGGGGTGGTGTCACCGGCCTCAGTAGCTCGACAGGACCGAGGGGCGCTCGGCGGGGGCGGGCTGGGTCGTCACACGCGGGTCGGGGCCGGTGTTCGCGGCGGGCGCGGGCGCCGGCACGCGCGGGTCGGGGCCGGTGTTGCGGGCGCCGCCCACGTCGATCCTGGCCGCGTTCGTACGGACGAGGCCGTCGCTGCCGCCGTACGCGCCCTTCGCTCCCCGTACCTTCTTCGCCAGTTCGTGCAGGGCGTCCTTCAGTGTCTTCGCCTCCGCCTCCCAGGCGGCGGCGTACGCGTTGAACGCCGGGCCCGCGTCGGGGCCGCCCAGCACGCTGTCCGGATAGCAGACGGCGGGGAAGATCGCCTGCGCGATCTTGCCGGCGTCGTCGCCCGCGCCGTCCAGCTCCGTGGCCTGGGCGCCCAGCCCGGACTTGACCTGATAGCCGTCCGACGGCGATGCCATCGCGTCCCCCGTTCCCCGTCGCCGCCCCGGCCGCCGAGCCCTCGAAACGACCCGACTCGGCCGGAACAGTGTGTGATCGCACCGGCGGGGAGGCTAGCACGCGGGGCGTCAAGGG
>NZ_JALLGL010000453.1 GCF_023072675.1 Streptomyces sp. XM83C
CAGCGTCCCCACCCCCAAGGACCTCGCCGAGCTGCGGGCCGGCGCACCGCCCGTGCAGCAGCCCGCCACCGCCACCCTGCGCTGGTCCTCCGACAAGGGCTGGGTCGACCGGCCCGGCGTCCCCGCCGAACCGCCCGAGGCCGCAGCCATGCCCACCCTCGCCCAGCTCACCACCGCCGAACAGCGCTGGGCCGACCGCGAGGAGGACATCACCACCGTCGGCGGCGACCCCTTCGAGGTCGGGCAGGTCTTCGCCCGCCGCTGGATGTCCCGCCTCGGCGACCAGATCCACCTCCAGCGCCTGTCGGGCATGTACCCCCGCATCCCGCACCGCATCGACGGCGAGCTGCTGCGCTACGCCGCCCGCTTCGGGCTGCTCGCCCACAAGGACGACCAGATCGACGAACACGACCGGTACGCCATCCGGGCGGGCTTCTGGCGCGAGATCGGCGTCCGCACCGCCGCGGAACACGGCCCCGCCACCGAATGACGGGCGGCGGAAAACCGCCCCGCGGGCAGCCGGCGCCCGCCGACCCCGTAGTCTCGTCCTTTGTGAGTACGCGCCCCGCACCGACGACGATCCGCCCCACGGACGATGTCGTGTGCGCCGTACGCGGCCTGACCAAGACCTACCCGGCCGTCCGCGCCCGCCGGGGCACCCCCGGCACGCCCGCCGTCCGCGCCACCGACGGCGTACGGCTCGACATCCGCCGCGGCGAGATCTTCGGCCTCCTCGGCCCGAACGGGGCCGGCAAGACCACCCTCGTCCGCCAGCTGACCGGGCTGATGCGGCCCGACTCCGGCAGCGTGGAGATCCTCGGCCACGACATCGTCCGCCACCCCGAGCGCGCCGCCTGCATCCTCGCCTACCTCGGCCAGGAGTCCACCGCGCTCGACGAGCTGACCGTCGCCCTCGCCGCCGAGACCACCGCCCGGCTGCGCGGCCTCGACGCCGGGCGGGCCCGCGCCGAACGCGACGCCGTCCTCGACGAACTCGGCCTCGCCCCCATCGCCGGCCGCCCCCTGAAGAAGCTCTCCGGCGGCCAGCGCCGCCTGGCCTGCTTCGCCACCGCCCTCGTCGGGGAACGGCCCCTGCTCGTCCTCGACGAACCCACCACCGGCATGGACCCCGTCGCCCGCCGGGCCGTCTGGTCGGCGGTCGACCGGCGCCGCGCCGAACGCGGCACCACCGTCCTCCTCGTCACCCACAACGTGATCGAGGCCGAGACCGTCCTCGACCGCGTCGCCGTCCTCGACCAGGGCCGCATCATCGCCTGCGACACGCCCGCAGGGCTGAAGGAACAGGTCGCCGGAGAGGTCCGCGTCGAACTGGTCTGGCGCGTGAAAGCACCCCTCGACGTCCCCGAGGTCGCCGCCCTGCACGACCGGGCCGCCGAGTCCGGCCGCCGCTGGACCCTCCGCCTCGCCCCCGAGGAAGCGCGTACCGTGGTCGCCACCGTCACCGGCGGCGCCGCCTTCGCCGCCCTCGACGACTTCACCCTGGCCACGCCCAGCCTGGAGGACGTCTACCTGGCGCTCGGGGGCGCCGCACGGCAGGGACTGGTCAAGGCATGAGCGCAGTCACGGGGACGGCCACAGGGACAGCCACAGTGAAAGGGAGCAGCTCCAGGTGAGTGTCGTACCCGCCGAGGTCCTGTCGAGCGGCAGCACCCGGGGCGTGTCCGAGCCGGCCCGCGACGAGGCCGAACTGGCCCCCCGCGCCCGCCTGTGGCCCGCGCTGGGCGCCGTCTACCGAGCCCAGCTCTCCCGGGCCCGGGTCGCGCGCATCCCGCTCCTCTTCGTGGCGACGTTCCAGTCCGTCGGCATCCTGATCATGATGCGGGGCATCGTGGACGGCGGCAGCGAAGCCGAGTCCGCCGTCGCCGGCTCGGCCGTCCTCGTCGTCGCGTTCGTCGCGCTGAACCTCCTCGCCCAGTACTTCGGGCAGCTCCGCGCCAGCGGCGGCCTCGACCACTACGCCACGCTGCCCGTGCCGCCCGCCGCGGTCGTGCTGGGCGCCGCTGCCGCCTATGCCTCCTTCACCGTGCCCGGCACCGTCGTCACCGCCGTCTTCGGCAGCCTGCTCTTCGGCCTGCCTCTCACCCACCTGTGGGTGCTGGCCGCGGTGATCCCCCTCGCGGGCGCCGCGCTGTCCGGCCTCGGCGCCGCCTGCGGGCTGCTCGCGCCCCGCCCGGAACTCGCCACCCTCCTCGGCCAGCTCGGCATGTCCGCCGCGCTGCTGCTGGGTGTGCTGCCGCCCGACCGGATGCCGGAGATCGTCCGGCTGGCCCGTGACCTGCTGCCGTCGACGTACGGCGTCGACGCCCTGGCCCGCACCTTCGGCACCCACCCGCACTGGGGGCTCGTCCTCGGCGACCTCGCCGTCTGCGCCGGTGTCGGCGTCGCCTCGCTGGCCGTCGCGACCTGGGCGTACCGCCGGGCCGCCGTCCGGTGACGCGCCGCCGGGACGCACCTGGCACGATGTGGGGGTGACCGCACCGCTGACTCCGCGCCCCCATGACCAGTCCCAGCACCCGACGTCCGCCGGGCCCGCCGGGCCGGCCGGATACGGGTATCCGGCCGGGCCGCACGGTGTCGCGTACGGACAGGACGGGCCCGGCATGAAGACCGAACTGCGTGAAGGCGCCGTGGTGGCGGTGGCCGTCGCCGTGCTCGGCGTGCTGCTCGGCGTGCTCTGGTGGTGGCTCGCGCCGCACGTGCCGAGGGTCGGCGACGAGGTCGACGGCACGTGGTACGTGTACGCCAAGGACCCCGAGGGCGAGCAGGTCGTCGCCGTCGACGGAACGTTCACCCTGCTCGCACTGGCGTTCGGGCTCGTCAGCGCTGTCGCCGTGTTCGCGTGGCGGCGGCGGGGCGGGGTGCCGCTGGTGGTGGGGCTCGGGCTCGGCAGCCTGCTCGGCGCGGTGCTGGCGTGGCGGGTCGGGATGTGGCTCGGGCCGACGTCCGATCTCGTCGCCCACGCGAAGGAAGTGGGCAAGGGGGTCACGTTCTCCGGGCCGCTGGAGCTGAACGCGAAGGCCGCGTTGCTGGCGTGGCCGCTGGGAGCGTTGCTCGCGCACCTGGGGCTGACGGCCCTTTTCGGCGTCCGCGACCCCGACGAGGCCGCGGTGTCCTGACGGCGCCTTGCCACGCACGGCCTGGTGGGGGCCGGTCGCGCAGTTCCCCGCGCCCCTTGTCACCGGGGGCCGGTGACGCTGCTCGTGCGCAGTTCCCCGCGCTCCTTGTCGCCGGGGTGCCGGTGCTGCCCTCTGTGCGCAGTTCCCCGCGCCCCTTTCGGGGGTGCGTGAGGTTTCGCTGTTCCGCGCGGCCGGTGGGGGCTTGGCGCGCAGTTCCCCGCGCCCCTTGATGTGGCGGGGCCATCGTTTCCACCTGCGGGCCGGTGGGGGCGTTCGCGCAGTTCCCCGCGCCCCTGATGCCTGCGGCGGCCCGCTGGTGTGGGTGCGTGGCTGGTGTAGCGCCACCTGTCCGGTGGGTGGGACGGGGG
>NZ_JALLGL010000454.1 GCF_023072675.1 Streptomyces sp. XM83C
GCGGCGGTCCGGGGCCGGTCCGTACGGCGGTTCGCGGGCGTTCCGTACGGCGGCCCCGGGGCGTTCGTACGGCGGCCCGGGGCGCTTCCCACGGTGGTCAGGGCCGTTCCGTACGGCGCTCCCCTCCCTGCGGCGGCCGGGGTCAGGACGGCAGGCGCGACACCCGGCCCTCGGCGTGGGCCGCGATCGCCTTGGCGATCTTCACGGCGTCCAGCGCCATCTCCCGGAACATGCCGCTGATCGGGTTGGTGAACCCCTGGAAGTACAGCCCCGGCGCGTCCTTCGGCGAGCGCGCCCCGTGCACCACGGGTCTGCCCCGGCCGTCCAGCACCCCCAGATGGCCGACGAGGCCCTCCAGCGCCCGTACGTACCCCGTGGCCGCGATCACCGCGTCCGGCTCGATCCGCTTGCCGTCGGCGAGGACGACCTCGCCCCCGTCGAACGAGTCCACGGCGGCCACGATCTCCACCCGGCCCGCGCGCACCGCGTCGATCAGCCCCACGTCCTGCACCGGGATCGCACCCTCGGTGACCCGGCTGTACAGGCCGGTGTCCGGGCGGGGCAGGCCGTGCGCGGACAGGTCGGGCACGCTCAGCCGCGCGACCGGCCGCGCCAGCCGGTCGACCAGCGGCACCGGCAGCCGCCGCACCAGAATGCCGGTGTACTGGGCGGCCCAGCCCGCCGTCGAACGGCGCACGATGTGCGGTGCCGTCCGCACCGCCAGCCGCACCCGGGCCGCGCCGCCCTCCACCAGGTCCACGGCGATCTCGGCGCCCGTGTTGCCGACGCCGACGACCAGGACGTCACGGCCCTCGTACGGCTTCGCGTTGCGGTAGGCGGAGGCATGCAGGAACTCGCCGGTGAAGCCGTCCCGGCCGGGCCAGTCGGGGACGCGCGGCGTGTGGTTGTGCCCCGTGGCCACCACCACCGCGGCGCCGGACAGCTGCCGGCCGCCGGAGGCGTGCAGCAGCCAGCCCGTGCCGTCGGGGGAGCGGTCCACGCGGGACACCTCCACGCCGGTCACGATCTCCAGCTCGTGATGCTCGGCGTACTTCTCCAGATAGCGCACGACGTCGTCGCGGGAGACCCAGCGGCCGAAGCGGCGCGGCATCGGCAGCCCGGGCAGCGCGGAGAGCCGGCGGGTGGTGTGCAGATGCAGCCGGTCGTAGTGCCGCCGCCACGAGGCGCCCACCCGGTCCGCCTTCTCCAGCACGACGGCACGCAGCCCCCGCTCCCGCAGCGCGTGCGCGGCGGCCAGCCCTCCCGGCCCTCCGCCTATGACATAGACGGGACGGTCGGCGGGCTGCGCTGCGGCGGGGTGTGCCGGGGTCGCGGACGGTGTGGAGTCGGCCATGAGCGCGAGCGTAATCACCCACCAGGTTGATGGGTATCGGTCAAGACCGGAATTGGTTGCGGATGGATCACGGGTGGGGGACGCGGGGCCCGGGACTGCTCGTTCCTGTCGCCGGCCTATGGCGTGAGTCTGCCGGCGTGGGCTTGCGTTCGAGGGCTTCTGTCGCGTCACCGGTCCCTTCGAACAGAATGCCTGGGACGCCTTGTGATCATCGGTGTTCAATGAGCCCATGACCGAGCCGTCGCCCCGCCCGATCCCCGTCACCGACATCCGCGGACACGGCCTGCGGCTTTGCCCGTGGGACCCCGAAGCGGACACCGACGCCGAAACCTATCTGCGCGGATGCGGCGACCCCGAGTTCCGCCGCTGGAACACCCCGCTCCTCCCCATCACCGACCTGGAGTCCGCACGCGCCGCCCTGCGCACCCGCGCCGCAGCCGTCCACGACGGCACCGGAGTGTCGTACCGCGTGGAGGACGCCCGGACCGGCACACCCCTCGGGCACATCGGCGTCACCGACATCGACTTCGCGGTGCGGGTCGGCCGCGTCGGCTACTGGGTGCTGCCCGAGGCCCGCGGCCGGGGCGTCGCCACCCGCGCCCTGCTGCTCGCCGCCGACTGGGCGTTCGGCGAACTCGGCCTGCACCGGCTCGAACTGGACCATGCCGTCGGCCACGCGGTGTCCTGCAAGGTCGCCGAGCGGTGCGGGTTCCGCTACGAGGGGACGATGCGCGGCGCCCTCTTCGAGGCGGAGCGACGCGACGCCTTCCGTGACGCGCACCTGCACGCACGGCTGGCCACGGACCGGGTGGAGTCCGCGCCCGGAGGGTGAGACCGGCGCACTCGGGAAGGGCCCGTCAGCGGGCTTTCGAGGGGTGAGCCGGGAGCCCACGGGACCGCCCCGTCACGGCCACAGCAGCCCCTTCGTCCACCCGCCGTCGCCGTCCCTGCGGTACGTCAGCCGTACGTGCCTGCGGGCCGCGTCCCCCTGGAAGAACTCGGCCTCCTCCGGACGCACCCGGTACAGCGTCCACGTCGGCGCCTCCGCGTCCGGCTCACGGCGGGCCCGCTCCCAGGCCGCCTCGGACGCCTGCCGCAACTCCTCCAGCGAGACCAGCGGTTCGCTCTGCCGGCCGGTCAGCGCGGCGGCCAGCGCTCCCGTCGACCTGGCCCGCAGATCCGCCCGCGCCTGCTCGCCAGGCGCCGGCTCGACCGGGCCCCGCACGCGCACCTGCCGCCCCAGCACCGGCCAGTAGAAATGCAGGGCCGCGTACGGCCGTACCGCCAGCTGGTGGCCCTTGCGGCTGCCGGCGTGCGTGGCGAACGCCCAGCCGTCCGCGTCCGCGCCGTGCAGCATCACCGTCCGCACGTCCGGCCGGCCCTCCGCGTCGGCGGTGGCCAGCGCCATCGTGTGCGGCTCCGGCTGCCCGGCCGCCACAGCCGCCGCGAACCACTCCACGAACAGCGCGACCGGGTCCCCCGGCGCGGCCTCCGGGTCGAACCCCGGCAGGGACGTCACCTCCGGGTCCCACACGCGCAGGGACCTCAGCAGCTGGTGCAGATCGGCGCTCATGCCCCGATTCTGCGGTACGGCGCTCCGGTCCCGGGGGCCGCCTCGGACCGAAGGGCCCGCCCGCGCCGACAGGTACAGTGCGCGGGCTCCGCGGGTGCGGCAGGCGCGCCGGGCGCCGCCCCTCACAACGTCGCCAGCCGCTCCACCAGCAGCAGCGCCCCGATCCCCAGCATCGCCGCCCCCGACGTACGGGTCACCGCGCGGGCGGCGGTCGGGCGGGCGGACAGCAGCACACGGGCCAGCAGGCCGACCGTGAGATACACGACCGCACAGCACGCCATGTGCAGCACACCGAGCACGCCCGTCTGCACCGGCACCGGCAGCCGCTCCCCGTGCAGCGTCAGGAACTGCGGCAGCACCGACAGATACAGCAGCAGCCCCTTCGGATTCAGCCCGCTGATCGCCGCGCCCCGCAGGAACACCCGGGAGCCGTCCGCGGCGGGTGTCTCACCCGCCCCCGGCACGCCCGGCGGCGCCGAGGCGTGGCCTCAGCTGACCGCCGCGTAGTTCTCGTACACCCGGTCGTCTTCGAGGGGCATGATGCCCGCACCGCGCTCGTACTC
>NZ_JALLGL010000455.1 GCF_023072675.1 Streptomyces sp. XM83C
CCCCTCGCCCTGCCCCTCGCCCCGAACGCGCCCCGTGTCGCGGCCTCCGGGCCCGGCGGGCCGGCGCGTTCCGGGGAACCTGCGGGCCCCGGCCGCCGCCCCGCCGATCCCGGCCGCCGGCCGGTGACCTGACGCGCTGTGACGTTTCGGTGAACCACGGCGCTGATCAGGTGTGGGCGTGACCGCCGCCGGAGCGTCGCGGAGGCCACGCCGACGAGGGGGGAGGCCCCCCGCGGCGGCGCCCGACGGCGACCGTGACCCGGTACGGACGAGGACACTCTTTGGGCCAGGGAGGCGGACCCCGGCACGTACAGGCGTACGACGGGGAACTGGGCGCCGCGGTCGCGCGGGCCCAGCAGGGGGACGAGGCGGCCTTCGCGGTCGCGTACCGGATCGTGCAGCCGGGGCTGCTCGGCTATCTGCGAGGCCTGGTCGGCGACGACGCCGAGGACGTGGCCTCCGACGCCTGGCTGGAGATCGCCCGCGACCTGGCCAGGTTCCAGGGGGACGGGGCGGGCTTCCGCGGCTGGACGGCGACCATCGCCCGGCACCGGGCCCTCGACCATCTGCGCCGCCGCCGGGTCCGGCCCCGTACGTCGGAACTGGAGGCGGACGTACTGGAGCTGCCGTCCCCGCGCAGCACCCACGAGGAGGCGCTGGAGTCACTGTCCACGGCGCGGGCGCTGGAGCTGGTGCGCGGGCTGCCCCGCGACCAGGCGGAAGCGGTGCTGCTCAGGGTGGTCGTCGGCCTGGACGGCCCGTCCGCCGCGCGTGTGCTCGGCAAGCGTCCAGGGGCCGTACGGACCGCCGCGCACCGCGGTCTGAAACGGCTGGCCCGCGAGCTGGGTGTGACGGATGAGGGCCCCCGCACGCTGGGTGAGTCGAAGTGAACAGCGCCGTCCGCTACGACGGCGCTCTGGTGGAACGGTCGGCTCCGCTCGCTCGTCTGTGTCACATGAGCACGCACGTCACGGGAGCCGTACGGAATTCCGACACCGCTGACCCCACCAGCGGCGAGGGCGGCATGCGGACGAGCGGGACCGGACAGGGACGGAAGACGGCATGGGTGAACGGCTGAGCGGCAGCGACATCTCCGGCCGCCGCGCACACCCCGGTGTCGTCCCCGGCCCCCGGCGTACGGACCTCGCCGTCCTGGAGCCGCTGATCGCGGCGGCCCTGCGTGCCGACGTCATCGACGAGGAGGCGGAGCAGCGCGCGCTGGCCGCCTACCGCGCCGCGCGGGACGCGGGCGCCCACCGTATGCACACCCGGCGCCGCGACGACTGGCGCCGCCGGGGGCTGCGGACCCGACGGTCGATGCGGGCCGCGCTCGGCGTGCTCGCGGCGAGCCTCGCCCTGGGCGGGGTGGCGTACGCGACGATCGGCCCCAGCGGCTTCCCGCACACCCCCGCAGGCGACCGCCCGGCCCGCCACCGGCCGGCGACCGACGCCCCCGACCGCACGGGCGGGACGACGGGCGCGGCCTCGCGCACCTCGGCTGCCGGCCACTCGCCCACGTCCGGCGCCGGCCCGTCCGCGACGCCCTCCGCGCCTGCCGCCGCCTCCACCGACTCGGCCCGCCCTGTCCCCGCCGGGGCCGCCGAGGCCCACTGCCGCGCCTGGGCGAAGCTCCACGCCAAGGGCCGCGCCCCGGACACCCCGGCCTGGCGGCGCCTCGTGGCCGAGGCCGGCGGCGAGGACAGGGTCGCGGACTTCTGCGCCCGCCTGGCCGACGCCCCGGCCACCTCCGGCCCCTCCACGGGGACCGGCCGCTCCGGTACGACGGATTCGGGCCGCTCCCGAGCGGGCGACGCCGACGGCGACGGGAAGCGGGACGGCGACGGCGGCCGTGCGGGTGGCGGCACGGACGGCACAGGCGGCACCTCAGGGACCGGCACCGGCACCGGCCGGACGTCGACGGCCGTTCCGGACGACGTGCCGTCGGACGACGCGGACATCGTGCGGCAGCCGTAGGACGGCAGGAGCGCAAGGCCGCCCGGACCGGCGGCGGGCGTACCACCGTACGAAGAAGATCGCCGCACAAACCGTACGAAGAAGATGATGCGCCCCGCTGCGACGAACCCGACCGCGGCTGCGGGCGCCGCCCCAACTGCGGGCTCAGGATGCCGCCTTGGCAACGACCGGGGCCGCCACCCCCCACAGGAGAGGCCCCGGCCGTCGCGCGGCACGGGCCGCGCGGCGGCCCGTACTCACTACAGCGCCGGGGGTGCGTTTTCTGTCACACCCCGTGCCGCCGTACCTCGTCACGAGTTAGTTGCGTTTTGTACAGTCATGGACGAGGAGTGGTTTCAGGTCGTAACGTGCCTTTCGCGCCGGACCGCGGGGGGCCCGGATCACCGCACTCACCTGCGGTCTTGAGACCGCGACCATTTCGATCGAGGAACCAGGTGCTGGGGGACGACGCGGAGCTGACTGCCGCGGTGCTTGCGGCACAGGACGGGGACGAGACCGCGTTCCGGACTGTGTACCGCTCGGTGCACCCGCGGCTGCTCGGATACGTCCGGACGCTCGTCGGTGAACTCGACGCCGAGGACGTCACCTCCGAGGCCTGGCTGCAGATCGCCCGGGACCTCGGCCGGTTCAGCGGCGACGCCGACCGCTTCCGCGGCTGGGCCGCGCGTATCGCCCGCAACCGCGCCCTCGACCACATACGCATGCGGGGCCGCCGTCCCGCCGTCGGCGGCGACGAGACGGAACTGACCGGCAGGCCCGCCGAGTGCGACACCGCCGGCGAGGCCATGGAGGCGCTGGCCACCGATCGCACCCTCGCCCTGATCTCCCGTCTCCCGCAGGACCAGGCCGAGGCCGTCGTACTGAGGGTCGTCGTCGGCCTGGACGCCAAGACGGCCGCCGACACCCTCGGCAAACGGCCCGGCGCCGTCCGTACCGCCGCTCACCGCGGCCTGAAGAAGCTCGCCGAGCTTCTCGGCGCCGATCCGGGAGGCGACCCGGACGCGTCCGGAGTCCTCGACGCCCTGCCCGCCCCGCGAGAACCGCGCCCCCGCGCGGTGACGTCCGCCGGTGTGACACATCCACGCGTGCGGACGCAGAAGGGCATGTGATGGCCGACGAGCACACTGTTCTCCCGGGGGACGGCGCCAGGGCCACCGGCCGGTGGCTGGACCGCGACACAGCCGACCGCCTGCTGAACGGGGAACCGCTCGACCACCTCACCCCGCCCGCCCGTGAACAGGCCGAACGGATCGCCGACGCCCTCGGAGCCCTCGCCGTCACCGCGACGCCGGACCCCACCGCGGCCCTGCCCGGCGAGGAGGCCGCCCTGGCCGCCTTCCGCGCCGCCCGCGACACGGCCGCCGGTGAGGGCACGGCCGACGGCGAGCGTGCCTGCCGTCCCGCCGCCGAGGAGCGGGCCGCCGACGTCGGGCTCGTCCGAATCGGCCC
>NZ_JALLGL010000456.1 GCF_023072675.1 Streptomyces sp. XM83C
GGTGCATGCGGCGAGTGTGGAGCTCGCGGCGGGGCCGGGGGCGTTTGCGCGGCGGGGCGGCCGGGACTGCCGCTGTCGTCGGGGTCGTCGGTGTCCTCGTCGGTGTCGCCGATGTCGTCGCAGACGAGCAGCCAGCGCCGGCTCTCGGCGTCGGCCCGGGCGCGCAGGGCGCGCACATGGGCGGCGGCGTCCTGCGTGGTGGGTTCGCCGAGGGCGTTGCCGAGGGCGCCGAGCGCGGCGTGGATCTCGGCCCGGGTGCCACTGCGGATCCACCACACGACGTCGTAGGAGCCGCCGAAGCGGTGCCCGAACTCCCGCAGGAGTTCGCTCTTGCCGATGCCGGGGGCGCCGACGACGACGCAGGGCCGGCCCTCGGAGGCGTGGCCGGCGAGGACGGCCCGCAGGTCGGCGAGGAGGTCCTCCCGGCCGACGAAACCGCTGTTGCGGGGGGCGATGTTGGTGCGGCCGGGCAGGCTGGGGAAGCGCCGTCCTCGGGGGGCGCCGGTGGCTCCCGACCGCAGGGTGAGGCTGTCGCGCAGTCGTGCGACGGCCTGCTGTTCGGTGAGCCGGCGCAGATCCACCTGCTGGTGGTGGGCGAGGACGCGCGGGAGTTCCTCGTCGTCGACGAGGACCACGCGGATGCCGGGGTCGGACAGCCAGCGCAGGGCCTGTTCGTCGTGGAGGCCGGCGACGGCCGGCGGCAGCAGGAGCAGCACCTCGTCGTCGGCGGGGGGTGCGGGCCGCCAGTCGGCGTAGGTGCGCAGGGTGACTTCGACGCGGGCGCTCCACAGCAGGTCGCGCAGCCACTCCGCCCATACGGCGTGGCGGGGGTCGTGCACGAGGAGCGCGCGTGCGGGCGGGGTGTGGCGGGGCTCGTCCAGGGCCCTGACGAGTCGTTCCAGTGCGGGGCGCACCCGCTGGTCGAAGCCGTTGCCCGGTTCGGTCTCCGTGCCGAGGCGGGTGCTGTGCTCGGACAGGGCGTGGTAGGGGATCTCCAGCCTGCGTACGGGCCGGTCTCCGCCGAGCGGCGCGAACCGTTCGCGCACCCGTTCGCGGGCGAGGCGCAGCTGGTCCTCGTGGGTGGGGTCGGTCTGCAATGCGAGTGCGAGGACGTCGAAGCGGCGGCCGGACTCGCGGCGCAGTCGTTCGGCGAGTTCGACGGCGGCCTCGATGAACGCCGAGGCGGCGGTGAAGCAGACGACGAGGACGGACGGCAGCCGGGACAGCGCGGCGGCCTGCCGGTCGGTGCGGACCAGCGGCGCGTCGACGAGGACGTCGTCGTAGCGGGCGAACGCGGGATGGTCCGGGTCGGGGAGCGCGGCGAGGGCGTCGGGGCCCTTCAGGGTGACGATGCCGACCGGATGCTCCGCGCCCCTGGGGTGCCATTCCTCCACGGCGGGGCCGTCGTCGGTGCCCGGCAGCAGGGCGGGGCCGGGGGTGACGTCACGCACGTAGCTGCGGGTGCGGGTGTCGGCGTGGCGTGCGTCGAGCACGAGGACCCGCCGTCCCGACCGGGCCAGCAGCACGGCGGTGTTGAGCAGGGTGGTGGTCTGGCCGATGTTCTCCGCAGTGGAACAGAACACCGTCACGCGGGGGCTTGGCACGTGGCCGTCCGCCTCGGACATCTCGGCTCCGCTTCGCTTCGTCGATGGTGCGCGGTCCCGTCGGGAGCGGGGGTGTGCGACGGCCGGTGCCCGGGGGTGCGGCGCCCCCGCGGGTGGCGCCGGGCGACGGCCGGGCCGTGCCCCGATCACTCCCTCGTGGGGCCGGGGGGGCTGGTCCTGGGTACCTGTTCGTAGTTGGTGTTGTACTGCACCTCAGGGTGTTCCGCTTCGGCCCGTACCCGCCGCAGTGCGTGGACAAGCGCGGATTCCGGGAGTGCGGCGATTTCCTCGAAGGGGAATTCGGACAGGTCGATCAACGGTGATTCCACGGTGTTCCGCGCCTCGCCCTGTGCATCCATAGGCCGGTCCTGTCGCCCCGATCCCGTCGAGAATCCGCCACGGTGTGGAGGAATGCCGGACAGTTGTGGTCTGGCCGGTCAACCCGGCTGTCAAACAACCGACTTGCTGCCACACTTCGGAGTCTACCGGGAACAGCGGCACAGGGAGCGTTCGGTGACGACGGCGCGCCACGGCGGACCGGCATCTGTCGCGAATACGTTCGTACGGCGGATCAGGGCGGACATCGGACGGGAGTTACATGGGCGCTGAAACCGAGCTCGGGGAAACTCCCGCCCCCTTTCCGTTCCACACCTTCGTGCTCAAACTGCACAGCCGTTGCGATCTTTCCTGCGATTACTGCTACATGTACCGTGCAGCGGACCAGAGCTGGCGGCGGCAGCCGCGTGCGATGTCCCCGGCGGTGATCGCGTGGACGGCGCGGCGGATCGCCGAGCACGCCCGGACGCACCGGCTGTCGGCGGTGACGGTGGCCCTGCACGGCGGGGAGCCCCTGCTGGCCGGCCGGGAGCTGCTGCGGCGGACGGTCACGGAGATCACGGCGGCGTGCGGGCCTCGGGTGCGGGTCGACGTGTGCGTGCAGACGAACGCGATGCGGCTGGACGAGGCGTGGCTGGAGCTGCTGGCCGAGCTGGGCGTGCGGATCGGGGTGAGCCTGGACGGCGACCGCGCCGCGCACGACCGGCACCGGGTGCGTCCGGACGGTCGCGGCAGTCACGGCCGGGTCACCGCGGCGCTGCGGCGGCTGACCGAGGGCCCGTACCGGAGGCTGTTCGCGGGGCTGCTGTGCACGGTGGATCTGCGCAACGATCCGGTCGCCACGTACGAGGAACTGCTGCGGCACCGGCCGCCCATGGTGGATTTCCTGCTGCCGCTCGGCACCTGGGCGGCACCGCCGCCGGGCCGGGTGCCCGGACGGGCCGACACGCCGTACGGGGACTGGCTGGCGGCGGTCTTCGACCGCTGGTACGGCGCCCCGGAGCGGGAGACCGAGGTGCGGGTGCTGCACGACCTGGTCTCGCTGCTGCTGGGGGGTCGCGGCGGCACGGAGGGGCTGGGTCTCGAGCCGGTGCGGTACGTGGTGGTGGAGACCGACGGTTCGATCGCGCTGGACGACACGCTGCGGGTGGTGGCCCCCGGTGCGGGGCAGACGGGGCTGCACGTGGCGCGTGACTCCTTCGACCGGGCGCTGCGCCATCCGGAGGTGACGGTACGTCAGTCGGGGGCGGCGGGGCTGTCACCGGTGTGCCGGGCGTGCGTGCTGCTGCCGGTGTGCGGCGGCGGCCACTACACGCACCGGTACCGGGGCGACGGCACGGGGTACCTCAATCCCAGCGTGTACTGCCCCGACCTGGCCGCGCTGATCCGGTATGTGCATCGTCGTGTGTCCGACGACATGGAGCGGTTGCGGCGGGGGGCGGCGGCGGTTCCGGGGGTGCGGTGATGGGC
>NZ_JALLGL010000457.1 GCF_023072675.1 Streptomyces sp. XM83C
CCCCACCTCCCACCCCCAGGGCCGTACACCGACGCAACCCCTGAAGGAGAACCCCAGATGATCACGTCCCGTCCCGAGGACCCGGCGCCGGGAGCCACACGATG
The DNA here is from genome assembly GCF_023072675.1 of Streptomyces sp. XM83C. Classification (GTDB taxonomy): domain Bacteria; phylum Actinomycetota; class Actinomycetes; order Streptomycetales; family Streptomycetaceae; genus Streptomyces; species Streptomyces thermocoprophilus. The sequence goes on from NZ_JALLGL010000457.1 coordinate 105, forward strand.
AGGGTCCTGCTGATCGGAGCCAACGGCTACCTCGGCCGCTTCGTCGCCGACCGGCTGCTCGCCGATCCGGCCGTCCAGCTCACCGCACTCGGCCGCGGCGACGACGCCGACGTACGCTTCGACCTCGCCACCGGCAGTCCCGGCGCGCTCACCCGCTTCCTCGACGCCGTGCACCCCCAGGTCGTCATCAACTGCGCGGGCACCACCCGCGGCGGCGCCCGCGAGCTGACCCGCCACAACACCGTCGCCGTCGCCACCGTCTGCGAGGCCATGCGGCGCAGCGCCTGTAGCGCCCGCCTCGTGCAGATCGGATGCGGCGCGGAGTACGGGCCCAGCCAGCCCGGTTCGTCCACCGCCGAGGACGCCGTGCCCCGCCCCGGCGGCCCGTACGGCGTCAGCAAGCTCGCCGCCACGGAACTGGTCCTCGGCTCCGGGCTCGACGCCGTCGTGCTGCGCGTGTTCTCGCCCGCCGGGCCCGGCACCCCGGCCGGGTCCCCGCTGGGCAGGCTCGCCGAGGCCATGCGCCGCGCCATGCAGTCCGGCGACGGCGAGCTGAAACTCGGCGGACTCGGCGTCCAGCGCGACTTCGTCGACGTGCGCGACGTCGCGCGCGCCGTGCACGCCGCCTCCCTGTCGGCCGCACAGGGCATCATCAACATCGGCTCCGGCCGCGCCGTACGGCTCCGCGACGCCGCCGCCGTCCTCGCGCGCGTCGCCGGATACGGCGGCGCCCTGCACGAACTGGACGGCCCGCCCGGCCCGCTCCGCGCCACCATCGGTCACCCCCGCACCGACCCCGACCACCCGGCGCCCGTCGCCTACCCCTACCCCGACGGCTGCGGCAGCTGGCAGCAGGCCGACGTGCGCACCGCCCGCGACCGGCTCGGCTGGCGGCCCCGCATCAACCTCGAAGAGTCCCTGGCCGACATCTGGATGGAGGCGGCATGCCGTATCTGACCAGCACGCCGACCGGTATCGCCGGCACCGGCTTCCAGGTCGGCTTCGGCGTCCCGGGCCTTGCCCACCCGCTGCTCGCCCCGGCCGAGTGGGCGGAACTCGCCCGCCCCGGCACACCCCTGCACTGGGTCGTCCTCGATGTCGCGGGCGGCCCCGGCACCCGGCCCGACACCCACTGTCTGGAGGCCGCCGCGCGGCTGCGCACCGCCGGAGTGCGCGTCCTCGGCCGGCTGGACATCGGCCGCGGCCTGCGCACCCACGGCGATGTGCTGGGTGAGGCGCAGCGGTACGCCGACTGGTACCGCGTCGACGGCTGGCTCCTCGACCGCTGCCCGGCCTCCCGCGAGGACCTGCCCGCGGTCCGCCGGAAGGTCGCCGCGCTGCGCCGGCTGCGTGACGATGCCCACATCGTCCTCGGCCACGGCACCCATCCGTACCCCGGATACGCCGAGACCGCCGACCAGATGGTGACCTTTACCGGCCCCTGGAGCCACTACCGGTGGTCGCAGACCGCCGAGTGGACCGCGGACTATCCCCCCGACCGTTTCTGCCATTTCGTGCACGGTGTGCCCCGCCCCCACCTGGACGAGGCGCTGCGCCTCGCCCGCTGGCACGGCGCCGCCACCCTGTACTTCACCGACCGATCCGACCACGGCGGGCGCGCCGATCCCTGGGAGACCATGCCCGGCTTCTGGGACGAAATCGTCTCGCGGATCGGAACAGGTGTCTCGGAATGAAAAAACGCATGGCAGTGTTACGAGGAGAACAACCGTAGTGATTGACCGACCAACGGAGTCCCCGTGTCGTTGCCACCCCTGGTCGAGCCGGCTCCCGAGCTCACCGTAGACGAGGTCCGCAGGTACTCCCGCCACCTGATCATCCCCGATGTGGGGATGGACGGGCAGAAGCGGCTGAAGAACGCCAAGGTGCTGTGTGTCGGCGCCGGCGGCCTGGGCTCGCCGGCGCTGATGTACATGGCCGCCGCGGGCGTGGGAACGCTCGGCATCGTGGAGTTCGACGAGGTCGACGAGTCGAACCTGCAGCGGCAGATCATCCACAGCCAGTCCGACATCGGGCGTTCCAAGGCCGAGTCGGCGCGCGACACCGTCAAGGGCATCAACCCGTACGTCAACGTCGTCCTGCACGAAGAGCGGCTCGAGGCCGACAACGTGATGGACATCTTCAGCCAGTACGACCTGATCGTCGACGGCACGGACAACTTCGCCACCCGCTACCTGGTCAACGACGCGTGCGTGCTGCTGAACAAGCCGTACGTGTGGGGCTCGATCTACCGCTTCGACGGCCAGGCCTCCGTCTTCTGGTCCGAGCACGGCCCCTGCTACCGCTGCCTGTACCCGGAGCCCCCGCCCCCCGGCATGGTCCCCTCCTGCGCCGAGGGCGGCGTGCTGGGCGTGCTGTGCGCGTCCATCGGCTCCATCCAGGTCAACGAGGCGATCAAGGTCCTCGCGGGCATCGGCGAGCCGCTGGTCGGCCGTCTGATGATCTACGACGCCCTGGAGATGCAGTACCGCACGGTCAAGGTCCGCAAGGACCCCGACTGCGCGGTGTGCGGCGAGAACCCGACCGTCACCGAGCTGATCGACTACGAGGCCTTCTGCGGCGTCGTGTCCGAGGAGGCCCAGGCGGCGGCCGCCGACTCCACGATCACTCCGAAGCAGCTCAAGGAGTGGATCGACGACGGCGAGAACATCGAGATCATCGACGTCCGTGAGCCGAACGAGTACGAGATCGTCGCCATCCCCGGCTCCCGTCTGATCCCGAAGAACGAGTTCCTCATGGGCACCGCCCTGGAGACCCTTCCGCAGGACAAGAAGATCGTCTTGAATTGCAAGACGGGTGTCCGCAGTGCGGAAGTCCTCGCGGTCCTCAAGTCCGCCGGCTTCTCCGACGCGGTCCACGTCGGCGGCGGCGTCATCGGCTGGGTCAACCAGATCGAACCGCACAAGCCGGTGTACTGACACCCGGCCCCCCGGCCCGCCGAAGAGGCCCGCGGCATCCGCACGGTCCGGATGCCGCGGGCCTCTGCCGTCTCCGGCCGGTGCCGGGCGGCCTCCCACAGACCGGAGACCGTCCCGCAACTCCCGTCCGGGGCAACGCGTCGCGAGGATCTCGCTCGGCGGCGGGAGTGCCTCCTGGGGGGGAATTGGCCTAGGCTGGCGCGGATTTGATCTCTTGAGGTCGCTTCCTAGAGGTTGTCCCGTAAATGATCTGAGGCATGCAGGCTGACCTGCTCGTTTGCCTGTCATCCGGTGAGGGTGAGGTTGTGCAGGCGGGCGATGCCGAGCATGGCGTGGTGGACGCCGTCGCCTTT
>NZ_JALLGL010000458.1 GCF_023072675.1 Streptomyces sp. XM83C
GGGCCGGAGGCGTCGCGGGGGTCGGCGGTGCGGCCTGAGCCGTGGGCGCGGTGGGGGTCGGAGCCGGCGGATCGGCCACCCGTGCCGCCCCCGAGCCCACGGCGAACACAGGACCGGAGGCCAGGGCCGCCGAGACGGCGACCGTGACCGCGACGATCGCCGGCCGCCGGCACCGGGCGCGTCGCTGCTGTGGGGTCATGCCTGCTCCTTTCTCCACACTCGTCACCGTCCGTTACGAGAGGTACTGACACTCAGTCACATGGAAGGAGTGGCCGCCACTTCGGATACGACTTCCGGGTGTCGTCAGCGGGCGCGGCGCCGGCGCGGAACGTGTGGAGAGGAGTCGGGTGCCGGGCGTGGGCCGTCCGGCACCCGGCGCTCTACCGACGGTTCGCGGTCCGGCCGCGTCGGTACAGGAGGACTCCGCCGGCGATCAGCGCGGCGCTGACGCCGGAGGCGGCCAGCATGGCCTGGCTGCCGGTGTGCGGCAGCTCCGGCGGCTTGTGGTGGTCGCCGTGGTCGCCGTGGTCACCACCGTGGCCGCCGTGACCGTGGCCGCCGTGCGGAGGCGTGGAGTGGCCGCCGTGCGGGGGCGTGGAGTGGCCGCCGTGCGGAGGCTTGGTGTGACCACCCGGCGGAGGCGTGGAGTGGCCGCCGTGCGGAGGCGTGGAGTGGCCGCCGTGCGGAGGCTTGGTGTGACCACCCGGCGGAGGCGTGGAGTGGCCGCCGTGCGGAGGCGTGGTGTGACCACCCGGCGGAGGCGTGGAGTGGCCGCCGTGCGGAGGCGTGGAGTGGCCGCCGTGCGGAGGCGTGGAGTGGCCGCCGTGCGGAGGCTTGGTGTGACCACCCGGCGGAGGCGTGGAGTGGCCGCCGTGCGGAGGCTTGGTGTGACCACCCGGCGGAGGCGTGGAGTGGCCGCCGTGCGGAGGCTTGGTGTGACCACCCGGCGGAGGCGTCGTGTGACCGCCAGGCGGAGGCGTCGTGTGACCACCGGGCGGAGGCGTCGTGTGACCACCCGGCGGAGGCGTCGTGTGACCGCCAGGCGGAGGCGTCGTGTGACCACCGGGCGGAGGCGTCGTGTGACCACCGCCGCCACCGCCGTATCCGCCGTCGTCGTCGCTGTCGTCGGAGCCGTACCCGCCGCCCGAGCCGTACCCGCTGCCTGAGCCGTACCCGCCGTCCGAGTCGTCGTCACCGTAGGACGGACCGTGCGTCGCCGCGGGCGCCGGCAGGGTGTGCACGCCCTGGTCCGGGCCGTCGGCGCAGGAGTTGCCGAAGACGGAATTGAGTGCGGCGATCACGTCGACCGAGTCGCCGCAGGCGTTGACCGGGATCTCCACCGGGGCCTGGGCCACGTTGCCGGACAGCGCGCCCGGCGAATTCGTCGCCGCGCCGGTCGCCTGCGTGTCGGCGAGGGCGGAGCCACCGTACAAGGACAGAATGCTCGTCGCGGCAGCGGCCACGACCATTCCCCTGCTCAGGGTGTTTCGCAATCTCGTGGTCTTCCTGCTCGAAGAAATAGGAGAAGGCCGGCCATGGGCAGCGGGAGAGAAGTTGTCCAAGGCCGGCCTTGCCACAGCCGTACGGCTGTCGGGGAAGCTGTCAGAGGTTGGCGCAGGCGTTGCCCAGGGCCGGGTTCAGCGCGGCGATCACGCCGAGCGAGTTGCCGCAGACGTTGACCGGGATGTGGATCGGCACCTGGACGACGTTGCCCGACAGCACGCCGGGGGAGCCCGCGGCGACGCCCTCGGCGCCCGAGTCGGCGAAGGCGGGGGCAGCGCCACCGAGGGCCAGCACCAGCCCTGCGACGACAGCAGCGGTCTTCTTCATGGAATTTCCCTTCTCTGCGGTCATGCACTTGTGACGGCCCGGCCCTCGCGGGCGGAACCGAGCGGGCACATTCGGAACGGCCCGCACCATGACCTGCAGGCTGCAAACGAGAGATAGACAGCCCGGGCAACTGTGGAACGCGGGCCGCCGGACAATTCACTCGAACGCCTTCACAAAATTGACACAAGAGGGCCAGAAGAGGGGAAACGATTCGCCTGAGCGGTGTACGGAAGCGAAGGAAATGAGCGCGGGCCGCGAGCACGGAAAAGCCCGGACGGCCCCGCGCGGGAATGGATTCGCGGGGCGCCCGGGCGTTTGCCGGCCGGCCGGTTCAGCCGTTCTGGACGCCGTTCCCGGAGAGGGCGGAGATGTCGTCCAGGATGTGCGACAGCGGCTCGTCGCCCTTGGCCTGGGTGGAGTTGTCGGCGCACTGCTGGTTCTGCGGCGAGGACAGGACGTCGATGTCCTGGACGCCGACATTGACGGCGGCGAGGATGGACTGGACGTTGCCCTTGACCGGGACGCCGAGGCAGAGCTTGTTCAGCGAGCCCTGCACGAGGGTGGCCTGCGGGCTCATGTCGCCCTTGGTCACGGAGTTGCCGAACGCGCTCTGCGCGCCGTTGCCGCTGGCGGACGTGGTGCCGCTGTCGTCCCCGATGGCAAGCGCCTGAGGCGCGGCCGCCGCCGACACACCGACGACGGAGGCGGCGACCGCCGCCGCGGCCATTGCCTTCTTCAGCATTTCGCTTTCCTTTCCTGGCACCGGGCCAAGACGCATGTTCCTGCCTCCGCATCAACCCGGTGGACGGGGAATGGTTGCGGGTCTTCACCCGATCGGTGCGTGTGGCAGACGAGAATTCACGGAAACCCTGTCGCACGGGGAAGGGGCCCGGTCCGCCGCATCCTGTGGGCCATTGGAGTGAATGGCAGAAACCAAGCAGGCCGGGCGCAGTTGACCAGTTCGCTCCGGTGGACCGGGGTTTTTCCAGAAGGGACAAGCAAGTGATCAAGAAGGTACTGGCTACCGCCGCGGTCGCCGCTTCCGTCGTCGGCGCCTCCGCCGCCGTCGCGCCGCAGGCCCTGGCCATCGGCAACGACAACGGCACCACGTCCGCCAGCGGCAACGGTGCCTCGCAGGTGTACGGCAACTCCGCCACGTACGGCAACATGAGCCCGCAGATGGCGCTCATCCAGGGCTCCTTCAACAAGCCCTGCATCGGCCTGCCGGCGAAGGTCAACGCCCAGTCGCTGCTCGCTCTCGTCAATGTCGGCGTCCAGGACATCCCGATTCTGTCCTCGCCGCAGAACCAGCAGTGCGTCGAGAACTCCACCCAGGCCAAGGGCGACGAGCCGCTGTCGCACATCCTGGACGACATCTCCGCCCTGTCGGGCAACGGCGCCGGCAACCACTGACGTCGCCGTACGGGCGCACCTTCGCGGTGCGCCCGGGGCCCGGTCGCCGGGCCGCCGTGCATGCGGGCCGCCGGTTCTCCGGCGGCCCGTTCGCATGCCCGCGGCGGGCTGTCTCTTTTACACAACTCCGCGCCCCCCAGACTAAG
>NZ_JALLGL010000459.1 GCF_023072675.1 Streptomyces sp. XM83C
GGGCCGATGGCGGGCAGATGGTCGGGGAGGTAGGGGCGGAAGCCGCAGTAGGTGCGCAGGATGCGCACGTCGGCGAGGCGGGGGAAGAGGGCGGTGGCCTGGCGGGCGAGGCGGCGCAGGGCCTCGGTCGACAGGGCGCGGTCGAAGCCGACGCGTTCGCGGGTGGCGCCGATGAGGACCGGCCCGGCGGGGGTGGCTTCGACGACGGCGGAGGACTGGAGGCCGGCGGAGTCGCTGGCGACGTCGGCGACATAGTCGGCGGCGTACACCTTGTGCCGTACGACGGCGGGCGGCAGGGGCTCGGTGACGAGGACGAAGCCGCGCCGGGGCAGGACGGGCAGGTGGGTGCCGGCGAGGGCGGCGAGCCGGCCGCCGTGGACGCCGGTGGCGTTGACGACGGCGGGGGCGTGCAGGTCGCCGCGCGGGGTGCGGACGCCGCGGACGGTGCCGTCGGGGCCCCTGAGGACGGCGGTGACCTCTTCGCCGAGCCGGATGTGGGCGCCGTGACGGCGGGCGTCGCGCAGCAGGGCCGCGGCGGCGCGGGCGGGTTGGATCTGGGCGTCCTGCGGATAGAGGCAGCCGCCGGCGAGCCCTTCGGCCAACTCCGGTTCCAGCAGCCGTAGTTCGCTGGAGCCGACCTCGTGGGCGTCGACGCCGGCGGCGCGCTGGGCGGCGGCGAAGGCGCGGAGGGCGTCGAGGGCGGGTTCGCTGCCGGCGACGACGAGTCCGCCCTTGGGTTCGTGTTCGACAGCGTCCTCGGGCGGGAGGCCGGCCACGAGTTCGCGCCACAACCTCAGGGACAGCAGGGCGAGTTCGAGTTCGGGGCCGGCTGCCTTGTCGGAGACGAGCAGGTTCCCCTCGCCGGCTCCGGTGGTGCCTCCGGCGACGGGACCGCGGTCGACGACCGCGACGGAGAGGCCGGCGCGGGCGGCGTAGTACGCGCACGCCGCGCCGACCACTCCGGCGCCGACGATCACGGCGTCCAGGCAGGGTGCGGACATCTTCGTGGGCACGTCAGTAATATTTCACATGGCACTGAGCCCTACAAGACTCCGTACGAGACTCCGCGGGCTCCGTACGGGACTCCGCGCAGACTCCGTACGAGACCGCACACTCCTCTCCGCACGAGACCCGCCCGGCGTCGCACAGGCTCCTCAAGAGCCCGCACCCCACCCGGAGTTCACCGCCGCAGCGGTCCTTCGCAGCTGTAGTCGGAGGTGCCGCCCGTGCGGTCGGCCCAGACCTCCACCTCCCCGAAGTCGCAGACCATGTCGGCAAGGTTGGGCGACGCGGGTCCGGCCCGGTCGAGCAGGAATTGGTCGACGGTCTCCGCCACGTCCCGGAACACCAGGTCGGCGTTGCCCGCGTCGGTGAGCCGGGCGGTGATGCGGCCGGTGCACACGAAGCGGGGCATGGCCGTGTCGCCGCCGGCCGTGCAGGCGGGGTCGGTCCAGGTGGCGGCGGCGAGAGCGGAGCGGATCGCCGCCGGGGTGGTCTCGCGCAGGGCGTCGTTCGGGTTGAAAACGGTACGGGGAACGTACAGGTCGGCGACGCCGGCGATCTGCCGGTCCAGGAAGGCGTCGTAGCCGCGCTGGAGTGCCGTGTCCCGGCCGAGGCGGGTGCGCCAGGCGTCGAAGCCGGCCGGGTCGTCGGCCCGCAGGTGGCGGTACATCTCCCGCAGCAGGGAGGGGTGTTCGCTCCACAGGTAGGAGAAGAAGGTGCCGGCGTAGTCGTAGAAGCGGAAGCCGTCGCCGTCGTACGTTGCGTGCAGGAGCCGGTCGACGCTCATGCGGGGTCCGCCGTTCGCGGTGTCCCGGATGATGCCCTCGACGAGGGACCTGCGGACGGCGACACCGTCGGCGCGGGTGGCGCCGGCGAAGAATTCGGCGGTGCCCTCGTCCATGGCGGTGGTGCGGTCGCCCTGGCACCAGGGGCCCTCGCCGAAGAAGCCGGGCACGGCCCAGCGGCCGTTGAGGTAGTGCGTGTACTCGTGGCGGAACAGTTCCTCCAGTGTCAGCCGGGAGTCCTGCGGGACGCGCCGCTGGTAGGTGTAGAAGGTGGCGCCGCGTTCGATGTAGACGCCGCCGTTGTCCGTGCCCATGCCGGTGAGCAGCGGATGGTAGTTCTCGTAGTCGGCGCGGGAGGCGTACAGCACCACGGCGAGCGTGGTGTTGGGGTCGCCGGGGAGCGGCTCGCGGGTGCCGAGGACGCGGTGGAACTGCGCCTCGACCTGCTTGCTCGCGTAGTACAGCTGGTCGACGGTGGCGCGGTCGAGGGCGGTGCGGACCGTCAGGGCGCCGTCGTCGTAGCGGTAGGTGTACGGGAAGAGCTGCCGTTCGATGTCGTCGACGCAGACGGCGTACGGCTTGCAGGCGTCGTAGTGGATCAGCCAGGACACGAGCTTGGCCCAGGGGGCGCTGCCGCGGCCCCAGTCGCCGGCGACGGGGGTGAGGAGGGCGCCGAGGTCGGCGACGATCCGCGTGCGCAGGGAGTCGACGGTGCCGAAGCGGGCGTACTCGGAGAGGGCGTCGCGGACGGCCCAGTCGTTGGGTGTGCCCTTGAGGTGGGTGTGGCCGGCGAAGCGGCGGAAGGCCTGCTGGTAGGCGGTGTCGCGGGCGGCGAGTGTGCGGAACGCGGTGTCGTGGTTGCCCTCGTACAGGCCGAGGTAGTTGACGGTGAGTGCGGCGAGGGCGGCCCCGCCCCAGGACGGGTCGGCGTACGTGGTGGTGTGGTGGCGGTCGAGGGTGGCGAGCACCTTGCGGATCAGGCCGAGCTGGGAGTGGCGCAGGCCGGGTGCGCTCGCCGCGTACAGGGCTTCGCGGAGGGTCTCGGCGTTGCTGCGGGTGGCGTCGAAGGTGCGGGCGGCGGTGCCGTAGTAGTACACGGCGCGCCGGACGGTCTCCAGGGTGGGCGGGTCGCTGATGTCGATCTCGTCGCGGGAGAAGTCGTGGTAGGCGACGGCGTGCAGGTAGGTGAACATCTCCAGCAGATGGCCGGAGTTGTGGCCGTCGTGTCCGGCGGAGAGGGCGGTGGCGCGGCGGGCGACGGCCTGGACGTGGGCGTCGTCCATGACGGGGGCGAGGCGGGAGTCCCAGGTCCACAGGGTGCCGCGCAGGCAGTCGTCGGCGGTGACGTCCGGGTCGGTGAGGAAGTCGGCGAAGGCGTCCGGGGCGAGGCGGGTGATGCCGTCGAGGGTGCAGGGGGCGGCGGCGGTGGGCGGGAGGCCCGTCGGCGGGGTGTCCGCGGGCGGGGTCGCCGCGCCCGGTGTGTGTCCGTCGGCGCGGCGGTCTCCGGGCGCCCTGTCGGTGGGGGCGATTCGGTCCGGGGGCTGGCCCAGGTGGCCGGCTGTCGGGAGA
>NZ_JALLGL010000045.1 GCF_023072675.1 Streptomyces sp. XM83C
GCCTCACGAACTGCCGTGGTGGAGATCCGTCCCAGCGCCCCGCCCGAGGCCGAGCGATCCCCTGGCCACCCCAGCGCACGGCAGCTTGCTGGTGCGGGTCGGGGAGGGGGTATGGGGAGTGTCATGGGGTCGCCGAGGCATGACGGCGCCCTCGGGCGGGGCGCTGGGACGGATCTCCACCACGGCAGTTCGTGAGGCTCGACGACAGTGAAGAGTGTGGTGCCTTCCTCTCCGGGTGTATCGGCCCGTATGAGCAGGCAGGCGAGCAAGGACACGGCGGTCGAACTGGCCGTGAGGCGGCTGTTGCACGCGGCCGGGCTGCGGTATCGCGTGGAGTATCCCGTCCCGGGGATGCCGCGGCGACGTATCGACGTGGCCTTCCCGAGGGCGAAGGTCGCCGTGCTGATCGACGGCTGTTTCTGGCACGGCTGCCCGCAGCACGCGACCCGGCCGAAGGCCAACGCGGAGTGGTGGCGGGCCAAGCTGGACCGGAACATGGTCCGTGACCGCGAGACGACGGAGCACCTGGTCGCACAGGGGTGGACGGTGCTGCGGTTCTGGGAGCACGAGGCTCCCGCCGATGTGGCCGTGCGGGTGGCGGCCGCTGTGGCGGAACAGCGGATCCACCCGAATCGGGGGAGGAAGAGTTGACCGGTCTGTCATTCGTCGACGTGTGTTCGGGTGCGGGCGGGCTTGCCCTGGGGTTGGAGCAGGCCGGTTTCCGGCCCCGCCTCCTGCTGGACGAGGACGCCGACGCCTGCCGGACGCTGCGGACGAACCGCCCGCACTGGAAGGTGCTCCAGACGGATCTTCTCGACTTCGACCCGAGCGACCACCCGGACAGTTACGACGTGGATCTGCTGTCGGCGGGGCTGCCTCGGGTGAAGTCGAGCGCGACCGTCGGGCGTGCCGACTCGGACATGGAGGAGCGCCTCCTGAAGGCCGCCGTCTACCTCGTCCACGCCATCCGTCCACGGGCCGTCCTCCTCGAGAACGTGCCCGGACTCGCCGACGCCGAGGAGTACGAGCCGTTCCGTGAGTTCGCGCGTGCCGAGCTGACACATCTGGGCTACGAGTTCAGCTGGTTCGTGATCAACGCCGTCGACTTCGGGGTGCCGCAGAACCGCCGACAGGGCGTGCTGGTGGCCGTCGAACAGCAGCGTGCCGGAGCGTTCCGGCCGCCGGCCCCCACGGTGGCCGTACCGAGGACGGTGGGTGAGACCCTCCGCAAGAGCATGGCGTCGCGGGGTTGGCCGGGCGCCGACCTCTGGGCCGCCCAGGCCGGGGAGCCGGCTCCCACGCTCGTCGGCGGCTCCAAGAACAGGGGCGGCGCCGATCTGGGCCCGACGGGAGCGAAGCGGAAGTGGGCCACCATGGGCGTCGACGGCCACACCGTCGGCAATGCCGTGCCCGACCGGGATTTCGTATGGGATCCGAGGCTCGGCAGGGAAGGCATGGTGAAGATCACGGTCGAGCAGGCGGCGTTGCTGCAGAGCTTCCCGGAGTCCTGGGAGATCACCGGGTTGAAGACGGCTCGGTACCGCCAGGTCGGGCACGCCACGCCTCCCCCGGTCGGAGAGGCCCTCGGGCGGGCGGTGGCCGAAGCACTGGACGGGTCTCGGGCAGTGACCGCTGCCGGCTAGACTTCCGCCACATGACCAGCACGCCGCACCGCCAGCCCGTCCTCGACAAGCCGTATGTCCTGGATCTTTTCGCGGGGCCCGGCGGGCTGGACGTGGCGGCCCACATGCTCGGTGTGCCCACACTCGGCGTCGAATGGGACATGAGCGCCTGCCTGACGCGTTACGCGGCCGGTCTGGACACCCTCCACGCCGATGTCAGCGCGATCCGCAGGGACGCCTTCGAGTCGCTGCCGCCGGAGATCAACGTGCTCGCCGGCGGCCCGCCGTGCCAGACGTACTCGGTCGCCGGCAACGGCGTGGGACGCAAGGCCCTGGACGAGGTCAAGAGGTACATCGAACGCCTGATGGCGGGCGACTCCGACGAGACGATCGACAAGGAGCTGCAGAACCTCTCCGATCCGCGTACGGCCCTGGTCCTGGAACCGCTGCGGTACGCGATCCAGGCGACCAGAAGCCCTGGCCGGGGCAACCGGCCGTACGACGTCATCGTCCTGGAGCAGGTCCCCGCGGTGAGGCCACTGTGGGAGCACTACGCGCTGGTGATGGAGCAGGTGGGACTTCCCGACGGGACGAAGTACCGGGTCGAGGTCGACGTCCTCGCCACCGAGACGTACGGCGTGCCGCAGACACGGTCGCGGGCCGTGCTGATCGCGCGCCGAGAGGGGCTCGGGCATCCCTTCCTTCCCGCGCCGACCCACCGCGCCTACGAGCCGAAGGAGTGGCGGCGTCGCATCGAGGAGGCGTCGGCCGCCCAGGGCGCCCGTCAGCCCGCTCTCGACGAGGCGATCGCCCCGGAGCCGGACACGCGCGCGGAGGAGGCCGAGGAGCGGCTCCCGTGGGTGTCGATGCGCTCGGCCCTGCCGGGACGCACCAGGCCCTTCCTCGTCCGCTCGAACTACGGAAGCTCCGGGCATCCCGGGCGCCGCGGTGTGCGCACCGATCAGCAGCCGGCCACCACCGTCACCGGCCGCATCTCCCGCTTCGTGGTCTTCGAGCACCTGAACGAGGACGTGGTCGTCGAGGGGCCTCGGTTCAGCATGGAGGAGGCGGGGATGCTGCAGAGCTTCCCCCCGCGGTATCCCTGGTCGGGCACGGCGCAGGCGCAGCAGGTGGGCAACGCTGTACCGCCCCTGTTCGGGGCGCACCTGCTCAGCGCCGCGCTGGGCCTTCCCGCGCCGACGCCGGACGACTTCCGGCAGCCGTGGGTGCCGGCGACGGAGGAGAAGCGGGCCAAGCTGCGCAGCCTGGGCTGCGGGGCGGCGGACGACTGCACCCCCCGTTGCCCGCGCTCCGAGGACCAGGTGCCGCCGCGTTCGACCGCCGCGCGGAAGGGCGGGAAGACGGCCGCCGCGAAGCGAGCGTCCGCGTAGGCCCGGTCAGCTGTCGATCTTCGTGCCCCGGACCGGCGCCGTCTCGAACAGTTCGAGGAAGTAGTCGGTGAGCGCGTCCACGGATGCCTCGGGGACCGGGTCCTCGTCCGGTCCTTCCGGGAGGACGTGGCGGGAGACCGGGGGCGCCGTCTGGGCCTCCGCGATCCAGTCCCGCAGAGGGGTAAGGTCTCTGGGCTCGTCCGGAGCGAGGACGTCGTAGACGAGGGTCGCTCCGGCCGCGGTGATGGCGACGCTCAGGCCGTTGATCTCCCGCCCGGTGGTCACCTTGCCGTTGCGCACCAGCCGGACCAGTGCCTGAGCGGTGGGGCGGTGGTCGATCAGGTCCCTGCGCAGCACGGTGTGGATGAGGTCCTGGTTGCCGCAGGCCACCTGGACGGGCTCGTAGTCCGCCCCGTTCCGGAACAGCTCGGCGGCCCACCACAGCCGTGAGAAGCACTGTCGGTCGGCCGGCCCCTGGAAGCGCTCCGGGGCGATGCGCCGGGCGCCGTTCTGCGCGGTCGGCGGAGGAAGGTGTCGCCACGCCACATAGTCGGGGGCCACCGCCAGCGCGATGTGCGTCCACAGGCGCCGGTCCGCCGCTTCCCTCCGCGTGAGACGCAGGGTGGCGTGAAGCCGCGGCGCGAGCCAGGCGTCGGCACGCGTCCGGTCGTCGCGGAACTCGAACATGGCGTCCTCGACGAGGCTGCGGATCGGTTCGACGTCCCACCGGGCGTCGTCCTCCGGAAGCGGCACGACGACCTTGGCGAGGTCGACGCCTCCGTGGACCTGCTCGGCCTTGAGGAGCTGTTCGGTGATGAACGGGTCGGCGGCGGACGCGGGGAGCAGCGCCAGACGCTCGGGCACGTGGTCGGGCTGGGTGATCACTTCTCGCTCTCCCGGTTGGCTTGTTCGAGGCTGCGGATGGCGTAACCCAGCGCCTTGGAGGCCTCGGCGCGGCGGATCGCCGCGTAGTGGATACGGGTCTGCAGTTCGGCCCACCCCGCGTCGCCGGTGCGTCGGCGGTGCACCTGCCGCAGAGCCTCCTCCACGTGCACGCCCGGGACGACGTCGGGCAGCATCTCCCGGAGCACCTCGCCCTGCCAGTCGGTGGGGAAGACCGGGGTTCCGCCGGGCTCCACCTCCAGATCGCCGATCGCCCCGTGGAAGACGGCCGTCCAGACGTCCGTGGCCATCTGGGCGACGAGCAGGTCGCGGACCTTGCTCTCCACCCCGGAGGCACTGCTGTCCAGCAGCCCGACGATCCCGTCGACGTCGCTGTTCACGAACACGGTGGGCACTCTGGCCGATGTGTCGACGATCCAGGGCGCGTCGGCGTAGGCACGCAGCCATTCCCGGGAGCTCTTGGTGAACGACGCCTTCTGCACCTCCAGTTGCAGACCGGCGACCGGTTCGTCGGAGACGGTGTCGACGGTCCAGCTCCGGTCGGTCTCGGCGATGGAGCGTCCCGCGACTCCGTCGACGGTGGCCACGGCGTACGCGGCGAGGGAGGCCCGCCCCAGGTGGTCGTCGCGGTAGATCTCCAGAGATCCGGACCAGTCACGGCTGTCGTCCGTGTCACGGGTCAGGGCGGTGGAGGTGCGGATGTTCGTCTCGCCGTCCGTGAGCACGGCGAGGACCCGCAGGTCGGACCAGGGCGCGTCCTCGGCGTCCGCTCCGGGCGGCAGGGTCGCTGAGACGCCGATGACGGCGCTCACCCAGTCGTGCCCGGCGACGCCGAGCGCGACGGCCTGCTGCTGCGTCGAGTAGGCGCTGGTGTCCAGCGGCTCTCGGGTGCCGTCGGCGAGCTCGAGGGCGACGGACGTCACTCGCAGGGCGATCGGACGGCCGAGCCGCTTGTACGGATAGATCTTCACGCGTCATTCCCCCTTGCCGGCGCGCAGTTCGACCACCAGTCGGGTCAGTGCGGTCCTGACCGGATGGCTGCCGGCGTCGGTGACCCCCCGGAAGACGGCGCGTCGCGCGCCGGGGGTGAAGCGGAGGACTCCCTCCTGCACCTCGCAGCCCTCGACGCCCTCAAGTTCCGCCCAGTCCAGCTTCGGGCGTCCGCCGGAGCGCACGTCCATGAGCGCGACGGGCACCATGGGGACGATCTCGTCGCCGCGGGGGATGCTCACCTCGGCGTCGATCACCCATTCCCCCGCCGCACCGATCGTGGCGTCGAGGTTCTTCAGCACCGGGATCACGGGTCCCGTGGGCGCCTTGGCCTTGGGTCGGCTCTTGACCGTCAGGGCCTTGCGCAGGGCCTCGCCGCCTTCGCGCACGGTGCGCTTCGGGCGGGCGACGAGTTCCCTGACGGCGTTGTTGACCTCCCGGGTCAGTCCTTCGATCCGCCGGTAGGCGGACGGCGACCAGCGCAGCGTCAGCTCCTCCGTCTGACCCCAACGGTCGTGCTCGGGCGGTTCCGCCGCGCGCAGGAACTGCTCGGCCTCCTCGGCGAAGGGGGCGGTGTCCCCGGCCGCTGCGCCGGCGAGGAGCACCGCCTGGAAGGGGTTGGTTCCGATCGGCAGTCGAGGAACGGTGGCCTTCCTGACGGTCATCCGGTTGCCGCGCAGCGAGTGCACCTGGTTGATCGGCCTGTCCTTGTCGCCGTCGGCCTCGGTCACCAGCAGCACCGCCTGGTGGATCCCGGACGTGCCGCCCGCAGCGCCACCGGGCACAGGCAGTTTCAGCGGGACGTTCCGCATGGCGACCTGCCCGGCCTCGGTGAGTCGGTCGACGGTGGTGCCCTCGTAGAACGCGCGCAGCGCACGGGTCCGGGAGGGTTGTTCGACGGAGGGGTCCACCTTCGTCTCCTCGACGACCACCTCTCCATCGTTGCGCAGGGCGCGGACGGACACCTCCAAGAGGGGCAGTCGACCGCCGCCGCCGGTCATCGCGGCCCAGAAGTCGCGCCCCAGCGCCTGGACGAGCCGCGTGTGCATCCTCTTGATGTCGCGGGTGTCCTCGTCGCCCTCCTCCTCGACGATCTGGTCGTCGAGGTCCGGGCCGTCGCCTTCCAGGCTGGCCACGTCGTGCGCGCCGACGATGAGAAAGGACGTGCCGGGTTCGTCGCTGTCGCGGGTGAGGTGGAGGCGGGCCGCCGTCTCCTCGTCGGCCCACCAGGAACGTACGACCTCGCCGTTCTTCGAGTCGGGGTCGGGTCGTCCGAACCACGCGGGACCAGCGAAGGTCTCGCCGTGCACCCGTCGCCAGGGCAGTTCGAGTCGGCCGATCAGCCGTCGTTCCGTGCGCCCTTCGTGGGGCACGGACAGAGTGGAGTTGATGAGCACGAGGCCGAGAGCGCTGGTGGCCCACAGCGTCGCCTTGCCGAGCCCGTAGGAACCGCCCGCCGAGGGGCCCGACTTCAAGCTCTCGAGCTGTCGTCGGACCACGGCGGCGAACTTGCCGTCCTCGTAGTCGTCACCGATGAGACCGGACGCGTTGTAGTCGTCGATGCGCAGCAGGACCAGGCGGCCCTTCTCGTACATGTCGCGCACGCCGGCATCCACTACCCGCCCGACCTTCTGGTGGGCGGCGAGTTCCGAGACGGCCTGGTAGTGCGGGAAGAGATCGTTCCAGCGGATCGCGTCCCGGAAGGCGTCGAGGTGCTCGCCGGTCAGCTCGTGCAGGGTGTAACGGACCCTCACCGGACGGCCGTTCTCCCTCAGACGCTCGTCGAGGCTGTTCTGACACGTCTCCCGGGCGAGCACCTGGACGTCCGCGTCGAACGCGAAGGCGGCGGCGTTGCCCAGCTCGCGGCCGCCGTCGGGGTAGCCGGGTCGGTGGTACCACGTCACGGGAAGGCCGGCCTGGGTGTCGGTGGTGCGCGTGTGCACCGTGCCGAGGTCCGTGCCGAGCGCCTTCGCGATGTCCGCCATCACTGTCGGCCTGGGCGTCGACCTCCCGGTGATCCAAGCGGAGACGGCGGCTCGGGTCAGCCCCAACTCGTCGGCCAGTTCGGCCTGCGTCTTCCCCGCGAGCTTGAGCTGTCGGGCCAGCCAGGGCCCGAACTCCTCACCTGTCTCCACGCGCCACCTGCCTCTTCTCCTCCGCCGTCCCGGCGAGGCTAATTTGACAGGATCGATCACGTCAACCAGTGGTTAACGAACCATCCGACCTCGACCGCCTGTCAACGGTGTCCGAGTTGCTCGAATAATCCCAGTACACCCCTTACGGGAGTCGTCGAAGGAAGACTTGGACTCCGAACTCCCCCTCGACTTGAGGAAGTTGGGTTGCGCACCCAGGGAATTGCGGCTAGTTTCTCGGCGGCGAGAAAGACGCCTCGCTCCGCGAACCGTAAAGACCGGGACGAGGGGCGACAGGGGACACCTGTGTCCTTCTTCAGTCACAAGCCGAAGGGGACAGGTGTATCCGAACGCCCGCAGCACGATCTTCGCAGGGATTTCTCGAAACAGCTGGCATTCCGGACCGACAGCCAGCTAACGTGGAAATCAGAAATCTCAGTGAGCAAGAATCTTTCCACACCCGAATTCCGACAACCATGGGGGACGTTTGTTGTTGTCAAACCCCTGTGCGGACACCGGATCACTCCGCACCGGGGGGTTTCATGGATGAGAGCGACCACTCCTTCTTGAGACTCTCGGGCAGGGAGCTGAATTCCCTGTGCTTTGCCGTCCTGAGAGCAAAAAGCAAGGAACAGGTGCGGCAGATCCTCCGCACGTTCGAATTGTCCGACGCGGACTTCGTCGGTTCCTTCCCGGACCTGGCGAAGCATGTTCTCCTGTTGCCGGACTGAGGGTCACAGGCCCTCTCGGCCGAGACGTCGGCCCCGGCGACAAGGGCAAGTCCGAACCCGTGAACAGACCTCGTCCGGCAAACGAGGGTCTGTCGACCAGTGCACAGCCCGCGAAAGCACGCCACGTGGGCCGGCGACCCACAGGGCCGCCGGCCCACCCCTTCACACTTCCCGTCCGCACCTGACACTCGGGAGAGCAAAGCCGTGCCGTCATCGTCCTCCGCAGTGATAGAAACAGTCCTCGAACAATCCGCTCGCGTCCTGCAGACATACGCCGTGGACCCCGGCCTCGTCGCGGAACACGCCAACGGCGAACGCCGCATCACACAGGGCGGCTACGGCGACCGTCAGCTTTTCGAACTGGTCCAGAACGCTGCGGACGAGATCGCCGACGAACCGGGCGGCCGTATCCACGCCGTGCTCACGAAGACCCATCTCTACTGCGCCAACGAAGGGAACCCGGTGACCCCGGAAGGCGCGGAGACGATCCTTCGAATGAGCATGTCGAAAAAGCGCGGCGGCCAGATCGGACGATTCGGTGTGGGCGTGAAATCGGTCCTCGTGGTCACCGACACCCCCGAATTCTTCAGCAGCACGGGGAGTTTCGGCTTCAACCGTGCCTGGTCCTACGAGCAGATCAAGGCGGTGCCCGGAGTCACGGCCCGCTACGGGCCCGAATTCGACGCCCCGGTCCTGCGGATGGCCCGCCCCCTCGACATGCAGGCGGAACGCGCCGCCGACCCCGTGCTCGACGAGCTGCTCGGCTGGGCCGTCACGGTCGTACGGCTGCCACTTCTGCAAGGGGCGGACGAGCGGCTGGGCCGTGACATGCACGGCACCCGGGGCAAGGAGCACGGCGAGCCCCGCGAGGAGTTCCCGGTCGGCTTCCAGCTCTTCTCCCCGCACGTGGGGAAGGTCGTGCTCGAGGACCGCCGGCCAAGCCCCTCTGTCCGACGGGTCCTGACGGCACAACGCTCCGGCGACCTGCACACGGTGGTCGAGGAGCGCAACGACAAGGCCGCGTCCACGGAGAAGTGGCGCGTCTTCACCGTCACGCACGAACCCGGCCCCGCCGCACGTGCCGACGCCGGCGAGCTGCACGACCGTATCGCCCTCGACCTCTCGTGGGGCGTCCCCGCACTCGTGAAGGACCCGGACAGCGGGCTCCACGTGAGCCGGGGTGCACGCGGCCGCGGCAAATTCTGGTCCTTCTTCCCGACCAAGTACGAGATGTCGCTGAGCGGCGTCCTCAACGGCGCCTGGAAGACCAACGAGGACCGGCAGAACCTGCTCGACTCCTCCCCCTTCAACCAGGAGATGATCCGCCGGTCCGCCCAGCTGGTCGTCGACTCCCTCCCCGCACTCGCCCCCGCCGAGGACCCCGCCGCCTACCTGCCTCTGCTCCCCGGCCGTGTGAAGGAGGCCATCAGCTGGGCCGACGAGTTCCTCACCCGAGAGATCTGGGCGCACGCCGGGAGGAGCCCCTCCCTGCCGGACCAGGACGGCGTACTGCGCGTGCCGACCACGCTGCGCATCCCTCCCCGGCTCGACAAGGACCCCCGGAAGGCCGGCCGTTGGCTCCGGATGTGGCACGAGTGTCCCGGGCGGCCCACCGGCTGGCTGCATCCGAGCGCCGAAGCGGACGTTCTGCGCGCCGGAAAGGTCGAGCACATCCTCGGCGCGGCCGGACACGAACGGGCCCAGGTCCGTGAATGGCTCGAGGCCCTCGTCGAGAGCGGCAGCCCGCAGGCGTCCGCCGCGGCCATCCGCATCGTCGCCGACATGATCGAGAGGGAGTCCCCGCTCGCCGAGGACGCCCGCAGGGCCCGCATCGTGCTCACCGAGGAACACGGTCTCGTCGCACCCGTGCCCGGCAGAGTGTTCCGCCGGGCCGACCAGGACGGACTGCGCGAGTCCACGGTGTACGTGGTGGCCGAGCTGGCCCAGGACCCCTCGCTGGCGCACGCCCTGAACATCCTGGGCATCCGGGAGGCCGATGCCGAGGGTCGGTTCACCAGCGTGCTCGATCAGGGCTTCGCCCACTACACCGACGCCGACTGGCTGCGCTTCTGGGAGCTGTTCCGGCGCGCCGGCGTCCGGCGGCTGGCGCACAAGGTCGTGGAGCAGGTCCCCGACCCCCGCTCGACATTGCGCGTGCGCACCGCCGACCACCGTTTCCGGCCGATCCACGACTGCATGCTGCCCGGAATCGTGGTCGACGCCGGGCGCGACCCGTCAGTGGCCGTCGACATGGACTTCCACTCCGACGACACCCCGTTCTTCGCCCAGGTCGGCCTGTCGGACCGGCCCTCCTCCGGGGTGCAGCCCGCGGACGGCGAAGGCTGGTACGAGGAGTACCGCGCCGCCGTACACGCGTCCTACATGCGCACGCTGTCCGACAGCGCGCCCCGGCCCTCGCTGAACCGGATCAAGACCGAGGGCGCCCCGATCGGCGGCCCCCTCCACCTCTTCACGTCCCTGTCCCCGGAGTCCCGCGCCCGCTTCCTGAGAGCCCTGCCCGACGACGCCGTGGTCACCAACTGGACCCTGCAGATCGGCGCCCAGACCAGCACCCGGCAGGCCGTGATCTCCCCGATCCGGTGGATGCTGCGCAAGCACGGCACCGTCGCCACGTCCAAGGGGATCAGGCCGCTCAAGGAGGCCGTCGGCCCCGAGCTCTCGGCCTACCGCGACGTACTGCCCGTCGCCGACATCACCCAGGAGAAGGCCCGCAGGCTGCGCCTGCCCTCCACCGTCGACGAGGTGCCCGGTGACCGTTGGGAGAGCCTCCTCGACGAGGTGTCCCGCAGCGAGGACGACGTGTTCGTCGGCACGACCTACGTGATGCTGACCAGGTTCGGCGCCGACTTCCCCGAGGACTCCCTCACCCGGTGCCGTGTCGGCGACACGTGGGACACCCGACCGGACGACGAGATCACCCTCGCCGTGGGTGACGTCGAGTACCGGGCCCTGCGCGCCGAACAGGTGCCGGCCCTGCTCGTCCCCACCGTCGAGGACGCCGAGCTGATGGCCAAGGAGTGGGGCATGCTCCGCTACGCCGACGTCATCAGCCGGGAGACCCGCGAGGTGCCGGACGGCGACCCCGTGCCGCTCGTGGAGCTGTTCCCCGCCCTCCGACAGCGCCTGAACACGGGCAACCGCAACACTCTGGTGCAGCGGTGCGTCGAACTGGAGGAGGTCGTCCGTACCCCCACGAAGGGCGCCCAGGCCTCCCCGCTGGACGCCGTACGACAGGACGGCGTCGTCAAGGTCCGCACGCCCCTCGAACCGGAACCGATGCTGCGGCTCATCGATCGCGAGCTGGGCCTCGGTCTCGGTCCCGCCGGCTGCCGTGCCGTACTGGAACACCAGGAGCGCATGGCGCGGGACAGCGAACTCAAGGCCGCCCAGCAGGCGGTGCGGGACGCCGACGACGTGGTCACCAAGATCGAGCTGCTGATCGGCGCGGACGCGCTCAGGGCGGGCCTGCCCGAGGGGCTGATGGAGGCCGAGCTTCAGGCGAACGACGGCACGGAGCCCTCTTCGCGCCGCATCGCCCAGATGGCGTTCAACGCGCACGGCGACGGGGTGCTGCAGCAACACGCCCGGGACATCCAGGCACGCTTCCCCAACGCCCCCATGTCGTACGGGGGTTCATCGGCCGCCATCGCGTTCGTCTCGGACCTGAGGCTGCCGATCACCTTCGCGGGCTCCCGCACCCCCGCACCTCCGCCCTTCGAGACGGTCGAGGGCCCGCGGGACTTCCCGAGCCTGCACGACTACCAGGAGGACCTGGTCCGCAACATCTCCACCATGCTGGACCGGCTGGCCCCGCAGCGCGGCATGCTGTCCCTGCCCACCGGCGCCGGCAAGACGCGTGTGACCGCCGAGGCCGTCATCCGCTGGGTGAAGCGTGTCGGCGACCTCAAGGGGCCGCTGCTGTGGATCGCGCAGACCGAGGAATTGTGCGAGCAGGCCGTGCAGAGCTGGAAGTTCGTGTGGAGCAAGGTCGGCGCGGAACGCCCCCTCACCATCAGCCGCCTGTGGAGCAGCAACGAGGTCGGTGACGTCGCCGACCATCCCCACCTCGTGGTCGCCACCGACGCCAAGCTGCAGAAGTGCCTGGGCACCGATCAGTACGCGTGGCTGCGCGAGGCCTCCCTGGTGATCGTGGACGAAGCGCACACCGCCATCTCGCCGCGGTACACGGAGGTCCTGGCGCTGCTGGGGCTCACGCAGTACGAGACCCGCCGCCATCTGCTGGGCCTGACGGCCACACCGTTCCGCAACACGAACGAGGACGAGACCCGCCGACTCATCGGCCGGTTCGGCAACCGGCGCCTCGACGAGGGTGTCTTCCCGTCCGGAGACCCCTACAGCGATCTGCAGAAGTGGGGCATGCTCGCCCAGGTCGAGCACCGCACGCTGGAAGGCGGCCGGATCGAGCTCAGCCAGGACGAGAAGACGCACGCCGAGCGGATGGCGATGCTGTCCCGCGCCGCCGAGCAGCGACTGGCGGACGACCACGCGCGCAGCCGGCGCATCGTCGACTCGGTGGCCGAGCTGCCGGAGGACTGGCCGACGCTCCTGTTCGCGACCTCGGTGGACCACGCCAAGTATCTGGCGGCCATGCTCAACGACCGAGGTGTCCCGTCCGCCGCCGTCGACTCGACGACCAGTGCCCAGGACCGTCGGACCCGCGTCGAGAAGTTCCGCTCCGGTCGTATCCGGGTCCTCACGAACTACGGTGTTCTGACCCAGGGGTTCGACGCCCCGTCGACCCGGGTGGTCGTCGTGGCGCGGCCGGTCTTCAGCAGGAACGTCTACCAGCAGATGATCGGGCGCGGTCTGCGCGGCCCGAAGAACGGCGGCAAAGACACCTGCCTGATCCTTAACGTCAGCGACAACATCGCCAACTTCGACACACAGCTCGCGTTCACCCAGTTCGAGCACCTCTGGAGCCGCAAGTGACCGACGCCTACCTCGACAGCCCCCCGCTCACCGACGAGCAGCGGGCCGTGGTCGAACAGCCCTGGGACGCGCGCGTGCTGGTCACGGCGGGCGCCGGGGCGGGCAAGACCCACACACTCGTGCGACGGCTGGACGCCCTGTGCGGACACGAAGACCCGGACGAGGCGCTGGAGGCCACGGAGATCCTGGTGCTCACCTTCTCCCGGGCGGCCGCCCGGGAGTTGCGTGAACGCATCGCGCGGCACGGGGAACACGCGCGACGGGTGCGGGCCCAGACCTTCGACGCGTGGGCCTACGGCGTGCTCGTGCAGGCGTACCCGGACGGGGAGTGGGCCGACGCCTCCTTCGACGAACGGATCCGCGCCGCGGCCGAGGCCGTCGAGAAGGGTGCGTTGGAGGCCGGCGACTCCGTGCCGCCCTCCCATGTGGTGATCGACGAGGTGCAGGACCTCCTGGGCGACCGCCGTGAACTCGTGGAGGCCCTCCTCGACCGGTATCAGGACAGCTGCGGCTTCACGGTGGTGGGCGATGCCGCGCAGTCCGTCTACGGCTTCCAGATCGAGGACGCGGAGGAACGGAACGCCGAGACGGGACGGTTCTTCGACTGGCTGCGGGCGTCCTTCCCCGACGACCTGGTGGAGCTGCGTCTCACCGAGAACTTCCGGGCCGTCACCCCGGAAGCCCGGATCGCCCTCACCCACGGGCCGAGACTCCAGACGATCCGGGACGCGGACGAGGCCGGCGAGCTGTACGAGGAACTGCGCGACCTGCTCCTCGACCCGGTCAACGCCCACGGCGACCTGACCGACGAGTACACGCTGCAAGGGCTCCGCGACCTCGACGACACATGTGCCGTCCTCACGCGCGACAACCGGCAGGCTTTGGTCGTGTCACGGCTG
Organism: Streptomyces sp. XM83C; assembly: GCF_023072675.1. Classification (GTDB taxonomy): domain Bacteria; phylum Actinomycetota; class Actinomycetes; order Streptomycetales; family Streptomycetaceae; genus Streptomyces; species Streptomyces thermocoprophilus. The sequence goes on from NZ_JALLGL010000045.1 coordinate 13,640, forward strand.
CTCCACGAGAACGGCGTCGAACACCGACTGCGTCGCCCCCTGGAGGAGCGGCCGGTGCCCGCATGGGTGGCCGAGTTGCTGCGCCGCACCGAGGCGACCGGACTGACCGAGGAACGGTTCCGGTCCCTGCTCGCGGAGATACCTCTCCGCCACGAGCCGAACCCGGCGGCCCTGTGGACGGTGCTGCGCCGAGCCACGCGCTCGCCCGGCCGTACGGCGCTGGACCTCGACCGGCTGCGTCGCCTCGTCGCCGACGGCAGGTTCCCCGACGAGGCGGCCGACCCGGAGACCGCGCGCATCGTCGTGTCGACCGTCCACCGCGCCAAGGGCCTGGAGTTCGACCGGGTGATCGTTCTGGCCCCGCCGTCCGTCGCCGAACTGCGCAAGCAGCACCCGGACGAGCTGGACCTGCCCGCGGAGGCGCGGGCACTGTACGTGGCGATGACCCGTGCCCGTCACGACCTGTACCACATGAACCCGCCGGAGCTGCCGCTGTTCCGCAGGGCCGGTGGTCGCCGCGGTGGCCGGCAGTACATCGGTGGGTGGCGGTCGTACGACAGGTACGGCATCGTCGCCGAGGCGTGGGACGTGTGCCGGGACGATCCGCCCGGTCACCGGGACGACGCGGCGGCTGCACAGACGTATCTGACGGAGAAGGTGGCCCCCGGGCACGAGGTGGTGCTGCGCCGGCTCCACGACCTGCCCATGGGCGAGTTCCAGAGCCCGCCGTACGTTTTGATCCATGACGGGCGGGAGATCGGCGAGGTGTCGGAACGGTTCCGGCAGGGCCTGTTCCAGGTCCAGAAGGTGAATCGCGGCTGGGACCCGTGGTGGCCGGACGAGATCCACGGCCTGCGGATCGACACCCTGGAGACGGTCGCGGGCAGCGCCGCCGCAGGCGCGAACGCCGGGCTCGGAGACCGCGGGGTGTGGGTGGTGCCGAGGCTCACCGGCTACGGCATGTTTCGACGGGCGCACGACGACGAGGAGCAGAGCGCATGACGAACGGGGCGGGTCGCCACTCCGAGCACTATCGGGTACGGGACGAGGAACTCCTCGTGGGGCTGCGCCGTGAGCTGTTCGGCCCCGCGGAGGACGCGTCGCCGGAGGAGCGGGCGGAGGTCCTCACCCAGGACGCGCCGATCGACCGGTATCTGACGGGAGTTCTGTATCCGCGTGCCACGAAGGAGCGGAAGGTCGAGAACGCCGCCGAGCAGGAAGAGCCCGATCCCGTGCCGCATCTCGCCCGCCGGGCCGCGGAGGAGTCCGGGGACGCCGACGATCTCGGGTCGGCGGGGGACAGGCGGCCGTCGTCGATGGGGCTGACGTTCGCGGTCGACCCGGCCTGCGGCACGATCGTCGTCTCCACCCGCGCCGCGATCTACGTGCCGACCGACGCCGAGGGCAACCCGGTGCCGGCGCGTCGGGCCGAGGCCAGGACCACCGCCGATCAGAAGGAGCACTGGCACCGTCAGGAACTCGACCTGCCGGAACAGTCGGTGGACGTGACGACGCCGGCTTCCGACCTGCGCCTGGGCCTCGACCACAGGGCGCAGCTGCGTGTCGTCGTCCGCCGGCCCGAGAGGGACCCGGGAACGGGGAGGGAGTCCGTCGCCGTCACGGTGACGCTGGTCAACAAGCAGAAGGTCGGCGAGTGGGACCTTCAGGACGCGTTCGCCCTGTTCCAGTGCGGGCTGCGGGTCCGAGCCGCCGACGGCTCCAGCGCGATCGTCGAACGCCCCGCTCCGTCCGCCGCCCACGACCCGGACATCGCCGTGAGCCGTCTGCTGCACCGGCATGCCCCGACGTTCGCCGTCGGCCACGGATGCGCGGCGGTGTGGGACTGGGCCCCACCCCAGGTCGGGGTCTCGGATGTGTGCGAGGCCGCCGTCACCGAGGTGCGCACCGAGTTCGTGCCGAGCGTGGAGGTGCTGCTGACCGACTCCAACCCGGAGATCGACAGCTCGGCTCTGTCCATGCTCGGCCTCGCCGAACGGCCCGACGCCGAGGTGCTGGCGGCGTTGAGGGCGCTCGCCCAGGGCTACGAGGACTGGATCGAGCGGAAGGCGGCCGAGGCGGACGCTCTGCCCGACCCCCACCACGATCCGGCACAGAACCAGGTACGGGCCTGTCGAGAGGCACTCGGTCGTATCCGCGAGGGCATCGAACTGCTCGCCGCCGACCCCGAGCTGACGCGGGCGTTCCGCCTCGCCAACCGCGCCATGGCCGACCAGCGCGCCCGCAGCGCATGGGTCAAGGGCGGACGCGTCGGCAGCCCCGATCCCTCCGCCGGCCGGTGGCGGCCCTTCCAGATCGCGTTCCTGCTGCTGTGCCTGGCCGGCATCGACGATCCGGACCACGACGACCGGAAGATCTCCGATCTTCTGTGGTTCCCCACGGGCGGAGGCAAGACGGAGGCGTATCTCGGGCTGATCGCCTTCACGTCCTTCCTGCGCCGGATCCGCAGGGGGCCGAACGGTGGCGGCGTCACCGTGCTCATGCGCTACACCCTCCGTCTGCTCACCCTCCAGCAGTTCGAGCGTGCGGCGACGCTGCTCTGCGCCATGGAGCGCATGCGCCGCGACACGCCCGAACTGGGAGCCGAGCCCTTCTCGATCGGCATGTGGGTGGGCCGCTCGGCCACGCCCAACACGCTGGCCGATGCCGCGGCCAGACTCGACGAACTGCGCGCGAACCTCGACAAGCGCCTCGCCACCGAGAACCCGGTCCAGTTGCATGCCTGTCCCTGGTGCGGGACGCGACTGGACGCGAGAAACTACGAGGTCGACGACCTCGCCAAGCGGATGCACGTCCGCTGCCCCGGTGAGAACTGCGAGTTCGCCGACGGTCTGCCCGTCCATCTGGTCGACGAGGCGGTCTACGACGCCCGTCCGACCCTGGTCATCGCCACCGTCGACAAGTTCGCCTCGATGCCGTGGCGGCCCGCGACCTCCGCGCTGTTCAACCTCGACGACCCGGACGACGCAACCCCTCCACCGGAGTTGATCGTCCAGGACGAGCTGCACCTGATCTCGGGGCCGCTGGGGACGCTCACCGGCCTGTACGAGACTGCGGTGGACGCCCTCGCCTGCCGCCCCAAGGTGATCGCGTCCACGGCGACCATCCGCCGGGCCTCCGATCAAGGTCTTCACCTGTTCGACCGCGAGGTGCGTCAGTTCCCGCCCGCCGGGCTGGACGCACGCGACTCCTGGTTCGCGGTGGAGACACCCCGCGAGGAGAAGGCCAGCCGACGCTACGTGGGTCTTCTGGCTCCGGGCACAAGCCAGTCGACGCTGTTGATCCGTACCTACGCCACGTTGCTGCACCGTGCCCTGCACGCGGACACCGACGACAAGGTGCGCGACGCGTACTGGAGCCTTGTCGGCTATTTCAACAGCCTTCGTCTGCTGTCCGCGGCCGAGCTCCAGGTGCACGACGACGTCGTGGCGTACTTGGAGATCCTCGCCGCCCGCGAGGGCGTGGCCGAACGACCGATCGCCAACTACTCCGAGTTGACCAGCCGTGTCGACGCCAGCGAGATCCCCGCACGGCTCAAGGGCATCGAGAAGCGGTTCCCCGACGAGGACACCGTGGACGTCCTGCTCGCCACGAACATGATCGCTGTGGGTGTGGACGTGGACCGACTCGGCCTGATGGCCGTGATGGGCCAACCGCAGACGACCGCCGAGTACATCCAGGCGACGAGCCGCGTCGGGCGCGCCCACCCCGGTCTGGTCACCGTCATGCTGAACTCCGCGCGTGCCCGGGACCGTTCGCACTACGAGAACTTCCAGCACTACCACTCGGCCCTCTACCGCGAGGTCGAGTCGACGTCCGTGACCCCGTTCTCCGCCCGCGCCCGCGAGCGTGGCCTGCACGCGGTGGTCGTCGCCCTCGCCCGCATCCTGATCCCCGAGGCACGTCCGAACGACGGGGCCGGCCGAGTCGAGAAGTACGAAGGCGTTCTGCGCGGGCGCATCAGGCAGATGCTGCTGGATCGTGCGAAGAGCGTCGCCGAGGACGAGGCGGACAGGGTGGCAACGGAGTTCGACGAGTTCGTCGACTGGTGGCTCGAGGAAGCCGACATCAACAACCAGCTGCTCTTCGAACCGCAGAAGGGCAGCCGGGCACCCGCGATCCTGAAGTCCTTCGACGACACATCGGACGTCGAGGCGTACCCCACCCTGTGGAGCCTGCGCGACGTCGACGCCGAGTCCGCCCTGTTCATGGAGGGAACCCGATGACCCCGCCGCCTTCGAGACGCCGCCGGACAGGGGCGCGGGACACCGCGCCCGCCCACAATCTGCTGCGCCGCGGCGCGGTCCGGCGCGCCCAGGTGATCACCACGTACGGTGTCGGCTCGCTCATCGCCGTCGACCACGAGTCGTTCATCGTCTCCGGCCTGGACGATGCCGACGGAAGCTGGAACCACCGCGAGGCGCCCCGCATCCACGAACGGCGTCTGGAGCGACTGCTCGAAGTCGATCACTTCCGGCTGCCCCCGGCCTCCGACGAGGACAGCACGGACGGTCTCCGCGTACGCCGTTTCCCCTTGATGCATTCCTGCCCCGAGTGCAACGAACTGCAACGGCACCGGGACTTCGCTCCCCCGCCCGGTCGGAGCGTCTGCGGTACGTGCGAGAAGGAACTTGTCCCCTCCCGCTTCGTCGTGGCCTGCGAGGCGGGCCACCTCGACGAGTTCCCGTACTGGCAGTGGGTGCACCGCTCGACCGACCGCGGATCGGGGGTGTCGGGCAAGTGCGGTGGACGGCTGATGATGCGCACGTCCGGGCGTACCTCCTCGCTCCGCTCGATCATCGTCTCCTGCACCTGCGGGAAGGTGCCCGAGGTCTCGATGGAGGGTTCGTTCCGCAGGAGCGCGCTCAAGGACCTCGGTCTCACCTGCCGGGGCACTCGCCCCTGGCTCGGCGGCACCGTCCCGGCCGAGACCTGCGGACGGCCTCTGCGCACGCTGCAGCGGGGCTCGTCCTCGGTGTGGCAGCCGGTGGTGAAGTCGGCGCTCTCGATCCCGCCGTGGAGCAGCGGCCGCGCCGACCCGCTCGCCGGGCACTGGGAGAAGTTGAGGAAGTACGACGACCGCAAGCAGATCGAGTCGTATCTCGACGCCGTCTTCGACGAGCCATGGCCGCTGTCGCTCGACGATGTGCTCACTCTGCTCGCCGCGGAACGTGAGGAGGAAGCCGAGGGGGAGGCGGCACCGTCCTTCGACCACCGGTACCGCGCCCTGCGCAACAAGGAGTACGAGCGCCTGCGCGCCGGCAACGACGACAGCGAGCACACCAGGAACGAGGAGTTCGTCTGCGAGTCGCCGCTCGGCGACGGCAGGGTGCTCGAACCGTTGGGTGTCACCGGACCGATGCTGGTCAAGAAGCTCCGTGAGGTGCGCGCTCTGAAGGCGTTCACTCGACTCGTCGATGCCGAGTCGACGAGCGACGCGACGGAGGTGCCGCTCTCCGCGAAGCCTCTGCGCTGGCTGCCGGCCATGGAGGTCCGGGGCGAGGGCGTCTTCCTGCGGCTCGACGAGGAACGTCTCGGCCTCTGGGAGAAGACGGAAGCCGTGGCGAGGCGGGCTGAGCGCATGCGGAGGGCCCATCAGCGGATCCTGGACCAGCGCGCGAGCGACCCCACGCGCGCCGTCCTGTCCCCGGCATCCCCACGCATGGTTCTCCTGCACACCCTGGCCCACGTGCTCATCAACGAGTGGAGTCTCGACGCGGGCTACCCGGCGGCCTCTCTCCGCGAGCGCCTGTACGCCGACGACGCCATGGCGGGACTGCTCGTCTACACGGCGACGAGCGACTCGGAGGGCAGCCTCGGCGGTCTGGTGGCGCAGGGCGAACCGGATCGGCTCGCGGAGACGCTCCGGTCGGCCCTGCGCCGCGCCGAGTGGTGCTCCGCGGACCCGTTGTGCCTGGAGGCCGAGGCCTCCGGGACTTCCGGGGCCAACCTGGCTGCCTGTCACGCGTGCGTGATGCTCCCGGAGACCAGTTGCGAGCACAACAACGTCCTGCTCGACCGCGCGTTGCTCGTGGGCACCCCGGACGATCCCGCCCTGGGCTATTTCGAGCACGTGGCACGTCACTGACGGCATCGGCAGCCGCCGGGGTTCCGCGGTGGCTGCCGGTCGTCGTGGCCTTCGGGGTCACCCCCGCGCCGCCAGATCCGCCCGGCCGAACAGGAGGGCGTACCCGGTGGGGAGGTCGTTGAGGATTCTGGTGGTCAGGGCTTCGCCGATGAGGGGTGGGAGGACGCTGAGGACCGAGCTGACGTCCCAGCGGGCCGTGGCCGGGGTGGCGCCCTCGATGCGGGTGGCGACCGAGTCGACGAACTCCGGGGCCGTGAGGCGGCGGGTGGCCGGGATCTGGGAGGCGATGACCCGGGCCGCCTCCTCGGGGAGGGCGCGGGCGAGTGCGACGCGTTCGTCGCCGATCACCTGGCCGCCGAGGGCGGACAGCACGATGCGGGTGATCCGTTCCGCTTCCCGTGTCGTGGGGTACTGGCCCGCCTCACGGACCGACTCCACCAGCAACGCCCAGCGGCTGTCCTCCGCCGCTCGCGGGGTCGGTGCCGTCGGGCGGGACAGGGGCGTGCTCGGGATGGTCGTACGGGGGATCGTCGTGCGCGGGGCCGTGGTGCCCGGCGTCGTCGCGGTCATGGCGGCTCCTCCCTCGGGGTGCGTGCGTCGGTCTCCCGGCCGGTGCGTGTGCGGGTGCCCCGCGGCGGCAGGGCACCCCGGCCGCCGGGGCGGCCGGCCGGGGCTGTCAGCTGGTGATCTCCTTGCGGCTGTCGCCGCCCGTGATGTGGATGCGGCGCGGCTTGGCCTGCTCGGCGACCGGGATGCGGAGTGTGAGGACACCGGCCTCGTAGGAGGCGTCGATGCGTTCCGTGTCGAGGGTGTCGCCGAGGAACAGCTGGCGGGTGAAGGTGCCTGTGGGGCGTTCGGCGACGAGCATGTCCGTGCCCTCGGGGGCGGGGGACTTGCGTTCGACCCGCACGTTGAGGACGTTGCGTTCCACGTCGAGTTCGATCGTCTCCGGGTCGATGCCGGGCAGGTCGAAGTGGACGAGGAAGTCGTCGCCGGAGCGGTAGGCGTCCATCGGCACGGCCGACGGCCTGGCAGTGGTTCCGAGCATCTGCTGCGCGAGCCGGTCCAGTTCACGGAACGGGTCCGTGCGCATGAGCATCACAGGTCACTCCTTCCTTCAGACGGTTGCCGAAGTGCGACGCCCTGCGGCTCTTGCTGCCGCTACCGCCTTCTTATATAGCTCCAGAGGAGGAAACTTGACAAGCCTCGACTCAGGTTCAGGGGTGCGGGTGGGGCCGGAGTTAGCCTCGGGGCATTCCACGCAGGTCTTCAGGAGGCACGTGATGGCCAAGGTTCCCAGCGCAGTCGTCGCCGCGAGCGGACTCGTCGGCGGGTACGGTGTCGCCCGCTGGACGAGGAAGCGGCAGCTCGGCGGTGCCGTCCTCGCCGTCGCGGGCGCCGCCGCGGCGCAGCAGTGGCGGCAGCGGGCCGGGGGCAGGGCCGCGGGCGCGCTGACGGCCGCGTACGTCGCCGCCTTCGCCGGGTCGCACCCGCTCGCCAAGAAGGTCGGCGCCTGGCCCGCCGTCTTCGGTGTCGCCGGTGCCGTCGCCCTCGCCTCCTGGGCCGTCGCCGACCGCCGCGACGGCTGACACCGCGCCCGCTGACACCGCGGGCCCGGTGGCTACTTCTCGCGGAACGCCCTGCGGTAGGCCTGCGGGCTGGTGCCCACCACCCGCCTGAACTGCTCCCGGAACGCCGTCGGCGAGCCGAAACCCGTCTGCGCCGCGATGCGCTCCACCGGGTACGTCGTCGTCTCCAGCAGGTACTGGGCGCGCCGCACCCGCGCCCGGTGCAGCCACCGCAGCGGGGTCGTACCGGTCTGCTCGCGGAAGCGGCGGTTCAGCGTACGGGTGCTCATGCCGGCCCGCGCCGCCATCCGCGCCAGCGTCAGGTCCTGCCCGCAGTTGTCCTCCAGCCAGGCCAGCAGCGGCTCCAGGGCCGTGCCCGCGGGCGCCGGCGGCAGGTCGTGGACGATGAACTGGGCCTGGCCGCCCTCCCTCTCCAGCGGCATCACCGACATCCGGGCGGCATGCGCGGCGACCGCGGAGCCGTAGTCCCGGCGGATCATGTGCAGGCACATGTCCAGGGCCGCTGCGGCGCCCGCCGCGGTGAGGAACTGGCCGTTGTCGACGTACAGGACGTTCGGGTCCACCTCCACTTTCGGGTACCGCTCGGCCAGCTCCCCCGCCGCGTACCAGTGGGTCGTCGCCCGCAATCCGTCGAGCAGGCCGGTCGCCGCCAGCACGAACGCGCCGACGCAGATCGACGCGATCCGTGTGCCGTTCGCCGCCGCGTCGCGCAGCGCCTCCGCCACCTCGGGCGGCAGCTCCCGCGGCAGGTCGGCCACGCCCGGCACGATGATCGTGTCCGCCTCCGCCAGCGCGTCCAGGCCGTACGGCGCGCTGATCGTGAACAGTCCCGCCGGCACCTCGTCCCGTGCCGCGCAGACCTTGATCCGGTACGGCTCCCTGCCGTCCGGCAGCCTCGCCCGGCCGAAGGTGTCGATCGGGGCCGACAGGTCGAAGGGGATGACGCCGTCCAGCGCCAGTACGGCCACGGAGTGCATGCCGAGAGCCTAGGTCAGGCGGCCCGGGTCGGTGGCAGGAGCCCGGTGGGTGACCGATTCCCGCCATGCCTTCATGGAGGCCTTCTGCCTGTCCCGCAGCCGGGGCATCGTCTCGGCCTGGCGAGAATCCGTCGGACCCTGGCATTCCCGCCGCTTTCGTGTGATCGACGTGCTGCCTAGCGTCTCCCTCCGTGACCAAGTTCCTTCTCGCCGTGCATGTGCTCGCCGCGATCGTCGCGGTCGGGCCCGTCACCGTCGCCGCCAGCATGTTCCCGCCCGCCGCCCGCCGTGCCCTGGCCGAGCCCGGGGAGGTGCGTGCGGCGGGGACCGTGCGGCTGCTGCATCGCATCTGCCGGGTGTACGCCGTCGTCGGCGCCGCCGTTCCCGTGTTCGGGTTCGCCACCGCCCGGCAGATGGGCGTGCTCGGCGACGCCTGGCTGATCGCGTCCGTCGTACTGACCGCCCTGGCCGCCGTCGTGCTCGGCGTCCTCGTCCTGCCGGGTCAGGAGAGGCTCATCGAGGCGGTCGACGGCGAGAGCAGCGGGGAGGTCACGCGGGCGGCCAGTGTGCGGCTCGCCATGGTCACCGGTGTGTTCAATCTGCTGTGGGCGACGGTGACCGTGCTGATGATCGTGCGGCCCGGCTCCACCACCGGCGCCTGACCGGGAGAGGGGGCGCCCATGAGCACGGTGACCGGTGGTCATGCACGCCCCTCCCGGCCCCGGCGGCGGGCTCACGCCTCGGCGGACGCCGGCCGCACCGCTGTCAGCGGCTCCGCGATGTCCTCCAGGGAGCGCCGCTCCGCCCGCACCGCGAGGGCCGCCGCGACCAGGCCGGCCGCGCACATCAGCGCCGCGCCGATGCAGAACGCGAGGACCGTGTCGCCGGTCTCGCCGGTGCCGGTCAGCTCCGCGAACAGCAGCGGGCCGCTGATACCGCCGGCGGCGGTGCCGAGGGCGTAGAAGAACGCGATGGACATCGCCCTGGTCTCCATCGGGAAGACCTCGGAGACCGTCAGATACGCGCTGGACGCGCCGGCGGAGGCGAAGAACAGCACCACGCACCAGCAGGCCGTCAGCGTGCCCGCGCTGAGCACGCCCTGCCCGAACAGCCACGCCGTGCCGAACAGCAGCACTCCGGACAGCAGATACGTGGAGGAGATCATCACGCGGCGGCCGACCGTGTCGAACAGCTTGCCCAGCAGCAGCGGGCCGAAGAAGTTGCCGAGCGCGATCACCGCGAAGTAGTAGCCGGTGTGGTCGGCGGGCACGTCGTAGAACGTGGTCAGGATCGCGCCGAAACCGAACGTGATCGCGTTGTAGAGGAAGGCCTGCCCGATGAACAGGGAGAAGCCGAGGATCGCGCGGCGGCGGTAGCGGGAGAACACCGTGCGGCCGATCTCCATGAAGGTGATGCTGCGCCGCTGGTGGATGGTGATCTCACCCTCCGGCTCCGGGAGCCGCTCGTCGTGCCGTTCGGCCTCCACCCGCTGCTCGATCGAGGAGACGATCTCCTCCGCCTCCTGGTCCTTGCCGTGGATCAGCAGCCAGCGCGGTGACTCCGGGACGTGCCGCCGTACGAGAAGGATGACCAGGGACAGGACCGCGCCGAGCGCGAACGTCAGCCGCCAGCCGACGTCCGCGGCGAAGATCGAGGTGTTCAGCGCGACGATCGACAGCAGGGAACCGGCGACCGCACCCAGCCAGAAACTGCCGTTGATGATCAGATCGACGCGTCCCCGGTAGTTCGCGGGGATCAGCTCGTCGATGGCGGAGTTGATGGCCGCGTACTCGCCGCCGATGCCGAAGCCCGTCAGGAAGCGGAACAGGAAGAACCACCAGGCGTCGAAGGAGAACGCCGTCAGCGCCGTCGCCCCCAGATACACGATCAGGGTGATCATGAAGAGCTTCTTGCGGCCGTAACGGTCGGTCAGCCGCCCCCAGAACAGGGCGCCGGAACACGCGCCCGCCACATACAGCGCGGCGGCCATACCGGTGATCTGGCCGGAGCTGATGTCCAGGCCGCTGCCCGTCTCCGACAGCCGGCTGGCGATGTTGCCGACCACCGTGACCTCGAGACCGTCCAGGATCCACACGGTGCCGAGCCCGACGACGACCGTCCAGTGCCAGCGCGACCACGGCAGCCGGTCGAGACGTGCGGGAATGTTGGTGGTGACGGTGCGGCCGGTCCCGGCCTCCGCGGTGGTCATGGGCACCCTCCTCGTCGAGCGAACCGCCCGACGGGTGCCCCGAAAGTGCAGGTCTACGCCCCCAGCGCCCGCGACACCGTGTAGATCAGCAGTCCCGCGAGCGAGCCGACGACCGTGCCGTTGATCCGGATGAACTGCAGATCACGGCCGATGTGCGCCTCGATCTTGCGGGTGGTGTGCTCGGCGTCCCAGCTCGCGACGGTGTCCGTGATCAGCGAGGTGATCTCCTTGCGGTACGTGGTCACCACGTGCACGGCGGCGCCCTCGACCCACCGGTCCACCTTCTCCTGCATGTTCGGCTCGCGGGCCATGCGCGCGCCCAGCGTCAGCAGCGACGTCCGGGTGCGCAGCCGCAGCTCGCTGCGCTCGTCGTCGGCCGCGGACATGATCATCGCCCGTACGGCCGTCCACGCGGACGCGATCAGGTCCTGCACCTCGCCCCGGCCCAGCACCTCGCCCTTGAGCCGCTCGACGCGGGCCCGTGTCTCCGTGTCGGACTGCAGATCGCCGGCGAAGTCGGTGAGGAAACGGTCCAGGGCGCCGCGCGCCGGATGCGAGGGCATGTCCCGCATCTCGGCGCAGAACCGCAGCAGCTCCTTGTAGACCCGCTCGCCGACCTTGCGGTCCACGAAACGCGGGGTCCAGCCGGGCGCACCGCCCTGCACGGCGTCCATCACCGAGTCGGCGTGCAGCACCAGCCAGTCATGGGCGCGGGAGACGATCAGGTCGACGATGCGGGTGTGACCCCGGTCGGCGACGATCCTCTCCAGCATCTTGCCGAGGCCGGGGGCTATCTCCCGGGCGTTCGCCCGGCGGGTGACGGCCTCTCCGACGACCGCCTGCACATCGGAGTCGCGCAGCACGGTCAGCGCGCCGCGCAGCGCGGCCGACAGCTCGGCGGTGACCCGGTCGGCGTTGGCGGGCTCGGCGAGCCATGCGCCGAGCCGGCGGCCTGTGCCGACGGCGCGCAGGCGCTGCCGTACGACGTCCTCGGAGAGGAAGTTCTCCCCGACGAACTCGCCGAGGGAGACACCCAGCTGGTCCTTCTTGTTGGGGATGATCGCGGTGTGCGGGATGGGCAGGCCCAGCGGGTGGCGGAACAGCGCGGTGACCGCGAACCAGTCGGCGAGCGCACCGACCATGCCCGCCTCGGCCGCCGCCGCCACATAGCCCGCCCAGGCACCCGCGCCGGAGTTCTGCCCCCACTTGGCGAGCACGTACACGGCGGCCACGAAGAGCAGCAGACCCGTCGCGGTGAGTTTCATACGGCGCACTCCGCGCCGCTTCTCCTCGTCGGCGGGGCTGAAGGTGGTCATCGCGCGCCGGCCGGGCGCGGCGGGCGCTGTCCGGCTCTGCGCCGTGGCGGACGGCGGGGCGGCGGCCCGGTCGCCGACGGCAGGGGACGGCTCGGCCGCCACCAAGTCCACCTGCGCGTTTTCGTCCTGCTGCGTCGGGTCCATCCTCTCCATCCGATCTCGCTCCCCCCGCCACCATTGTCCCCGCCCGGCCGCTTCCCGCCCCGTGCCCGGACCCTGGTTCAGCCCTGACCCGGCCCTGAGACACCCCCGATGCCCGAAGTCCCGGCCCCGATGCCCGGGAGCCCCGGCGGCACCTGGGCGGCTGCCGGAGCAGCGTGGGCGCGGCGCCGGGCGGTGGCCGGAACAGCAGCCGGCGAGCCTGGGCCCGGCCCCGAGAACAACTCCAGCCGGCTCCCGAACCGATTCCCGGCCGCCCCCCGAACCGACTCAACGCCGGTCCCGAACCGACTCCCGGCCGCCCCCGAGTCGGCTCCCGGCCCCCTCCCGAAACACGCCGCGGCCGATTTCACAGCCAACTCCCGGAACAATCGGAGGGTTCCCCCACGTCTGACCGGACGACGCCCATGACGCATCATGGGATGATCGACCACGGAGCCTCAGGCTCCCTCGGCCCGAGGAGAACACGCACCGCATGACCAGGCGTCAGGGTTGTGCTCTGCTGTCCGCGATCATCGCTCTGATCGTCGGCCTGTCCGCCGCGCTGTACGTGGGGGTCTCCGCCGGAGACGGCTCGGTCGGCTCGCAGGACCTGTTCGCCGACGGGCGCGGCCCGCACAACTCCGCGGCCCCCGCCTCCACCGGCGTCTGGGTCGGCACCTGGGCCGCCTCCCCGTCCGGCGCCGAACCGGGCACCGAGCGCACCGGCACGGCCGGACAGTCCGTGCGCAACGTGGTCCACACCAGCGTCGGCGGCACCAGCGCCCGCATCACCCTGTCCAACCTGTACGGCACCCAGCCGCTGGTCGTCACCCACGCCACCGTCGCCGTCGCCTCCGGCGACGGCACCGCGGCGGCCGACCCCGGCACCCTGCGCCGCGTCACCTTCGACGGCGGCGACACGCGCGTGGTCATACCCGCGGGGAGACAGGCGGTCAGCGACGCCGTACGGATATCCGTGCCCGCCGACGGCGACGTCCTCGTCACCCTGTACTCCCCCAGCTCCTGCGGCCCCGTCACCTTCCACAAGTACGCCCGCCAGACCTCCTACACCGCCGCCGGCGACCACGCGGCCGACGAGGACGGCACGGCGTTCACCGGGCGGACCACGTCCTGGCGCTACCTCACCGCGCTGGACGTGCTCAGCAACCAGGCCGAGGGCACCGTCGTCGTCCTCGGCGACTCCCTCACCGACGGCATGACCTCCACCCCCGGCACCAACCGGCGCTGGACCGACGTCCTCGCCGACCGGCTGCGCGAGGCCGCCGACGCCGGGCAGGACGTGCCCCGCTACGGCGTCGTCAACGCCGGGATCAGCGGCAACCGGGTCCTGACCGACGGGCTGGGGCGGCCCCCGGAGAACCTCAGCGGGCTGAAGCGGTTCTCCCGCGACGCCCTCGGCCACACGAACGTCAAGGCCGTCGTGATCGACCTCGGCGTCAACGACGTCATGCGCCCGGACACCACCCCCACAGCCGGGGAGATCCTCACAGGGCTGCGCACCCTGGTCTCGCAGGCCCACGCCCACGGCGCGCGCGTGGTCGGCGCCACGCTGATGCCGTTCGGCGGCTACCGCAGCTGGACACCGGCCCGCGAGACCGTACGGCAGCAGGTCAACGCCGTCATCCGGGCGGGCGGCGTGTTCGACGCGGTCGTCGACTTCGACGCCGCGCTGCGCGACCCCGCCGACGAGCGGCGGCTGCTGCCGGGCTACGACTGCGGCGACCACCTGCACCCCAGCGACGCGGGCTACCGCAAGATGGGCGAGATCTTCGACCTGGACGATCTGAAAGGGTCCGTACCGGCGCGCCTGTGACAGGGCCGGCGACGGATGCGCCTCTCAGTGCTCCCAGTGCCTGCCCCCGTCGCGGCCCAGCTCCCGGCGCCGCTCCTCCCTCAGCCGCCGCCGCTCCCCGCGGGGCGGCTTGCGCTCCACCCCCACCCCGCCCCAGAAGGCGAAGCCGGACACGACGACCCGAGGGGCGCCCGGGTCACCCCGGACACCGGACTCCCGCTGGTCGAAGCCGCCCATGATGCCGATGCCACGCACGACGACCTCGACGCCCGGCGGCACGACGATCTGCACCCCGCCCATGATCGCGACGCAGTTGATCTCGACCTCGCGGGCGGCGAAGTCCGCCTCCCGCAGATCGATCTCGCCGCCGCCCCAGAAGGTGAAGCAGGTGAAGCGGCGCGGCACCACCCAGCGCCCCTTGCGCTGGAACCCGGACATCACGGCCACGGCCCCGCTCGAACCGCCCTCGCCGCCGACGATCCGACCCGCCCAACCGCCGTCCGCGACAGGCTCCTTGGTCAGCCGCACGGCCGGGGTGTGCGCGCCCGGCAGATCCCGGGTGAGCGGGGTCAGCTCACCGTACGTCCGCGCCTTGTACGTGGCGTCCAGCCGCTCCTCGAACTCGTCCATGTCCAGCCGCCCCTCCGCGAGGGCGTCACGCAGCACCTCGGCGACCCGCTCCCGGTCCGCGTCGGAGGCACGCAGATCCCGGACGTCGGGGGCGTCCCGGCCGGGCTCGTCGGGCGGACGGCGGTCGGGCACCCGGGACGCGCTGTGCTGCGGCTCCCCTGCGGCGCCGCGCTCAGGCACGGACTCGTCGGTCATGGACAGCAGCCTACGAGGCGACGGCCTCCGGCACTACGCCGTCCGCGATGCCGGAAAGACCGCACAGGCAGCGGACACCCCGCCCCGGCCCCGGTCGGCTGTTGCGGCTGCGGCTGCGGCTCGT
>NZ_JALLGL010000460.1 GCF_023072675.1 Streptomyces sp. XM83C
CCGCGGAGAGTTGCACGGTGGCCCGTCCTTGTTCAGGGCGCACGAGCGGTCCACCAGGGGCAACGCGGTGGCGAGCCAGGGGCGCACATCAGCCAAGACCGGCTACACCACTTCAAGGGACGCCATCCGACTGCCGATGAGGACTGGACAGTTGAGCACCGTTTCCGGGCTGTGGTGGAGGTGCTGGACGGTGCGCCGGTGGCCGAGGTCGCCCGCCGATACGGAACGTCGCGGCAGTCTCTGCATACCTGGTTACGGCGGTTCCGCGAGTACGGACGAGACGGGTTGAAGGACCGGTCGAGGCGGCCGCACAGCTCGCCGTCGCGGGTGTCGACCGAGGTCGAACTCGCCGTCTGCCAGCTGCGGCAGACCTATCCGAAGTGGGGCGCCCGCCGGATCGCCCACGAACTGGCCGTACGCGGGGTCGCGGACGTGCCGGGCCGTTCCACGGTGCACCGCATCCTGGTCCGCAACGGCCTGGTGAGCCACCAGGTCCAGGTCCACCGCCGCGTCTACAAGCGGTGGCAGCGGGACGCCCCGATGCAGCTGTGGCAGATGGACCTGATGGGCGGGGTATTCCTCGCCGACGGCCGGGAGTGCAAGCTCGTCACCGGGATCGACGACCACTCGCGGTTCATCGTGATCGCCACGGTGCTGGTGCAGCCGACCGGGCGAGCGGTGTGTGAGGCGTTCATCGAGGCGATGCGCCGCTTCGGGGTCCCCTCGGAGATGCTGACCGACAACGGCAAGCAGTTCACCGGCCGCTACTCCAAACCGCTGCCCACCGAGGTCATGTTCGAGCGGGTATGCCGCGAGAACGGCATCAACCAGCGACTGACCAAGCCCAAGTCGCCCACCACGACCGGAAAAATCGAACGGTTTCACAAGACCCTGCGCCGCGAGATGCTCGACCACTCCGGCCCCTTCGCCGACCCAGTTGTGGCCCAGAGTGCGATCGACGCTTGGGTCCACAGCTACAACCACACCCGGCCCCATCAGTCGCTGGAGATGGCCACTCCGGCTCAGGTCTTCCGCCCGCACACCCTCCCGGCCGGCGCGTCGGAGGCCGCAAAAGGCGTGGTGGCCGAGTCGAAGGCGGGGCCGTCGGAACCGATGCGGCTGCCGGTGCTTCCGCCGCCGAGTTCGTCCGAGGAGAACCTCCCGCTCCAGGCCGTGGAGTTCGAGGCCGTGGTCAGCCCGGGCCGACACGTGATGCTGCCGCAGGCACGCAGCCTGAAGTTCAGCCCGACCCTGGTCGGTCGAACCGTCACGGTCTGGGTCAGCCACCGCACGGTTCACGTCGTCCTCGACGGGCAGCTGATCAGGACTCGGTCCATGAGCTTCACCGACGCAGACCTGCAAGGGCTGATCTTGCGGGGCGGACGGCTCGGCGGCCCCGAACCGCAGGGCGGTATCAGCACGGACAAACCTCTGGAGCCCGCGGCTGTCGTCGAAGTCGATCGCAAGGCCACCAAGGACGGCGTGGTCTCGCTCGGTCAGACGCCCGTCGCCCTCGGCACCGAACTGATCGGCAAGCACGTCACCCTGCGATTCGACGGCAGCCTGATGTATGTGATCCACGCCGGGCTCCTGGTCAAGACCCTCACCGCCCCGATCCCGCACCAGCGCCGCGCGAAACTCACCGGCGCCCGGACCGCCACCACGCCGCTGCCACCACCACCGTCGCAGCCACGGCGAGCGGTCCGGCGGGTCGGAGCCGACGGCACCTTCGTTGTCGCCCGCCACAAGCTCCGCCCCGGCGTCGCGCACGCCGGCAAGACCGTCACCGTGGTCATCGAGGAGACCTGCTTCCGCGTCCTCGACGGCGAGGTCGAGATCTCCACCCACCCGCTCAAGGGCGGCCCCGTCACCCGCTACATCGCCGATCCCCGCTGACCGTCAACCCTCAGCTGGGACCGTCAAGCATCATGCGAGACACCGTCAAGCAAGTCCCGGGACCGAACTGTCAAGCATCTCCCCGGACCTCACATACGGGGAGCACTACATGGCCGTTGACAACCACCGCCGCCCAGAGGCCCGCCCGGTCTGCGGCCCATCCTCCCAGCACTGCCGGAAACCGCCAGCGGCCCCGCTTCGGCACAGCGAATGTCACCCGAACGGCCTACACGCTCCCGCACCGAACGAGCGCCTTTCGCCCGTTCGGACCAGCCTGACCAGGAGTCCGTGCCACCGCATTCCCGTGATCACTGCTCCACCGGGAGGCGCCATGGTCGTGGTTGCTCTGCTTCTGCCGGTGCTGATCGTCCTCATGCCGTTCGGGATGGATGCCCTGGAGAACTTCTTGTTCCCCCCGCACAGGGAAGGGTCCCAGACTGGCGAAGGAGAACCTCCGAGACCGCTTTGACGTGGTCCTCACGGGCAGTTACTGCCACCGGCTCGCCTCGTTCATATGGTCGTGACTATGAAACTCGTTGCTTCTGCAGTACTTACCAACGCCCTCCTGGTCCCTGCGTCGGCTGTCCTGGCTGCAACCCCCGCGCACGCTATCGATATCGCGCCAATCCGCGCGAATGTGGGGAGCGACGATCACCTGATCAAGCTGTGTACGGGCAACTTGTTGTCCGCCACGGTCTCGGGCAAGCACGACCTCGTGGCATTGCGGAGCAGCCTCCACAAGAACAACCAAATCCATTGTGGACCAGACAACGGACCTGGGGGCCTGCCTGTGACATTGGCGTAGAAGCCGAGGGCTAGCCGCCAGCGCTGGCGGCTAGCCCACTCGTCTTTACGTTCGGGGTCGTGTGCCTGATCTGGAGACTGGCGGCCTGGACTTCAGAAACAGGCACCAACCGGATCCACCGCTTATCAGGGGGCTGAGCGGCTCGGCCGCGCGGCGCCGCAATACCGCCGCTACGGCCAGCGGCCAAAAGGCCGGCGTGGCCCTGGAGCCGGAGCAGTAGCGCCAGAAACTGGGGCCGACGCGGCACGTGGCCTGCGCCCAGCGGGCACGACGACATTCAGCGGGCTCAAGAATTGGGAGAGGACGCATGGCAGAGAACACCGCACCGGGCGAAACCGGCGACGGACTGACGATCATCGGCCCCGACGATGGCATCGGGTGGCAGCCGGACCCGGATGGACCGCAGGCCCATGCCCTGGTCCAGGGCAAGAGGGAGGTGGCTGTCGATGCGGTCACGCCAGTTCCGGGGAGGCCCGGCGAGTACTACGTGTTCATCGGTGACACTTAGACGTTGTTTCAGTTGGTGAGTCGGCGGTAGCCGATGAGGGCTGCGGCGATGCCGACGAAGGCCAGGAAGTGCTCGGCCTTTCGCTCGTAACGGCGGTGCAGCCTTCGGCATCCGGCCAGCCAGGAGACCGTT
>NZ_JALLGL010000461.1 GCF_023072675.1 Streptomyces sp. XM83C
GAGCGGGGCCGGGGCGGGGGCGGTCGCCGTGGTCGTGGCCGTCGTACGGCCCGGTGTTCCGGACGCCCCGGCCGGCACGGGCCGCCGGTCGGTGCCGGTGCCGTCGGTGCCGTCGGCGAGCGCGGTCAGCACACGGCCGAGCCACCGGCCTGCGGGCTCCTCGAAGTCGGGCTCGCAGTCGGTACGCGGCACCAGCCGGGTCGCGCCGAGCGCCGCGAGCCGCTCGTCGAGCCGCCGGCCGTGGCCGCAGAAGTCGTCGTAGGCGGAGTCGCCGAAGGCGAGCACCGCATACCGGATGCCCTCCAGGCGCCCGGCGTCCGGGGCGGACAGCCGCCGCCAGAAGTCCGCGCCGTTGTCGGGGGCGTCGCCGTCGCCGAAGGTGCTGGTGACGAAGAGCACGTCCGTGTCCGGGGCGAGGTCGGCCGGGGACGCCTGCGCCATGGGCAGCAGCTCGGCGGCGTGACCGGACTCGGTGAGCCGGGCGACGGCCGTGGCGGCGAACTCCTCGGCGTTGCCGGTCTGCGAGGCCCACAGGACGACCACCCGGCGCGTCGGTACGGCCGTGTCCGGGGCGCCGCTGCCGGCGGGCGCCGGCGCCGTACCGCGGGAGAACATGCCGGCCAGGACGCCGTCCACCCACAGCGCGCTGTCCCCGGCCAGCGGAGCGCCCGGCGGCAGCACGGGGACCCGCCCGTCGGGCGGGCTGGCGGCGAGCCCGGCGAGATAGCCGGACAGATAGCGGCGCTCGGGCTCGGCCAGCGCGACCGGGGCGAGACCGTCGAGGCCGAACACCGAGGCGAGCGCCGGCACGAGCGAAGCGGCGGGCACGGTGGAACCGGCGGAGATCACGGCACCGGCGGAACCGGCGGAACCGGCCGAGGCGGTGCCCGCGGGCTCCCCGGCCCCGGGCGTCTCCTCCTGCGGCCCCTGGGCGGACGTCTTGGTGAGGGTCACGGCGCACACCTTGAACTCGGGCTGGAAGGACAGCGGATCGACCGCGTCGCTGGTGACGGCGTTGATGCTGAGGTACTCGCCGAACAGGTCGTTCCAGTGGAACGGCGCGAAGCACGTGCCGGGCCGCACCCGGTCGGTCACCACGGCGGGCAGCACGGCCCGGCCCCGCCGTGAGGCGACCTCCACACGGTCGCCGTCGGTGAGGCCGAGCGTGACCGCGTCCTCCGGGCTGACCTCCACGAACGGGCCGGGGTTCAGCTTGTTCAGCTTGGCCACCTTGCCCGTCTTCGTCATGGTGTGCCACTGGTGCTGGAGCCGCCCGGTGGTCAGCACGAACGGATAGTCGTCGTCGGGGAGTTCGGCGGCCGGCAGATGCGGGCGGGCGAAGAACCGGGCCCGCCCCGACGGGGTGGGGAAGGCCAGACGGGGCCGGGAGCCGTCCTCACGCTCCAGCAGGGCCTGGCTGACGCCGTCGTTGAGGTAGCGGACCGGGTTGCGGGCGGGCCCGTCGGCGGCGGGCGCGGGCCACTGCACGGGCGTGGCGCGCAGCCGCTCGTACGTCACCCCGCGCAGATCCCAGCCGGTCTTCGGGTTCCACGCCTGCTTCAGCTCCTCGAACACCTCCTCCGCGGAGCCGTACGGGAACCCTTCGGCGAAGCCCATCTCGCAGGCCACGCGCGCGATCAGCTTCCAGTCGGGCAACGCCTGTCCGGGCGGGTCGACGACACCCTGGACCAGGGTGAGGTTCCGCTCCGAGTTGACCATGACCCCGTCGGACTCCGCCCACAGCGTCGCGGGCAGCACGACATCGGCGTACGCGTTGGTCTCGGTGTCCGCGAACACGTCCTGTGTGACGACGAGTTCGGCGGCCTCCAGGCCGGCGATGACGGTCCTGCGGTTGGCGACGGACGCGACCGGGTTGGTGCAGATGATCCAGCACGCCTTGATGTCACCGGCGGCCATCCGCTCGAACATGTCGATCGTGCCGCGCCCCACGTCGGTGCGGAGCGTGCCCTCCGGGATGTTCCACAGCCGCTCCACGAACGCCCGCTCGCCGGCGTCGAGGACCGAGCGCTGGCCGGGCAGTCCGGGGCCCATGTAGCCCATCTCGCGGCCACCCATCGCGTTGGGCTGCCCGGTCAGCGAGAACGGGCCGGCGCCCGGACGGCAGATCGCGCCGGTCGCCAGATGCAGATCGATGAGGGCGTTGGTGTTCCACGTGCCGTGCGTGGACTGGTTCAGGCCCATCGTCCAGCAGCTCGTCCACGCGTCCGACTCCCCGATCCAGCGGGCGGCCAGGCGGATGTCGGCCTCCGGGATGCCGGTGATCTCGGCGACCTTCGCGGGCGGATACCCGGCGAGGAAGGCGGGCATGTCCTCCCAGCCCTCGGTGTGCTCGGCGATGAACTCCTCGTCGATGTCGCCGTTCTCGACGA
Source organism: Streptomyces sp. XM83C (assembly GCF_023072675.1). Lineage (GTDB taxonomy): Bacteria > Actinomycetota > Actinomycetes > Streptomycetales > Streptomycetaceae > Streptomyces > Streptomyces thermocoprophilus. The sequence goes on from NZ_JALLGL010000461.1 coordinate 2,391, forward strand.
GGAGGTGCAGAAGACCGTTCAGCAGGGCGAGATCGGTGCCGGGCCGGATCTGAAGGAACAGGTCGGCCTTGTCGGCGGTGGCGTTGCGCCGGGGGTCGACGACGATCAGCTTGGCGCCGGCGGACTTCACCCGGTCCATCAGCCGCAGGAAGAGGACGGGGTGGCAGTCGGCCATGTTCGAGCCGATGACGAGGAACAGGTCCGCGTGGTCGAGATCGTCGTACGAGCCGGGCGGCCCGTCCGCGCCGAGCGACAGCTTGTAGCCGGTGCCTGCGCTGGCCATGCACAGCCGGGAGTTGGACTCGATCTGGTTGGTGCCGACGAACCCTTTGGCGAGCTTGTTCGCCAGGTACTGCGCCTCCAGCGACATCTGCCCGCTGACGTAGAAGGACAGCGCGTCGGGCCCGTGCTCGTCGAGGATGGCCCGCAGCCGCGATGCGACGGCCTTCACCGCCTCGTCCACGTCGGTCTCGGCGGGCTCGGCGCCCCGCTCGGCGCGGATCAGCGCGGTGCCCAGCCGGCCGGGCGCGGCCGTCATGTCGGCGCTGGTCGCGCCCTTGGTGCACAGCCGGCCCGCGTTCGCGGGGTGCTCCTTGTCGCCGTACGCCCTGGTCACGCGGCGGCGCCCGTCGGAGGGGTCGCGGCCGATGTCGAGGACGATGCCGCAGCCGACCCCGCAGTACGAGCAGACCGTGCGGACGCTGTCGTCCTTCGAGCCAGTTGCCACCGGTACTCCACCCGTCGCGCGCGTACGTACTGCGAGCACGGTAGGAAGCCCGAATTTCCGGTTCGTCACACGCCGGGAGCGTGCGCGGTTACGCCGCCCGCACAGGTGGGCGACGGGTGGTGTGAGCAGGCCGTACGGGGGGCGCGGGCGCCGCCCCGCGCTCCGTGGGCGTGCGTGGGGCGCGGGGCGGGCGCGGCTCACGCGCCGCGGAGGTG
>NZ_JALLGL010000462.1 GCF_023072675.1 Streptomyces sp. XM83C
CCGCGGAGAGTTGCACGGTGGCCCGTCCTTGTTCAGGGCGCACGAGCGGTCCACCAGGGGCAACGCGGTGGCGAGCCAGGGGCGCACATCAGCCAAGACCGGCTACACCACTTCAAGGGACGCCATCACCTGTTCGGCCAGCCCAGGGGCAGGCGGTACCCGCAGGTCGGCGGCCATGCTCACGAAGACGCGCTGCGTCCATCTGCGCCTGCCGCAGCTCCACCAGTGTCGGACCGGGCCCGGGCTCTCGGCGTGCAGGAGCTGGCCCCTGGCGGTGGTAGACCAGAACGTCGTGGCCGGGGTCGGTCAAGCGCGCCGCCCACCGGATCGGCTGGCCTTCCCAGGCCGACAGCTCCACCCGCACCTCCCGCCCGGCCAGCTCCGCCAGGCCCAGGCGCTCCAGCACGGCCACGCCCTGGCGCTGCGACATACGCTCGGGCCCTTGTCAGTGGCGGCTCCTGCCACATGACCTGCCGACCTGGTTTCCAGTACCCAGCCGTGCTGCGACGTCTGCTGCCGCTCCCACAACGCGGCGAGCGCCGGCGAACGGCCGTCGGCAAGCACGCCGGGATGCTCGGCCCGATGCGCCGCGAGGCGGCGTGACTTCGCGCGGCCGCCCGCGACGCTGGTGACCACGGCGCGGCTCCGGTCGGGCTCCAGTCGGTGTTCGACGGCCGCGACCAGGTCCACGATCATCCCGATCGGGTCGGAGACGGCCCGCTCGGGGTGCCCGGGTGCGGTCACGGCCGCTCGACACCGCGGATGCGGCCCCGCTCGGGGCGCAGGTCACCGACACCAGACTCGACACCAACGGCCTTTTTCGTCCGGGCGGTCGGCGCCGAGGACCAAGGACTGATCTTCTCCTGCTTCCAACGCGACCTGGACAAGGGATTGGAAGCCGTCCGGCACCGGCTACAGGGCGAAGCCATGTCCAATTACACCCTCACTGCGGGCGGCGGCTACTTCTTCGTACCGCCCCCCGGCGGCGCCTGGCGCGCCGCCGCAACATGAGCGGTACCCCACCGAATAGCAACGGCACCGCCCTGCTCCTGATGCTGCTTGCAGCGGCACACACCGCGCAGGCTCAGCAAGCAGCAGCAAAGTCCCGCTGACGAGATACGCCAGGACATAGGCACCAGCGGTGACGGTCGGCAGAAGGACCTGATGGTCGGGATCGGCGCTCGGGCTTGCCCCCAGCGACGGCGCACATAAAAGCCTCTGATCGCGCCAGAGTGCCGCCAACCCACACGGTGTGATCAAGGCGCCCCCGCTGCACCCTTACGCTACTTCACTGAAGGCCCGCATGACGGCCTCGGTAAGCGAATCAATCGACTGCATCCCATCCAGCACGAGGTCAGCAGACTTTTGGGTAGGCGCTACATATTCTTCATGCCGAGGTCGACTGAAATGCAAATAGTTTTGGATCATCAATTGAGCATCACTGTCCCCAGAGGAAAGCTTCCGCATCATCTTCCTCGCCAGCCGCACATCATCGGGCGTAGCAATGTACACAGACAGGATGGATTCCTCCACGATTTCCGAGAAATACAGAGCAAAGGTACCTTCGACGACTAGGCCCCTCTTTCCATCGCCAGGTTCTCGCAAGCGGCCCATCTCAAGGAGAAACTTGTGCAGATCGATAGACTCCGGGTGGCCTCTATCCAGGACCCTGCCTGAGCCATCCAGCTTCTCAACTGTGACGCCAGCTTCCATGGCATCGTGATAGAAATCATCCAAGTGGATGACAGTGAAACCCTGAGTCGAAAGTCCACGGGCAAGTTCGCTCTTACCTGCCCCAGCTCCTCCACCAATTGCCACGACGGGGATGCGGTCAAAGGCATTCATGACAGGACTCCAGCTCGCTCTAAAACTTCTCGGACGGTAGTACGGAGGCCCTGCGCCCGCTCCAAGGCCGCAACCGCTTCCCCCGAGGCTGCTATGTCGTGTCAAGCTGCTGAGAGCTCGTGACACGATCTTGTTGAACGGTCCTGGTAGGCCGTGAGCGTTTTCCAACCTGGCGCTCAAGCTGGCCAGTTGGGCTCACAACGAGGTGAAGGCCCTGGTAGATGGGTTTTCGACCAAGAGAACCGTCTTCACCAGAGGCTCCACGTGCTTGTCTACCCGTCGGGCGTCGACGTGTCCAGCTCTGCCCTCCGCTTCCTCGCGCAGCAGTTGCGGCACCACCGTCGCGCGATCGGCTCCCGGTGGCGCGCCTGACCGCCGACCGCCAGGTGCTGCTCACCCTCGCCCACCTCCGGGTGGGACACACCTGTGCCCGGCTCGCCGCCGGCACCACGGCGTCGTACTGGCCGCTGCTGTAGAAAGTCTCGATCTGTTCCGGTGTGCCCTTGAGGGCCTCGGTGGCCGCGGTGCGGACGGAGGCGTAGGGGCTTTGCGTGCTCAGCTCGACGACGCGCTGGCGCACGTCGTTGTGGTTGGCCTCTTTCCAGCGGGTGCGCAGGTAGTCCAGGACGTCCTGGTCGGTGCCGGACAGCGCCTGGGCGGCGGCTTCCTGGTGCCAGGGGCCCAGGAGCTTCATCGCCTGCATGGCAAGCTGGCGGCCCTTGGCGGCTGTGGCCTGGATGTCGACGTCAGGGCGTGCGGCTTCCTGGGCCAGGGCGGTGGCGGTGTCGTTCAGGGACAGCGCCTGGACCTGGGTGGCGGCCGAGGTCGAGATGGCCGCGTCGGAGGTGGTCTTCATCGAGCGGGCGCGCTCTATGGCCGCGTCGGTGCGGGTCTCCAGGTCGGCGTTCTCGGTCTCGCGGGCCAGGTCGAAGATCTCTCTGGCTTTGGTCACCGCGGCTGTCGCGGCGTCGGCTGCCGCCTTGGCGGCATCGGCGTTCTTCTTCGCCACCGCAGCGTAGGTGGCCGAGTCGCCGGCGTGGTCGGCTGCTTCCTCGGCGTAGGTGGCGGACTTGTCGGCGTGCGCGGCGGCCGAGTTGGCGGCGTCCCGGGCTGCATCACCCTGCTCCCGGAACGGGGCGTCGAACTCGTCGTGATCAAGGAACTCCTCGGCCACGCCCACATTGGCGTCACCGCCACCGTCCATGCCCACGTCCGGCTCCGCCTCCAGCGAGACGCCATCGACATTCTCGGTACCGTGCTCGACGGCCAGGAGACCACCAAGACGGTCAGCTCCGCGGCGACGAACCACCACCCTGCACCCCCATCGTCCGCTGACGTTGCCGTCAACTACTGCCGTCACCCCGTTATGTTTTCCGCGGCTCCGCAATGGGGCCGCTGGCCTCCGGGCCCGGCATGACTGTTGCCCCCTGTCGAAGGCATGACCTGGGGGGTGGTGTCACCGGGTCCGGGGGTGTTCGTCGGAGAC
>NZ_JALLGL010000463.1 GCF_023072675.1 Streptomyces sp. XM83C
GGAAATGTGTATAAGGGACAGCGCCGGAAGGGCGCGGGGTCCGGGCGGCTCGTATCCCGGGGGCCGGACGGCTCGTACGAGGCGCCCCCAAGGGCGTGCGGCGCATACGCCGGGCATTCCCAGGCGGGTAGGGCGATGGTGCTCGCTTTCACAGGGGTGCCCGCCGAAGATCCCTGTACGATAAAGGCGCACCCAGATCGAACCAACTCTGCCTGATGCAGAGCTGGCGCGACCGTATGGCGGCCGGGCGCCCTCCGTGATGGGCGCCGGTATCTACCGCAGTCCGCGCAAGAGGACAGCTCTCGGCGCACGCGCCCCCTCACCGGGCGGCGCGCGCTACCAGGCGGCGGAAAGGCACGGGCCGTGGCATCCACGGTCACCCACGACACCCACGAAGCGGAGAAGACGCCGGCGACCCCGCGTCCGGGGTACGGACAGCTGCTGCGCACTCGCGGCGCATGGACGTTCCTGCTCCCCGGCTTCGCGGCACGTCAGCCGTTCGCGATGCTGACCATCTCCATCGTGCTGCTGGTGCAGCACACCACCGGCTCGTACGGCGCGGCCGGCGCCGCCGCGGCCGTCACCGGCGTGTCCATGGCGCTGTTCGCGCCCTACAGCGGCCGGCTCGCCGACCGCTACGGCCAGCGTTCCGTACTGGTCCCCGGTGTGATCGTGCACGCCGTGGCCGGGCTCACCCTGACCTCCCTCGCCCTCGCGCACGCACCCCTGTGGGCGCTGTTCGCGGCGGCGGTGCCGACGGGCGCCTCCGTGCCGCAGGTCGGCCCGATGGTGCGGGCCCGCTGGGGCGTGAAGCTGAAGGACTCGCCGCTGATGACCACGGCGGCTGCCTTCGAGTCGGTCACGGACGAGCTGACCTTCGTCGTCGGCCCGCTGCTCGCGACCGCGCTGTGCACGGCCGTCGCCCCGGCCGCGGGCCTGGTCACGGAGGCCGGGCTCACCCTCGTCGGCGGCCTGCTGTTCGCCGCGCAGAAGAGCACCCAGCCCGACGTCCGCCCGGCGGCGGGCCACGCGCGCGTGGAGCACACGTCCGCTCTGCGGGTGCCCGGTGTGCGCGTGCTGATCGTGACGTTCCTCGGCATCGGCTCCGTCTTCGGCGGTATGCAGGTCTCGCTGGCCGCGTTCACCGAGTCCATCGGCGAGCCCGGCCTGAACGGCGTGCTGTACGGCGTCTTCGCCGCGGGCAACATGCTCTCCGGCATCGTGTGCGGCGCGATCGCCTGGAAGGTCGCCCCGCACCGGCGTCTCGTCCTCGGGTACGCGGCGCTCGCGCTGGCCGCGTCCGCCCTGTGGACGGCCCACTCCGCTCTGCTGCTGGGCGCGCTCGGCCTGCTGGTCGGCATGTGCATCGCGCCGTCGCTGATCACCGGCTACACGCTGGTGGAGAAGCTGGTCCCGGCCGGTGCGCGCACCGAGGCGTTCACCTGGCTGACCGGTGCCGTCGCGCTCGGACAGGCCGCCGCCGTCACCGTCGCCGGGCAGCTGGAGGACCGCTTCTGGGACGGCGCCGGGTTCCTCGTCCCGATGGGCGGCACGCTGCTCGCCCTGGGCACGCTGCTGGCGCTGCGTTCCCGGCTGGTGGCACAGTCCGCCGGGCGGACAGTCGCACGTGGCGTCGGTCACCGCGTGCCGGTGACAGTGGACTGAACCCGCGGAATACGTCACTATGGACCGTCGTTAGCACTCATCGAGTGAGAGTGCCAGGAGGAAGACAGTGCCCACCTATCAGTACCAGTGCACCGAGTGCGGCGAGGGCCTCGAGGCGGTGCAGAAGTTCACCGACGACGCCCTGACCGTGTGCCCCAGCTGCAACGGGCGCCTGAAGAAGGTGTTCTCAGCGGTCGGCATTGTCTTCAAGGGCTCCGGCTTCTACCGCAACGACAGCCGCGGCGCGTCGTCCAGCAGCTCGCCGGCCTCGTCGAAGTCGTCCTCTTCTTCGTCGTCGTCCTCGTCCTCGTCTTCTTCGGACTCGTCGTCGTCCAGCACCTCGACGGGCTCCACCGCCGCCTGAGACGCCGAGGCGTCCGAGGCTGCCGGGGACGTCCGAGACCCCGAGGACCCCTGAGCACCTGAGGCACCTCACCGGGCTCCACAGCGCTTGCCGGACCCCGCCGTCATGGACGGTGGGGTCCGTGGCATGTGCGGGGCAGGTCCGAGGGCCGTCCCGTTAGGGTGCGTGTCATGGCTGACGCAGAGATCGGTGTAATCGGCGGTTCCGGGTTCTACTCGTTCCTCGACGACGTGAGCGAGGTGAAGGTCGACACGCCCTACGGGCCGCCCAGCGACTCCCTCTTCCTCGGCGAGATCGCCGGCCGGCGGGTCGCGTTCCTGCCCCGGCACGGCCGCGACCACCATCTTCCGCCGCACCGGATCAACTACCGCGCCAATCTGTGGGCGCTGCGCTCGGTCGGCGTGCGCCAGGTCCTCGGGCCGTGCGCGGTCGGCGGTCTGCGCCCCGAGTACGGGCCGGGCACGCTGCTCGTGCCGGACCAGCTGGTGGACCGCACCAAGTCACGCGCCAACACCTACTTCGACGGGCTGCCGCTGCCCGACGGCACCGTGCCGAACGTGGTGCATGTGTCCCTGGCGGACCCCTACTGCCCGACGGGGCGGGCCGCCGCGCTGAAGGCCGCGCGGGGCCGTGACTGGGAGCCGGTGGACGGCGGAACACTGGTGGTCGTCGAGGGGCCGCGTTTCTCCACCCGCGCCGAGTCGCTGTGGCATCAGGCGCAGGGCTGGTCCGTGGTGGGCATGACCGGGCACCCGGAGGCGGCACTCGCCCGTGAGCTGGAGCTCTGTTACACGTCCCTGACGCTCGTCACGGACCTGGACGCGGGCGCCGAGACCGGCGAGGGCGTCTCCCACGACGAGGTGCTGCGGGTGTTCGCGGCCAATGTGGACCGGCTGCGCGGCGTCCTGTTCGACGCGGTGGCCGCCCTGCCGTCGAACGACGAGCGGGACTGCCTGTGCACCGGGGCGCTCGGCGGGATGGACCCGGGGTTCGCACTGCCGTAGGGCAGCACGGCCGGGGCTGCCGGCCCCGAGGGCTCCAGGGGACGTGGGACGGGCGACCGGCGACGGGTGGCGGGGATCGCGGCGACGGACGACGGCAACCGGCGCCGGGCGGCGGGCGGCGGGAACGGGCGACGGCGGCAGAAACCGGCGGGCGACGGGCAGCGGGCGGCGGGAACCGGCGACGGCGGCAGAAACCGGCGGGCGACGGGCAGCGGCGACGGCGGCAGAAACCGGCGGGCGACGGGCAGCGGGCGGCGGGAACCGGCGACGGCGGCAGAAACCGGCGGGCGGCGGC
>NZ_JALLGL010000464.1 GCF_023072675.1 Streptomyces sp. XM83C
CGCCTACTCCCTCGCCCCCGCCGCCGCCCGCCTCGGTGAACTCCTCGGCGCCGACGTCGCCTTCGCGACCGACACCGTCGGCGAGTCCGCCGAGGCCACCGTCGCCGGCCTCGCCTCCGGCGGTGTCGCCGTCCTGGAGAACCTCCGCTTCAACGCGGGCGAGACCTCCAAGGACGACGCCGAGCGCGCCGCGTTCGCCGAGCAGCTCGCCGCCCTCGCCGACGCCTACGTCGGTGACGGCTTCGGCGCCGTGCACCGCAAGCACGCCTCCGTGTTCGACCTGCCGAAGCGGCTCCCGCACTACGCCGGCCACCTCATCGCCACCGAGGTCGGCGTCCTGAAGAAGCTCACCGAGGACGTCAAGCGCCCCTACGTCGTCGCCCTCGGCGGCGCCAAGGTCTCCGACAAGCTCGCCGTGATCGACCAGCTCCTCGGCAAGGCCGACCGCCTCCTCATCGGCGGCGGCATGGCCTACACCTTCCTCAAGGCCAAGGGCTACGAGGTCGGCATCTCCCTGCTCCAGGAGGACCAGGTCCCCGTCGTCAAGGAGTACATGGAGCGCGCCGAGAAGAACGGCGTCGAACTGGTCCTGCCCGTCGACGTCCTCGCCGCCACCGAGTTCCCCGACCTGAAGACCAAGGCCCCGGCGACGTACACCACCGTCGACGCCGACGCCATCCCGGCCGACCACGAGGGCCTGGACATCGGCCCGAAGACGCGCGAGCTGTACGCGTCCAAGCTCGCCGACGCCGCCACCGTGTTCTGGAACGGACCCATGGGCGTCTTCGAGCACCCCGACTACGCCGGCGGCACCCGGGCCGTCGCGCAGGCCCTCGTCGACGCGGACGGCTTCACCGTCGTCGGCGGCGGCGACTCGGCCGCGGCCGTGCGCACGCTCGGCTTCGACGAGAGCGCTTTCGGCCACATCTCGACCGGCGGCGGCGCCTCCCTCGAATACCTCGAGGGCAAGACGCTCCCCGGCCTCGCCGCACTGGAGGACTGAACCCCGTATGAGCACCCGTACGCCGCTGATGGCGGGCAACTGGAAGATGAACCTCAACCACCTCGAGGCCATCGCCCACACCCAGAAGCTCGCCTTCGCCCTGGCCGACAAGGACTACGAGGCCGTCGAGGTCGCCGTCCTGCCGCCCTTCACCGACCTGCGCTCCGTGCAGACCCTGGTCGAGCACGACAAGCTCAAGATCAAGTACGGCGCCCAGGACATCTCCGCCCACGACGGCGGCGCCTACACCGGCGAGATCTCCGGCCCCATGCTGGCCAAGCTGAAGTGCACCTACGTCGCCGTCGGCCACTCCGAGCGCCGCCAGTACCACCACGAGACCGACGAGATCGTCAACGCCAAGGTCAAGGCCGCCTTCAAGCACGGCCTGACCCCCATCCTGTGCGTCGGCGAGGAACTGGAGGTCCGCGAGGCGGGCAACCACGTCTCCCACACTCTCGCCCAGGTCGAGGGCGGCCTCAAGGACGTCCCGGCCGAGCAGGCCGCGACCGCCGTGATCGCCTACGAGCCCGTGTGGGCCATCGGCACCGGCAAGGTCTGCGGCGCCGAGGACGCCCAGGAGGTCTGCGCCGCCGTCCGCGGCAAGATCGCCGAGCTGTACTCGCAGGACGTCGCCGACAAGGTCCGCATCCAGTACGGCGGCTCCGTGAAGTCCGGCAACGTCGCCGAGATCATGGCGCAGGCCGACATCGACGGCGCGCTGGTCGGCGGCGCCTCCCTGGACGCCGACGAGTTCGTCAAGATCGTGCGCTTCCGCGATCAGTGACGGTGCCCGTGAGTATGCGGTAACGGCGATTCGTCGTACCCTTGCGGGGTCCAGCGGCATCCGCTGGGCCCCGTCGTCCATCCGAATCCGAGGAAGTTGGTCCAGCCGTGGTTTTGGGGTTCTCGATCGCCCTGATCGTCTTCAGCCTGCTGCTGATGCTGCTGGTGCTGATGCACAAGGGGAAGGGCGGCGGCCTCTCCGACATGTTCGGTGGCGGCATGCAGTCGTCCGTCGGCGGTTCGTCGGTCGCCGAGCGCAACCTCGACCGGATCACCGTCGTGATCGGTCTGCTCTGGTTCGCGTGCATCGTCGTCCTCGGCATCCTGATGAAGTCCAACAACTGACCCGTACATTCACCGCGTAAAGCCCCATGTCCGGTACGCGCCGCACAGCGCGGCCTATCATGGGGCTTGCGTCTGGGTGGGGGGCCTTGTAACTCCTGTCACTGGACGCGCGTTGGGCCTTACGTAGACTGAGGCGCTCGCAGCGAAGCGGAACGCCGACTCGCTTCGCGGCACCATCACGCAGGGAGTTACGACCGTGGCAAGTGGCAACGCGATCCGAGGAAGCCGGGTCGGGGCGGGGCCGATGGGCGAGGCCGAGCGCGGCGAGTCCGCGCCGCGTCTGCGCGTCTCCTTCTGGTGCTCCAACGGGCACGAGACGCAGCCGAGCTTCGCCAGCGACGCGCAGGTTCCCGAGACCTGGGACTGCCCGCGCTGCGGCTTCCCCGCAGGGCAGGACCGGGACAACCCGCCGGACCCGCCGCGCACCGAGCCCTACAAGACGCACCTCGCGTACGTCAGGGAACGGCGCAGCGACGCGGACGGCGAGGCGATCCTCGCCGAGGCGCTCGCCAAGCTGCGGGGCGAGATCTAGAACCGTCACACGGCCGGTGCACCGCTGGGTGCCCGGCCGGAGCCGTATCACGGGCCGGCGTCCCAGCCGTCCCGGCCGCGTTGTCAGTGGTGCCCTCTACGGTGTGTTCATCGGGCGCGACGTGAGGGCGACGCGGCGACGGACCCTGCCCGGCCGCGGCCTTCTTCCGCCCTGTCCGTCGGCGCGCTGACACACGCGCCGACGACGGACGTATCTGTGGTCGACCCGTACGACGACAGCACGCCCGCTCACATCTCCCGCTGATCAACTAGGTTGGGGATCACGCGGGGACAGGTACGAAAGAAGGCTGAAGTCCGAGATGAACCAAGACGGCCGTACCCGGCTCAACGAGACTCCCGAGTGGACCGCGCTGGCCGAGCACCGCGAGCGGCTCGGCCAGGTCCGGCTGCGCGACCTGTTCGCCGCCGACCCCGGCCGCGCCACCGGCTACGCGCTCCAGGTCGGCGACCTGTACATCGACTGGTCCAAGCACCTCATCACCGACGAGACGCTCCGGCTGCTGCGGGAACTGGCCGCCGCCACCGATGTGTTCGGGCTGCGCGACGCGATGTTCCGCGGGGAGCGGATCAACCTCACGGAGGACCGGGCGGTGCTGCACACCGCGCTGCGTGCCCCGCGCGACGCGG
>NZ_JALLGL010000465.1 GCF_023072675.1 Streptomyces sp. XM83C
GCCGAGCCAAAAGCGCCGAGCCGACCAGCCGAGCCAAAAGCGCCGAGCCGACCAGCCGAGCCAAAAGCGCCGAGCCGACCAGCCGAGCCAAAAGCGCCGAGCCGACCAGCCGAGCCAAAAGCGCCGAGCCGAAGCGTCGAGCCGGAGAGTCGAGCCGAGGGCCTGTGGACCGAGGCTCTTCCTGACCTCGGCGCGTGAACCGGCGGCGCCGGGAGGGGGCGTCGTGCGAGAGACCGCAGGACGGCAGGAGGTCAGCTCCTAAATGGCTTCACACACCTGACGGAGTCCATTACCCTGAACCCGGCAGTGCATCACGATGAACACCCCGTGTCGATCGACTGGAACCGCCCGTGACCACCCCTGACGCACCCACGACGACGTCCGCCACAGCCGCGCAGGCGCCTGCCGCCGCACCCTCCGCCCGGGCGGGGCTCGGACCGGTCGGGCTGGTGCTCGCGGGCGGTGTCTCGGTCCAGTTCGGCGGCGCCCTCGCGGTCAAGCTGATGGACCGCGCCGGTCCGCTCGGCGTCGTGTCGCTGCGGTTGCTGGTCGCGGCCGTGGTCCTGCTCCTGGTGTGCCGCCCGCGCCTGCGCGGCTACTCCCGCGCCGACTGGGGCACGGTGGTGGTCTTCGGTATCGCCATGGCCGCGATGAACGGCCTGTTCTACCAGTCCGTCGACCGCATCCCGCTCGGTCTCGCCGTCACCCTGGAGGTCCTCGGCCCGCTCGCCCTGTCCGTGCTGGCCTCCCGCCGCGCGATCAACGTGCTGTGGGCGGGGCTCGCGCTGACCGGTGTGTTCCTCCTCGGCGGCGGTGGCTTCTCCGGCCTCGACCCGATCGGTGTCGCCTTCGCGCTCGGGGCGGGCGCGATGTGGGCGGCGTACATCGTCTTCAGTGCCCGTACGGGCCGCCGCTTCCCACAGGCCGACGGGCTCGCCCTCGCCATGGCGGTGGGAGCGGTGCTGTTCCTCCCGCTGGGCGTGGCCGAGTCGGGCAGCCGGCTCGCCGACCCGGTGACGATAGGCCTGGGCGCGGCCGTCGCGGTGCTGTCCTCGGTGCTGCCGTACACCCTCGAACTGCTCGCCCTGCGACGGCTTCCCGCCTCCACCTTCGCGATCATGATGAGTCTGGAGCCGGCCCTCGCCGCCACCGCCGGGTTCCTCATCCTCCACCAGGCCCTCGCGGTCACCGAGGCCCTGGCGATCGCGCTGGTCATCGCGGCGAGCATGGGCGCGGTGCGTACGCAGACGAGCCGGGGCAGCCGTACGAAGCAGCCGGTGCCGGAGGCCTGAGCAGCGGGCCGGGACCCTGCGCGAGACGGGCGGGCACCCGCACTGCCGCCCGGCGACACTGTGAGGCGCGGCGCGGCCCGGGGCGGCGTCAGTCGGCCGGCTTCTCCCAGACGGAGACGTGCTGTCGGCTCTCGCTGGTGAACGGTTCCCGGCTCCACCCGTCCCACCGGGCCCGCAGCCGCATCCCGGCGAGCCGTGCCATGAGGTCCAGCTCGGAGGGCCACACGTACCGGAACGGGACGGTGAGGTAGGAGGCGTTGCCGTCCCGGACGGAGATGTGATGGGAACTCATGGACTGCGTGGCCACGTCGTACTGGTCGAAACCGAACCGCCCGTCCTCCACGCGGAACGGTACCGCGGTCTGCCCCGGCGGAAGCCTGCGCAGATCGGGCACGCCCACCTCGATCACGAAGCAGCCGCCCGGCTCCAGATGGGCGGCGGCGTTGAGGAAGCAGTCGACCTGGGCGTCCTGCGAGGTCAGGTTGCTGATCGTGTTGAAGACGAGGTACGCGACCGAGAACGTTCCGTCCACCTTGGCGGTGGCGAAGTCGCCGATGGTCACGCCGATCGCGTCCCCGCCGGGCTTCTCCCGCAGCCGCTTCACCATCGCCCGGGACATGTCGATCCCGTGCACTTCCACGCCTCGCGCCGCCAGCGGCAGCGCGATACGCCCGGTCCCGATCCCGAACTCCAGCGCCCGCCCGCCGTCCCCGGCCAGCTCGGCCAGCACCTCCACGGCCGGTTCCACGACCTGCGGCTCGAACATGTCGGCCGTCGACTCGTCGTAGGACGCCGCCACCGATTCCCCGAAGTATCCGTCTGCATCGAGCATCCCTCGACGCTAGGACGGTGACCGAGCCGCAGGCACGTCATTTTTCACATCGGGCCGTGGCTGTCATGGACCCGCTCCGCACCTCCAGAAGCACACGAGCGAGATCCTCGCCTGCCGCCTGCCGCCTGCCGCCTGTCGCCTGTCGCCTGTCGCCTGTCGCTTGTCGTCGCTTGGCGCCTGACGCCTGTCGCCTGATGTCCCGGCAGCCGGACGGGAACAAAATCATGCAAGCACGCTTGCTTGTTTCCATGCCCGCTGCCATGCTCCCCCCATGGCCGACCCGACGCCCGTCATCGACGATCTGCGTGCGGAAAGTGACCGACTCGACCGGTTGGTGGCCGAGTCGGCGCCGGAGCGCTGGGCGCTCCCCACGCCCGCCCCCCGCTGGACCGTCGCCCATCAGATCGCCCATCTCGCCTGGACCGACCGGTCCGCACTGACCGCGGTCACCGACGCGGACGCCTTCAAAGCCCTGGTCGAGAAGGCCCTCGCCGCGCCCGCCTCCTTCGTGGACGACGGCGCCGACGAGGGCGCCGCGTTGCCGCCCGCCGAGCTGCTGGACCGCTGGCGCAAGGGGCGGGCCGCGCTCGACCGGGCGTTGCGCGAGGCCCCGCCCGGCGCCCGTTTCCCCTGGTACGGGCCGCCGATGTCCGTCGCGTCCATGGCCACCGCGCGCCTGATGGAGACGTGGGCGCACGGACTGGACATCGCCGACGCCCTCGGTGTCGAACTCCCGCCCACCGGCCGGCTGCGGCACATCGCCCGCCTCGGGGTGCGCACCCGGGACTTCGCGTACGGGGTGCACGGACTGACGCCGCCCGGCGAGGAGTTCCGCGTGGAGCTGACCGCGCCCGACGGCAGCCTGTGGGCGTACGGCCCGGAGGACGCCGCCCAACGCGTCACCGGACCCGCCCTCGACTTCTGCCTGCTGGTCACGCAGCGTGCCCACCGCGCCGACCTGTCCCTGACCGCGACCGGCCCGGACGCCGACCGCTGGCTGGACATCGCGCAGGCGTTCGCCGGCCCGCCCGGCAGCGGACGCGCCCCGAAGGGCGACGCGGCATGACCGCCGCGCCCGGCCCCGGCGACAGCCCCGGAGCCCCCGAAGAGCGCCTCGCCCGGAGCGCCGAACCCCCCGCAG
>NZ_JALLGL010000466.1 GCF_023072675.1 Streptomyces sp. XM83C
GGAGGGGTGGGGGGACGGGGGTATGGACACGGTGGCCACCGTTCGTCCTTCACGTTGGTCCAGACCAATCGAGCTGTCAATAGGTCCAGACCAAATCGGCGCCGGACGGCCCCGGTTGAGCGATCGCTGCGCAACCTGCCCCGGTTTGGCGGGACTTGTGGGACAGCAGTTCCCGCCGACCTGGCGAAACGCTGTTCTCGGGCCACATACGCGCGGATACAGTGCTCAGGTAGTCACGCAGTGAAGTCGCTCGGTGCACCGGCGTCACCCAGACCCGGCACACCGACAGGCGTGGATGGGGAGCTGCGCGTGCCAACTGCCATTGCCGTGACCGGCGCCGACCTGGCACTGCCGGCGCAGGACGAGCGGACCATGCCGGCCGCCGTCCTGGCGGACATCGACCGGCAGCCGCTGGACCAGGCGTTGTTCGCCGTGCAGGCCCTCGTCGAGCAGCACGGCCACCTCGTCGTCGTGTACTCCGGCGCCACCCGCCCGAGCGTCGAACGCCGCCTGCTCACCGTCCGCTCCCTCCTGGAGAGCGACCGCATCGCCCTGTTCCGGCCCGACCTGCCTCCCCTCGCCGTCGCCGTCCTCGCCCGGCAACTGCGCCAGCTCGCCTCCTGCGACCTCGGCCCCGGCGTCCTCGCCGCCGCCGGCCGTCTCCTCACCCACTACCTCCACGCCGGCGCCGTCCTCGGCACCCTCTCCCGCCTCGACCGCATCCCCGTCGACCTCAAGGCGCACGCCCGATCCTGGATGCCCGGCAGCCAGTTCGCCGTCCTCGCCCACCCCGAGCCCCACGTCGTACGCCTCGGCACCCCCGGCGCAGCCCTGCCCGGCCCCGACTTCGGCACGTCCCTCGTCGTCGCCCGCGGCCAGCTCCAGTCCGACTGGGTCGGCACCACCCTCGCCCCCGCCTGGCAGGTGCGCGGGCTGCGCGAGGCGGCGCTGCCCGCCGAGTCCGCCGACTGGTGGGGCACCGGCAAGGCCGTCGAGTTCTGCGCCTACCTGCCCGATCTGTCCGTCCTCTACCAGCTCGTCGCGTCCGTACGGCAGAGCCCCTGCCACTGGTGCGGCCTCGACGTCATCGGAGACCGCTGCGTGTTCTGCTCCGCGACCCCGCCCGTGTACGGCGAGCTGCAACCGTACGACCAGCGGTCCTACGGCCGCCGCGCCGCCGTCGGCTGACCCGCCCCCTGTTCCCCGCACCGCCCACACCCCCCCCGATGAGGTTGCTCGGTCCATGAACTCCCGTCAGCGCCGCGGCGTGATCCTCCTGCTCCTGTCGGTCCTGTGCGCCCTCGGCGCGTTCGCCGGCGTGCTGTCCGTCATCAACGACGTGAAGTCCAAGGTCGGCCCCGAGGCCACCGCGTACGAGCTGAAGGACGACATCAAGCCCTACACCGCCCTGACGAGCGACCAGTTCAAACAGGTGAGGATGCCGAAGCGGTGGCTGTCCGACACCGCCGTCACCGACCTCTCCGCGATCCGCGGCAAGATCGCCGTGACCACGCTCAAGGCCGGCTCGCTGTTGCAGAGCGACATGATCGTCGACCGGCCGGCCCTCCGGCCCGGCCAGCAGGAGGTCGCCATCATGATCGACGCGGCCACCGGCGTCGCCGGCAAGATCACCCCCGGCTCCGTCGTCAATGTGTACGCCACCTTCGAAGGCGAGCAGAAGGGGCAGCCCGACCAGTCCCGCGTCATCGTCGCCGGCGCCCGCGTCATCGACGTCGGCCGCATCACCGCCCTCGAACCCGACGCCGACCGCCGCACCCAGCGGTCCACCGACGCCGTCCCCATCACCTTCGCGCTGTCCGCCCTCGACGCCCAGCGCCTCACCTACGCCGAGTCGTTCGCCAAGCGGGTCCGCCTCGCCCTCGTCGCACCCGGCGACGACACCGGCGTACCCGCGCAGGACCGGACGTACGAACTCGCCAAGGACAAGTGAGAGGCGGCCCGCATGCCCACCAGGATCCTCCCGGCGGTCGGTGACGTCGACGCCGTCCGGTCCCTCACCGGTCTGCTCGGCCAGCTTCCCGACGCCGAGCCCCTCCCGCCCGTCCACGACTCCACCCAGCTCGTCGACGCCCTCGCCCGGCTCTCCGCCGAATCCGTCGACGAACTGCCCGAGGTCGTCGTCGTCCACGAACGCATCGGACCCGTCCCCGCCCTCGAACTCATCCGCGAGGTCGCCCTCCGCTTCCCCGCCGTCGGCGTCATCCTCGTCACCAGCGACGCAAGCCCCGGCCTGTTCTCCGCCGCCATGGACTCCGGCGCCCGCGGCCTGGTCGCGCTGCCGCTGTCGTACGAGGAACTCGCCAGCCGCGTCCAGCACGTCGCCCAGTGGTCCACCGGCGTACGACGCCACCTCGGCCACGGCGCCGACGTGTTCACCGGCGCCGGCGGCACCGTCGTCACCGTCAGCGGCGCCAAGGGCGGCGTCGGCACCACCGTCACCGCCGTCCACCTCGCGCTCGCCGCCCAGGCCTCCGGCCGCAACACCGCCCTCGTCGACCTCGACCTACAGACCGGCGACGTCGCCTCCTACCTCGACGTGCAGTTCCGCCGCTCCGTCGCCGACCTCGCCGCCATCACCGACATCACCCCGCGCGTCCTCGCCGACGCCGTCTTCCGCCACGACACCGGCCTCGCCCTGCTCCTCGCCCCCGCCGAGGGCGAACGCGGCGAGGACGTCACCGACCGCGCGGCCCGCCACCTCGTCGGCGCCCTCCGCTCACGGTACGAGGTCGTCGTCATCGACTGCGGCGCCCAGCTCGGCGGCGCCGGTGCCACCGCCGTCGAGCTGGCCGACCGGGCGCTCCTCGTCACCACGCCCGACGTCGTCGCCGTACGCGGCGCCAAACGGGCCGTACGGCTGTGGGACCGGTTGCAGATCCGCAAGGCCGAGGAGACCACCGTCGTCGTCAACCGGCACAGCCGGCACGCGGAGATCCAGCCGCCGCTCATCCAGCGGATCACCGGCACGGGCATCGCGGCGACCGTCGTGCCCGCCGCCTACAAGGAACTCCAGTCCGCCGTCGACGCCGGCCGCCTCCACGAACTCGACCACAAGTCCGCCGTGAAGCAGGCGCTGTGGACACTCGC
This sequence comes from Streptomyces sp. XM83C, assembly GCF_023072675.1. Classification (GTDB taxonomy): domain Bacteria; phylum Actinomycetota; class Actinomycetes; order Streptomycetales; family Streptomycetaceae; genus Streptomyces; species Streptomyces thermocoprophilus. The sequence continues at coordinate 3,109 of NZ_JALLGL010000466.1, forward strand.
CGGCGAACTCGGCCTGGTCAAGGCCGCCGAGGGTCACCGCGCCGAGGGCCACCGCGCCGGGGGCCGCGGACGCGCCGACAAGGGCACGGGCGGCGCGCTGCGGCGGCGGAGGGAGGGCGGGGGATGAGCGCCGTCGGG
>NZ_JALLGL010000467.1 GCF_023072675.1 Streptomyces sp. XM83C
GCCCACTGACAACGCCCCCGGGTCCGCCGACGGCCCGGCGCCTGATACGGGCCGTCGGCGGACCCAGGGGGGTTGTCAGTGGGCCGTGGCAGGATCGGGGACGTGGCAGAGACAGCATCGAAGAAGACCGACAGCACGCCCGGCGCAGGCCGCCCGCGCCTGATGCTCATGGACGGGCACTCCCTGGCCTACCGCGCGTTCTTCGCGCTGCCCGCGGAGAACTTCACCACCGCGACGGGCCAGCCGACGAACGCGATCTACGGCTTCGCGTCGATGCTGGCCAACACGCTGCGTGACGAGGCGCCCACGCACTTCGCGGTGGCGTTCGACGTGTCCCGCAAGACGTGGCGGTCGGAGGAGTTCACCGAATACAAGGCGAACCGGTCGAAGACGCCCGACGAGTTCAAGGGGCAGGTGGAGCTGATCGGTGAGCTGCTCGACGCCATGCACGCCCCGCGTTTCGCGGTGGAGGGGTACGAGGCGGACGACATCATCGCCACGCTCGCCACGCAGGCCGAGGCCGAGGGCTTCGAGGTGCTGATCGTCACCGGTGACCGGGACTCCTTCCAGCTGGTCAGCGAGCACACCACGGTGCTGTATCCGACGAAGGGTGTCTCGGAGCTGACCCGGTTCACCCCTGAGAAGGTGTTCGAGAAGTACGGGCTGACGCCCGCCCAGTACCCGGACTTCGCGGCGCTGCGCGGCGACCCGTCCGACAACCTGCCGGGCATCCCCGGTGTCGGGGAGAAGACGGCCGCGAAGTGGATCAACCAGTTCGGGTCGTTCGCGGAGCTGGTCGAGCGGGTCGACGAGGTCAAGGGTAAGGCCGGGCAGAACCTGCGCGACCATCTGGAGGCCGTCAAGCTGAACCGCCGGCTGACGGAGATGGTGCGTACGGTCGAGCTGGACCGTACGGTCGCGGATCTGGAGCGCGCGCCGTACGACCGCAAGGCCGTCGCGATGGTGCTGGACACCCTGGAGATCCGTAACCCGTCGCTGCGGGAGCGGCTGTTCGCCGTCGACCCGGGCGCGGAGGAGGCGGAGACCACGCCGGTCGTCGCCGACGGTGTCACCGTCGACGGGACCGTTCTCGGCACGGGTGAGCTGGCGCCGTGGCTCGCCGAGCATGCCGGCGGGCCGCTCGGTGTGGCCACCGTGGACACATGGGCGCTGGGCACGGGCTCGGTCGCCGAGGTCGCGCTCGCCGCGGCCGACGGTGCCGCCGCCTGGTTCGACCCGGCGCAGCTCGACGAGGCCGACGAGCAGGCGTTCGCGGCCTGGCTGGCGGACGCGGACCAGCCGAAGGTGTTCCACAACGCCAAGGGCGCCATGCGGGTGTTCGCCGAGCACGGCTGGAGCGTCGACGGCGTCACCATGGACACCGCGCTCGCCGCCTACCTCGTCAAGCCCGGCCGCCGCTCCTTCGACCTGGATGCCCTGTCGATGGAGTACCTGCACCGTGAGCTGGCGCCGGCCGCCGCCGCGGACGGGCAGCTCGCGTTCGGCGCGGACGACGGCGCCGAGGCGGAGGCGCTGATGATCCAGGCGCGGGCCGTCCTCGATCTCGGGCAGGCGTTCGACACCAAGCTGGCGGAGGTCGGCGCCGCCGATCTGCTGCGCGACATGGAGCTGCCCACGTCCGCGCTGCTGGCCCGGATGGAGCGGCACGGCATCGCCGCCGACCGCGCCCACCTCGAAGCCATGGAGCAGATGTTCGCGGGGGCCGTGCAGCAGGCGGTGAAGGAGGCCCACGCGGCGGCCGGGCACGAGTTCAACCTGGGCTCGCCCAAGCAGTTGCAGGAGGTCCTCTTCGGCGAACTGGGCCTGCCCAAGACGAAGAAGACGAAGACCGGCTACACCACCGACGCCGACGCTCTGGCCTGGCTCGCCACACAGACCGACAACGAACTGCCGGTGATCATGCTGCGGCACCGGGAGCAGGCCAAGCTGCGCGTGACCGTCGAGGGCCTGATCAAGACGATCGCCGCGGACGGCCGTATCCACACCACCTTCAACCAGACGGTCGCCGCGACCGGCCGGCTGTCCTCCACCGACCCGAACCTGCAGAACATCCCGGTGCGCACCGACGAGGGTCGCGCGATCCGCCGCGGCTTCGTCGTCGGCGAGGGCTACGAGTCGCTGATGACGGCCGACTACAGCCAGATCGAGCTGCGGGTCATGGCGCACCTGTCGGAGGACGCCGGTCTCATCGAGGCGTTCACCTCCGGAGAGGACCTGCACACCACCGCCGCCTCCCAGGTGTTCGGTGTCGCACCCGACGCGGTCGACGCCGAGATGCGCCGCAAGATCAAGGCGATGTCGTACGGGCTGGCGTACGGGCTGTCCGCGTTCGGACTGTCGCAGCAGCTGAACATCGAGGCCGCCGAGGCGCGCGCTCTGATGGACGCCTACTTCGACCGGTTCGGCGGGGTGCGGGACTATCTGCGCCGGGTCGTCGACGAGGCCCGCGCCACCGGCTACACGGCGACGATCTTCGGGCGGCGCCGCTATCTGCCCGACCTGAACAGCGACAACCGTCAGCGTCGTGAGGCCGCCGAACGGATGGCGCTGAACGCGCCGATCCAGGGCACCGCAGCCGACATCGTCAAGATCGCCATGCTGAAGGTGGACGCCGCGCTGCGGGAGGCCGGCCTGACGTCGCGCATGCTGCTCCAGGTGCACGACGAGATCGTCCTGGAGATCGCCCCCGGGGAGCGGGCTGCGGCGGAGGAACTGGTCCGCCGTGAGATGGCGGGCGCCGTCGACCTGCGCGTCCCCCTCGGCGTCTCGGTCGGCGCCGGCCCGGACTGGGAGTCGGCAGCCCACTGACCCGCCCCGCCGGCACGGACGGGGCCCCTCGCGTCAGACACGCGGAGCGCCCCGTTGCGCGGGGCACGCGCAGGGGCCCGCTTCGTCGGGTTGGCGGCGGGGGAGGCGTTGCGGTGGCGGCATCGGCGTGTGCTTGCCTCGACGGCACGCCTTCGCCGGCGGTGCGGGCGTGGGGGCGCGCCATTCGGCTTGGGGTCGGTGGCGGCGCGTGCTTGCCTCCGGGGGTCCCGGTGTGGGGGGTGCCTCTATGTCCTTCGTCAAGGTGCCTGGGTTGGGTTGGAGGTGGTTTGGCTTGCTGGGGTCACGCGGCGAGTTCGACGGCCTTCGGTGTCCGGGATTGGTAGAAGGTGCCGTCGCGGAG
>NZ_JALLGL010000468.1 GCF_023072675.1 Streptomyces sp. XM83C
GTCCCGGCCCTCATCGCTCACCCCGCCCACCCCAGCAGGACCACCACGACCATCGCGAGCGCCACCACCGCCACGGCGAGGCTCAGCACCGCCGGGAAGCGGGAGACCGGCAGGTCCTCGCCGCGCCGCATGGCGCGCTCGCAGCGAACCCAGTGGTTCACGGCGCGCAGCGCGCACAGCACCCCCGACGCGAGCAGGGCGAGGGCGAGGCCGACGCGCCAGCCCCAGCGCAGGTCCGGCAGGAACTGGTCGACGGCGAAACCCCCGCCGATCAGCGCGAGCGCCGTCCGCAGCCAGGCCAGGAAGGTCCGCTCGTTCGCCAGCGAGAACCGGTAGTCCGGGGTTCCGCCCTCCTCGCGGAGGTGTTGCGGCGCGAACCACAGCCGGACGGAGCGCACGAGTTCGATCACGGCCGGACCCTACCCGTCGGCCCCGCCCCGGCCCTGCGCCAGGAACTCCCGCAGCCGCCGGTACGCCTCCAGCCCGTCCGGCGTCCACTGCCACTCCGCGAGCCGCCGCTCCAGCTCCTCCTCGGGCAGGAAGCCGTGCCAGTCGATCTCCTCGGCCTGCGGCGAGACCGGCAGCTCGCAGCGCACCTCGTACACGGACGACCACCAGCCGTAGCCGGCGCCGTCCTCGTACAGGAACTTGAAGCGGAACTCCGGGCGGGGCAGTCCGCTGACGCCCAGCTCCTCCTCGGCCTCGCGCAGGGCGGCGTCGTCGTAGGACTCGCCCGCGCCGACGACACCGCCGACGAACACGTCGTAGTGCGAGGGGAAGACCAGCTTGGTCGGGGTGCGGCGGTGCACGAACACCCGGTCGGCGGCATCCCGGGCCAGGACGAACACACAGCGGTGGCGCAGTCCCTCCGCGTACGCCTTGCCGCGCGGGGCCTGCCCGACGACCCGGTCCTGGTCGTCGACGATGTCGAGGATCTCGTCAGCAGCGCTCATGGGCCCATCCAAGCAGGACCGGCGCCGCCGCGGCGGCGGTCGGTCAGCTGCTCGGCTGGAGGGCCCGCTGCGGCTCGACCCGGGTGACGCCCTGCGGCATGCACGGGTGCAGCCCCAGCACGACGATGCCCGTGACGATCGCCGCCAGCCCGGCCGCCTCCCAGGCGAGCGCGCCCGTGTCGGTGCGCAGCCGGTCGCCGAGGAAGCCGACGCCGCACAGGATGCCGGCCAGGGGCTGGGCCGCGGTCAGCGCGGGCAGCGACATGCGCAGCGCCGCCGTCTCGAAGGCGCTCTGCACCAGCACCAGCCCGGTCACACCGAGGACCAGCACGGCGTACGGCTGCCAGCCGGTGAGCAGGTGGAGCAGGCCGCCCTCGGCGAAACGCTGCCCGCTGATCCGGGTCAGCGCGTCCTGCACGCCGTACAGCAGGCCGGCGGCGGTGGCCAGCAGGGCGGGGCCGGCGTTGAGCCGGGAGCGCTTGGCGTAGCCGGTGAGCAGCAGGGCCAGCCCGGTCATCGCGCCGATGATCAGCCAGTGCCGTACCGGATCGGCGTCCCCGCCGCCGCCGCGCGGCTGCCCCGCCACGATGAACGCGGTGACACCGCCTGCGAGCAGGGCGAGGCCGCTCCAGCCCTGCCGGCCCAGGGGCTGCCGGGTGCGGTGCCGGGACAGGGCCATCGCGAACAGCAGATTCGTCGCGAGCAGCGGCTCCACCAGCGAGATCTCACCCTGTCCGAGCGCGATCGCGCCCAGCGCCATACCGACCGCCATCAGTGCGATGCCGCCCAGCCAGCTCGGCACGCGCATCAGGTCGAGCAGCAGTCTGGGGGAGAGGAAGTCACCGAGCGGGGCCTTGCGGGCGGCGTCCTGCTGGAGGACGAACCCGAAGCCCAGGCAGCACGCCGCGCTCACGGCGAGGACAAGGACGAGTACCGACACGCTGCGTACCTCGATCGTCGGGTGGGGCCACGGTCCTGGGGGAGACCGACAGCCGTCCGGGGCGGACGATGTCCCCGGTGTCCCCGCCGCCCGGCGGCGTCCGGAGGCCGTGGGGCGGCCCGGTCCGAGCGGATGGGGTTCCGGACATCGTGAGGGGTGAAACGACACCTGACTATGATGTACGTCACACGACTATCGGGGCGATCTTCGAGCGGCGGGCCGCGTGCCTGCCGCGCCGCCGGTCAATTCCCGCCAGCGGCACGGCCGTTGGGGCGTGTCATGTGCCGCCGGCCCTTGACGCCATGCGCGGGCTACGGGTTTGCTGTGCGTGATCGACCGTCGGCGGGCCCGGCGCGCACGACAGGCAGTACGAGGAACACGAGGTATCACCGCGGTGTCCCCACCCCCGTCCCCGCCCGGCCGCAGGCGCAGACGCGCGGCACGGGTCTTCGACGCCGCCCTCGACGACACCGACCTGGCCGCCGCGCGCGCCCAGCTCACCCAGGGCCGCCGACAGGCCGTACGCGCCCTCCTCGCCCGCACCGGCGACGACTGGGACCGTCGCGGCCACCGCGTCACCGTCCTCGCCGAGGAGCCCTACTGCGCCGCCTGGGCACGCGACTGGCAGCTCACCGAGCCGGACTCCGCCGACGCCGCCGCTCTCCTCGCCCTGGCGCTCGTACGGCGCTGCTTACGCGGCAAGGAAGACCCCGGCCGCGCCCGCGAGGCCTGCGCCGACGCCGCCGCCCGCGCCCCCGAGGACCCCACCCCCTGGCTCGGCCTGCTCCAGCTCGAACGCGCCCTCGGCACGGACTTCGACGTCGTGCGCGCCTTCGAGCAGGTCCGCGCCCGCCACCCCGAGCACCATCACGCCCACCACCTCATGGTGGCCCGCCTCGCCGAACGTCGCGCCGCCGCCGGCCCCGACCCGCTGCACGAGGTGTACGACTTCGCCTCCTGGGCCGCCGAGCAGGCGCCCGCCGACTCGCCCGTCGCCGTCCTTCCGGTCGTCGCCCACGCCGAGCGCTACCGCGTCCTCGCCGCCGGAGGATTCGCACCCCCCGACCCGGTCGCCTCCGGGCACTGGAGCGGCGACCGGGCCCGCGAGGCCCTGCGGGCCGCCTTCGACTGGTGGCTCGAATGGGAGCACGAGGGCCACCCCAGACGCCTCGTCGACCTCAACTATCTCGCCCATGCCAAGGTCTGCGAGGGCCGCGGGGCCGAGGCCGCCGCCCTGTTCCAGCACATCGGCGGCCACCCCACCCCCGCCCCCTGGTCCTACCC
>NZ_JALLGL010000469.1 GCF_023072675.1 Streptomyces sp. XM83C
GGTCCCGCCCGCGCACCCCCCTCAGCGGTCCCGCCCGCACGCGTACGCGAGCGGTGAGATCAGCTCCTCCGCGTCCGGCAGCCAGCGGTTCGCGGGGGTGGGCCGGCGCGCCCACTGCACCGCGCCGCGGGAGCCGTACCGGGTCGGCGGCGCCGCCACGTACGAGCCCTCGCCGAGGACGAGCAGGTCGAGGGAGGAGAGCGACCAGCCGAGCTTGCGCACCAGCTCCGGCAGCTTCGCCGCCGCGCCCGGCAGCACGAAGAAGAACATCCGGCGGTCCGGGGTGAGCGTCACCGGCCCCAGCGTCAGCTCCATCCGCTCCATGCGCGCCAGCGCGAGGAACCCGGCGGTCTCCGGCACCGACAGCGCGTCGAAGGTCCGCCCCGTCGGCAGCAGGATGGACGCCGTCGGCTGCCGCTGCCACATCCGGCGTGCCACGGTCGCGCTGCCCGTCGCCTGAGTCGCCCAGTCGGGGCGCGCCGGGTGCGCGCCGGGGGCGGCGCACGCCGCGTCCTCGCAGGAGCAGCGCTGCACCCCGTCGACGGCCTCCAGCCAGGTGCCGGGGAACACGTCCCAGTGGCGCTCCTCGGCGTAGCGGACGGCGGCCTCCAGCAGCGATTCACCGCGCTGCTTCGGGATCTGTGCGGTTTCGGTGCCCTGGATCGTCTCTTCCACGTGGAACACAACTCCCGCGCCCACCTCGGGTTACGGCCCGGGCCGCGCGCGGGGGGAGAGCACCGGCCCCGCGTCCGGGGCGCATGGATGCACGGGCGGGGGCGCGCGGAAGGAACGACGGCGTGGGCGGGTAGCCATGCAGGGGGCGGCAGATGCCGGTACCCCGGCAATCCTCAACATGCCTCGCATGACGTGCATTCTCGACATGTCGGCGGGGCATCGATCTTCACGACCGGTTCGTCACACCGGGACGTGGGGCGTCCGGTCGCGGAAGACTCGTCGATCCGGTGCATGGGCAGGCACCGCAGCCACAGGGGGTTATGCCAATGGCCGCAAGGCCTCTCGTCGCGCGGCAGCCGAACGAACGGCTGCAGGCGCTCATCCAGGAAGCCGGTTGTTCCAACGCGGGTCTGGCCCGCCGGGTCAACATGTGCGGCGCCGAGCACGGCCTGGACCTGCGGTACGACAAGACGTCCGTGGCGCGCTGGCTGCGGGGACAGCAGCCGCGGGGCCGGGCGCCGGCGATCATCGCGGAGGCGCTGGGCCGCAAACTGGGCCGTACGGTCACGATCGACGAGATCGGCATGGCCAACGGCAAGAACCTCGCCTCCGGGGTCGGTCTCCAGTTCTCGCCGACGGTGCTGGGGGCCATCGAGCAGGTGTGTGAGCTGTGGCGCAGCGATGTGGGCCGCCGTGACTTCCTGTCCGGCTCGTCCGTCGCCGCGTCCGCGCTCGTCGAGCCCAGCCGCGACTGGCTGATCTCCGCGCCCGACGCGCAGGTGGCGCGTGCGGCGGGCCCGCGCGTGGGCGCCTCCGACGTGGCCGCCGTCCGGGCCATGACCCGCTCCCTGGTCGAACTGGACCACCAGTACGGCAGCGGGCATGTGCGTCCGGTCGTCGTGCACTACCTCAACAGCGTCGTCTCCGGGCTGCTCGCCGGCTCCTACCGTGAGTCCGTCGGGCGTGAACTGTTCGCCGCTGTGGCCCGGTTGACGGAGCTGGCCGGGTACATGGCCGTCGACACCGGCCAACCCGGGCTCGCCCAGCGGTACTACATCCAGGCGCTGCGGCTGGCACAGGCCGCCGGTGACCGTGGCTACGGAGGTTATGTCCTCGCCGCGTCCATGAGCCATCTCGCCGCCCAGCTCGGAAACCCGCGCGAGATCGCACAGTTGGCGCGCGCGGCGCAGGAAGGGGCGCGGGGACGTGTGACACCGCGCGCGGAGTCGATGTTCCACGCCGCCGAGGCCCGCGGGCACGCTCTCCTCGGCGACGCGCGGGCCGCGCAGGCCGCGGCCGGGCGGGCGCTGACCGCGTTGGAGGCCGCCGACCCGGCCTCCGGCGACGACCCGCCGTGGATCACCCACTTCGACGAGGCCTATCTCGCCGACGAGTTGGCGCACTGCCACCGCGACCTCGGGCAGGCCGAGGCGGCGGCCCGCAGCGCCGAGCAGGCCCTCGCCGGGCATCCTGAGTCACGGGCGCGCCGCCGTGCCATCGGCTATCTGCTGCTCGCCACCGCGCAGGTGCAGCAGCGGGAGATCGAACAGGCCTGCCACACCGGCCTGAAGGCCGTGGAACTCCTGGAGAACCTGCGCTCCAACCGGGGCGCCGAGTATCTGGAGGACTTCCAGCAGCGCCTGGAGCCGTACCGAGAGGAGTCGGTGGTACGGGAGTTCGGCGCCCGCGTCGACCTGCGGGCGGCGGCCTGACGGAAGCTGTAACGGCCGTCACAGGGAAGGAGGTGAGGTCCTGAGCTGCGTGGCACCCGGCTCGGGGGACCCGGTAGCGTGAGCCGACGATTCCGAAGGTCCCCCATTCGTAGGAGTCCCGGTGACGCAGAGTGGACAGGGCGATCAGCCCTCGGCGCAGCCCGCGCGCGAAGGCATAGTGCTGCCTTCCGACGGGGGCGCGCCCCTGCTGCCGGGCTCGCCCGTGGGCCCGCAGCCCGGCCCGCAGCCGACGCCGTACCCCAGCGCCCCCGACCCCGCCGCCCCCGCGGGCGGCCAGGCGTGGGGCGGGTCCTGGGGTCCCGGCCAGCAGCAGCCCCAGCAGGCGCCGCCGGCACCCCAGCCTCAGGCACCCCAGCAGTGGCAGCAGCCCGCGCAGCCCCAGCCCCAGCAGCAGACCTGGGCGGGCGCGGGCGCGGGCCCGCTGCCGCAGGAGGGCGCACCCCCGGCGTACGACGCCCCGGGCGCGCCCCAGCCGGCGGCGTACGCCTACCCGAGCGCCCCGCAGACGCCGGACCCGCACTCCCCCGCCTACGGCTACCCGCACGCCTCCGACACACAGGGCGGCCCTTCCCCGGCGTACGGCTACCCGCCCGCCGCCGGCGGCCCGAGCGCCCCGCTGCCCCCCACGGCGGACGGCGCCACCCAGTACCTGCCGCCCGTGCCCGCCGCCGGCGGCGACGAGGGCGCGACGCAGTACATACCGCCCGTGCAGGCCCAGC
>NZ_JALLGL010000046.1 GCF_023072675.1 Streptomyces sp. XM83C
GCCCAGCCCCGCTCGCTTCCCCCCTCGCCCGCGACCCGTCCGGGAGGACACCCTGACCACGCAGCTCACCGACGCGGCCCTCCGCCTCGCCGACGACTTCACCGCACTCCAGGACGCCGTCCTCGCCCAGGTGAACGGGGCCTGCGACCCGCAGACCGCCGCGCTCCTGGAGCACCCCGCGCTCGCCGGCCCCGTCACCGTCGTACTCGCGCACGCGGACGTCCTCGCCCGCGGTGCCGTACGGCGTGCCGAACTGTCGGTGCAGCCTCCCGAGCGGCTGCGGCGGCTGCGCGCCCACGCACGCCGGGTCAGGCGGGCCCGGTCGCAGGCGGAGACCCGGTACAAGAAGGAGCGCGCCCGCCGCACCGGCCGGACCCGGCCGGCGGACCCGCTGGAGCTGAGGGCGGCGCGGGCGGCGTACCCGCACGCCTTCGGTGAGGCCCTGCGGCACGAACTCCGCGCCCACGGCCTGCCCGACGGCACGCCGGACGCGCCGGAGAGCGACCTCGCCGAGTGGGCCTGGCAGCGCCGGACGGCCGGCGACGAGCTGCCCGCGCCGGTGCGCGAGCTGCTGGACTGCGACGACGACACCTTCGTGGACGCCCTGCTGCGCGATGCCTGGGAGGAGGAGAACCCGCACCTCACGCACGACGCGGTGGCCGAACGCTGGAACCGTCACGCCCGTACTGCGCTCGCCTGGGGCCGCTACGCCGTCGGCAAGGCCGAACAGCACGTGCTCACCGGCCCCCTCTCCCTGCGGCGCGCCCGGCTCGACGCCCTGGACGACGCCCAGCAGGACACCGCCGTCCTCGCCGCGCGGGCCCGCGAGGCCCAGCTGAAGGTCCTGGACCTCCGCGACCGGATGCGGGCCTGCGTGACGACGGGCCCCGTCGCCGACCTCGTCGCGCGCTGCCGGGCCGCCGCCCTGGCCCGCTTCGCCGACGCCGAACCAGAGGCCTGGCAGTACGTGCGCGAGCTGGTCGCCGCCCACCGCGCGGACTGCCCGGAGCGGACCGGCGGCTGCCCGCACTGCCATCACCACCTCGCCGCCGGCCTCACCGGCACGGACCCGGACGACGACCACCCGGACGCGGACACGGCACCCGAGGACCGCTACGCCCTGCTCGCCGACCTCCCCGACACCGCCGTCGTGGCCGTCGCCGACGCCGCCCTCGACGACGACACGGCACGGTGCGGCCACGGCTGGGCCGCCGAGGACGGCACCACCGGCCACGGCGACTCCTTCGCGTCCAGCAGCGGCGAGGCCGAGATCATCGGCGCCTGCACGGCCGCCCTCGACCTCCTCGAACGGCACGAGGACGTGCCCGTCGTCGTGCTGTGCGACAGCACCCAGGCGGTCCGCGTGCTCGATGCCGTCCTGCACTCCGGCGAACCGGCCGCCGAGCAGCGCGCCCTGCTCTTCCCGGAGAGCCGCGAACTGGTGGACCGCCTGTTGCCCCACCGGCACCGCGTCCAGGTCCGCTGGCTGAAGGGCCACATCGGGCACGACCTCAACGAGACCGCCGACGCCCTCGCCCGCCTCGCCCTCCGCCGCGCCGCCGGCCGCATCTCCGCCTCCGCCGCCCGCAGGGAGGAGACACGCATCCTGCGCGCCCTGGACGCGGACGCCGCCGCCGGGCTTCGTACGGCAGCCTGAACCGGCGCCGGAAGCCTCGGCCTTCGCCGTGCGGCGCGAAAATGCCAGGTGGGCGGGGCGCCCATCGCGGCATCATGGCTTTTCCGCCGCACGGGTGCGCGGCGGACGAGGTTCGGTGGCACCGGGGGGACTTCATGCACGTACTGCTGTCGGGTGTCGTCGGTTCCACCGCGTACGGGCTCGCACGCGAGGGCTCCGACATCGACCGGCTCGGCGTGTTCGCCACGCCCACCGAGGAGCTGCACGGGCTGCGGCGGCCCGTCGAGTCGTACGTCAGTACGGCACCGGACCGCACGCTGCACGAGGCCGCCAAGTGGTGCCGGCTCGCCCTCGGCGGCAACCCCACCGTCATGGAACTCGTATGGCTGCCCGACGCGTTGTACGAGGTGCGGACACCGCTCGGCGACGAGCTGATCGGCATCCGCGGGTCCTTCCTCAGCGCGCGGCGCGTCCGGGACGCCTACCTCGGGTACGCGGGCCGGCAGTTCCGCAAGCTCGTCGCCAAGGCCGGCCGTGACGCGCCGCCCCGGCGTACCGCCAAGCACGCCCGGCACCTCAAGCGGCTGTGCACGCAGGGCTTCGAGCTGTACGCCACCGGGCGGCTCACCGTCCGCGTCGACGACCCCGACGCCTACCACCGCTTCGGCGAGGAGGTCGCCGCCGATCCGTCGGCCGCCGAGCCGTTGCTGCGGCGCTTCGAGGACGCCTTCGCCGCGACGCGGAGCGTCCTGCCCGAACTGCCCGACGAGCGGCCCGCCGAGGCGTGGCTGCGGCGCGTGCGGCGGAGCTTCTGCCAGGCATGAGCCGCAGTACGTGCGGCGGCTTCGGGGGCATTTCGAAATCGTGTGACGCCCCCTCGATAAATCGTGTGACGGCCCCTCGATCTTCTTCCTACACTCGCACCACCGAAGCACGCCGCCCCCGATACGCGGTGGCGTGCCGTCGACGACGAGTGAGGGGAGTCCGGCCGTGCGTGACCGCAGCGCTGTCGCCGTTCCCCGCGCCCGCTACGAGGTGATCCTGGTGTCTCGTGCCGTCCGGTGCCCGCTGCGCGGCCGGCACCGGATGCCCGCGACGACATCCGCCTGAGTACGCCGACTCGTCCCCGTACGCGTCCTTCCGACGTCCCGTACGCCCACCACCGGCCTGTCGTACCCGTATCTCCGACGTGCCGTCCGGGAAATCGCGCTGCCCGTCTCCACGCACCGCGACCCGAAAGGCCGACGCCATGCGCAACGCACACGCCCGTCACGAACCCCACCTCACCGACCCGCTCGCCGCCGTCCGCAATCTGGGCATCCTCGCCCACGTCGACGCCGGCAAGACCACCCTCACCGAGCGGATCCTGTATGCGACCGGTACGACGCACAAGCGCGGCGAGGTCCACGACGGCACCACCGTCACCGACTTCGACCCGCAGGAACGCGACCGCGGCATCACCATCTTCGCCGCCGCCGTCAGCTGCGCCTGGGACGGGCATCGGATCAACCTGATCGACACCCCCGGGCACGTCGACTTCGCCGACGAGGTCGAGCGCTCGCTGCGGGTGCTGGACGGGGCCGTTGCCGTGTTCGACGCCGTCGCCGGGGTGGAGCCGCAGAGCGAGTCGGTGTGGCGGCAGGCCGACCGGCACGGTGTGCCGCGGATCGCCTTCGTCAACAAGCTGGACCGCGCGGGCGCCGACCTCGACACCGCCGTCGCCTCCATCCGGGACCGGCTGCACCCCGCCCCGCTCGTCGTACAGCTGCCCATCGGCGCCGAGGACGCCTTCACCGGTGTCGTCGACCTGCTCGACATGCAGGCGCTGACCTGGGGCGACACGCAGGACGGCATGATGCGCGGGCCCGTGCCGGCGGAGCTGAGGGAGGAGGCCGGGCGGCGGCGCCGGCTGCTGGAGGAGCAGGTGGCCGAGCTGCACGCGGGCGCGCTGGAGGAGTTCTGCGAGACCTCGCGGCTCACCGAGGCGACCCTGCGCACCGCGCTGCGGGAGCTGACCGCGAGCGGTGACGGCGTCGTCGTGCTGTGCGGCTCCGCCTACCACAACCGAGGCATCGAACCCCTGCTGGACGCCGTCGTCGCCTGGCTGCCGTCGCCCGTCGACCGGCCGCCTGTCGACGGTATGCACGACGGTACGGCGCAGCAGCGGCCCGCCGACCCGGCGGCGCCGCTCGCCGCCCTCGCCTTCAAAGTGCAGGCCACGCCCACCGGACGCCTCACCTATCTGCGCGTCTACTCCGGAACGATCGAGAAGGGGGACACCGTATGGGATCCGAGCGCGGGCCGCGGCGAGCGGATCGGCCGCATCCTGCGCGTGCAGGCCGACCGGCATGCCCCGCTGGAACGGGCCGCCGCCGGTGACATCGTCGCCGTCGTCGGGCTGAAGTCCGCCCGCGCCGGCACCACGCTGTGCGCGCCGGACGCGCCGATCGTGCTGGAACCGCCCGGCTCCGCCGAGCCGGTCGTGTCCGTGGCGGTCGAGGCACGCCGCTCCACCGACACCGAGCGGCTCGCCCAGGCGCTCGCCCGGCTCACCGAGGAGGACCCCTCGCTGGTCGTGCGGACGGACACCGAGACCGGGCAGACCGTCCTGTCCGGCATGGGCGAACTGCACCTGGAGGTCGCCGTGGAGAAGCTGCGGCGCGAGCACCGCCTGGAGGTGAACGTGGGCCGGCCACAGGTCAGCCACCGCGAGACCGTCGGACGCGGGGTGCGCGGACTGGTGTACCGGCACGTCAAACAGGACGGCGGCGCCGGGCAGTTCGCGCATGTCGTCCTCGACGTCGAACCGCTCGACGTCGAGGCCGGGTTCGAGTTCCGCTCGACGGTCACCGGTGGGCGGGTGCCGCAGGAGTACATCCGCGCGGTCGAAGCCGGCTGCCGTGACGCGCTCGGCGAGGGACCGCTCGGCGGGCACCGCGTGACGGGGCTGCGGGTGACGCTCACCGACGGCTCCACCCATGTGAAGGACTCCTCCGAGCAGGCCTTCCGCACCGCCGGCCGGTTCGGGCTGCGCGAGGCGCTGCGCTCCTGCGCGCTGGTGCTGCTGGAGCCGGTCGCCGAGGTCACCGTCACCGTGCCCGACGACGCGCTCGGCACCGTCCTCGGCGATCTCGCGGCCCGCCGCGGCCGGGTCACCGGCTCCACGACCCGGACCGGCACCGCGACCGTCACGGCGACGGTGCCGCTCGCCGAACTGTTCGGCTACGCCACCCGCCTGCGCAGCCGCACCCAGGGCCGCGGCACCTTCACGGCCCGCCCCACCGGCTACGCCCCGGCCCCGGCACAGGCACCGGCCGCCCGGTAGCGCCGGCCCCTCGCCGGACGGCGTACGGCGTCGAAGGCCGCCCGCGTACAGCCCGTACGCGGGCGGCCCCGCCGTATCACACCCACCGGCCGTCGCGTGGGCGCCGCCCCGCCCCGGTTCCCTCGTGTGCGCCGTCCTCGCCCTCCGCCGTCCGCCCGGGTTCACTCGTGTGCGCCGTCCTCGCCCTCCGCCGCCCGCCCGGGTTCACCCGTGTGCACCGCCTCCGCCATCCGCCCGGGTTCGCCTCCAGTACACACCAGCGGCTGTGCCGAGAAGTGATGTCCCGACCCCTTGACGTGCTCTCGTGAGCCCTATTAACTCACGTCCTAAATTAAGCCATGAGCACAACCCCGAAGGGACACCGGGAGCCATGCGCAGAATCCGAGTCGCGGCCATGGGCGCCGTCACCCTGTCTCTCGTGCTGGCCGCGTCGGCCTGCGGAGGCGGTTCGTCGACGGGCGGCGGGTCGAACGACTCGCCGAAGACACTCACCTACTGGGCCTCCAACCAGGGCGCCAGCATCGAGATCGACAAGAAGGTCCTCCAGCCCGAGCTCGACAAGTTCGAGAAGAAGACCGGCATCAAGGTGAAGCTGGAGGTCGTCCCCTGGTCGGACCTGCTCAACCGGATCCTCACCGCCACCACCTCCGGGCAGGGCCCGGACGTGCTGAACATCGGCAACACCTGGTCGGCGTCGTTGCAGGCGACCGGCGCACTGCTGCCGTGGGACGCCGCGAACTTCGAGAAGATCGGCGGCAAGGACCGGTTCGTCGACTCCGCGCTCGGCTCCACCGGCGTCCCCGGCCAGGACCCCGCCGCCGTACCGCTGTACTCGATGGCGTACGCCCTCTACTACAACAAGCAGATCTTCGCCGACGCCGGCATCACCGAGCCCCCCGCGACCTGGGACGAACTCGTCGCCGACAGCAAGAAGATCCAGGCCACGGGCAAGCAGGCGATCGGCGCGGAGGGCGCCAACGTCTCCGAGAACATCCACCACGTCTTCGTCTTCGCCAAGCAGCACGGCGCCGACTTCTTCACCGCCGACGGCAAGCCCGCGTTCACCGACGACAAGATCGTCGAAGCGGTCAAGCAGTACGTCGACCTGATGGCGAAGGACAAGGTGATACCGGCCGGGAACGCCGAGTACGCGCAGAACCAGTCCGTCAGCGACTTCGCCAAGGGCCGCAACGCGATGCTGCTGTGGCAGTCCGCCGCCGCCAACCTCACGTCGCAGGGCATGAGCGAGGACGCCTACGGCATCGCCCCCGTGCCCGTGCAGTCCGGCACCCCCGGCACCGGCACCCAGATCAACTCGATGGTCGCCGGCATCAACCTGGCCGTCTTCAAGAACACCGACAACCTCGACGGCGCCACCGAGTTCGTGAAGTTCATGACCAGCGACGAGGAGCAGAAGATCCTCAACACGGCATACAGCTCCATCCCGCCGGTCAGGACCGCCCAGGACGACCCCGCGTTCAACACCCCCGCCAACGCCGTCCTGAAGGACACCCTCGCCAAGAGCGCCGCCCCGCTGCCGCAGGTGCCGGACGAGTCGCAGTTCGAGACGGCCGTCGGTACGGCCGTGAAGGAACTGTTCGCCGACGCCGCCGCCGGCCGCCCGGTCACCACCGAGTCGGTGAGGGCGAAGCTGGAGAAGGCCCAGCAGCAGATGCCGGCGAAGTGAGCACCATGACCACCACCACCGCCCGGCCCGCGGTGCGCGAGGAGCCGCCCGGTGCGGCGCCCGCGGGCGCCGGTCGCCGCACCGGCCGGCTCCGCCGCATCGGACTGCCGTATCTGCTACTGCTGCCCGCGCTGGTGCTCGAACTCCTCGTGCACCTGGTGCCGATGGCCATCGGTATCGTCATGAGCTTCAAACAGCTCACCCAGTTCCACATCCGCGACTGGGGCGCCGCCCCCTGGTCCGGCCTCGACAACTACAAGGTGTCCGTCGACTTCGACGCCCCCGTCGGCGAGGCCCTGCTGCACTCCTTCTTCGTCACCGTCGCCTTCACCCTGCTGTCGGTCGGCCTGTGCTGGCTGATCGGCACCGCCGCGGCCGTCTTCATGCAGGACGCCTTCCGCGGCCGGGGCCTGCTCAGGACGCTGTTCCTGGTGCCGTACGCGCTGCCCGTGTACACCGCCGTCATCACCTGGGTGTTCATGTTCCAGCGCGACAACGGCCTCATCAACCACGTCCTGCACGACCAGCTGCACCTCACCGACGAACCCTCGTTCTGGCTGATCGGCGACAACAGCTTCTGGGCGCTGCTGATCGTGTCCGTGTGGAAGGGCTGGCCGTTCGCGTTCCTCATCGTCATGGCAGGCCTCCAGAACATCCCCGGCGAGCTGTACGAGGCCGCCGCGCTGGACGGCGCCGGCATGTGGCAGCAGATCCGCCGCATCACCCTGCCGTCGCTGCGGCCCGTCAACCAGGTCCTCGTCCTGGTGCTGTTCCTGTGGACGTTCAACGACTTCAACACGCCGTACGTGATGTTCGGCAAGGCCGCACCCGAGGCCGCCGACCTGATCTCCGTGCACATCTACCAGTCGTCGTTCGTCACCTGGAACTTCGGCACCGGCTCGGCGATGTCCGTCCTGCTGCTGCTCTTCCTGCTCGTCGTGACCGGCGTCCACCTCGCCGTCACCTCCCGCGGACGGAGGACCGCCGATGCCTGACCCGACCGCCCTCGCCGCCCGCCGGGGCCCCGCCGCGCGCCGCGGCTCGCCCATGGCGCCGCCCCGCTCCTTCCTGTGGGCGCGCCGCGTCTTCCTCACCCTCCTCACCGGCTTCGTCCTGGTGCCCGTGTACGTCATGGTCTCCAGCTCCCTGAAGCCCCTCGCGGACGTCTCCGGCAGCTTCCGCTGGCTGCCCAGCGGTCTGACGATCCGCCCGTACATCGACATCTGGTCGACGGTGCCGCTCGCGAAGTACTTCGTGAACTCGCTGATCGTGGCCGGCGCGGCGACCGTCTGCTCGGTGGTGATCGCCGTGTTCGCGGCGTACGCCGTCAGCCGCCACACCTTCCGCGGCAGACGCGTCTTCACCGTCACCGTGCTGTCGACGCAGATGTTCCCCGGCATCCTCTTCCTGCTGCCGCTGTTCCTCCTCTACGTCAACATCGGCAACGCCACCGGCATCGCCCTGTTCGGCTCGCGCGGCGGACTGATCCTCACGTATCTGACGTTCTCGCTGCCGTTCTCCATCTGGATGCTGATCGGATACTTCGACTCCGTGCCCCGCGACCTGGACGAGGCCGCCCTCGTCGACGGCTGCGGGCCGCTCGGCGCGCTCTTCCGGATCGTCGTGCCCGCGGCGGTCCCCGGCATCGTCGCCGTGGCCGTGTACGCGTTCATGACCGCGTGGGGCGAGGTCCTCTTCGCGTCCGTCATGACCAACGACACCACCCGCACCCTCGCCGTCGGCCTTCAGGGCTACTCCACCCTCAACGACGTGTACTGGAACCAGATCATGGCCGCCTCGCTCGTCGTCAGCGTGCCCGTCGTGGCCGGCTTCCTGCTGCTCCAGCGGTACCTCGTCGCCGGACTGACCGCCGGAGCCGTCAAGTGACGTCCCCCGAAAGGAATCCTGTGACCATCGATCTCTCCGCGCTCCCGCACGACTTCCTGTGGGGCACGGCCACATCGGCGTACCAGATCGAGGGTGCCGTGGCGGAGGACGGCCGTTCCCCGTCGATCTGGGACACCTTCTCCCACACCTCCGGGAAGATCGACGGCGACGACAACGGCGACATCGCCTGCGACCACTACCACCGCTGGCGCGAGGACATCGCCCTGATGCGGCAGCTCGGCACCGACGCCTACCGCCTCTCCGTCGCCTGGCCGCGTGTCGTGCCCGGCGGCGACGGCCCCGTCAACCCCAAGGGCCTCGACTTCTACGACCGGTTGATCGACGGCCTGCTGGAGGCCGGCATCACCCCGTCCGTCACCCTCTACCACTGGGACCTGCCGCAGGTCCTCCAGGACCGGGGCGGCTGGCCGGAACGCTCCACCGCCGAGCACTTCGCCGCGTACGCCTCCGTCGTCGCCGAACGCCTCGGCGACCGCGTCACCCACTGGGCCACCCTCAACGAGCCGCTGTGCTCGGCGTGGATCGGCCACCTCGAAGGGAAGATGGCGCCCGGCCTCACCGACCTCACCGCCGCCGTGCGCGCCTCGTACCATCTGCTCCTCGGCCACGGCCTCGCTCTGCGGGCGATCCGCGCGGTCGCGCCCCGCGCCCAGGTCGGCATCGTCAACAACCTCTCCACCGTGCAGCCCGCCACCCCCCGCCCCGAGGACATCGACGCCGCCCGCCGCATGGACGGCCATACCAACCGCTGGTGGCTCGACCCCGTGCACGGCCGCGGCTTCCCCGAGGACATGCGCGAGCTGTACGGCGTCGAACTCCCCGAGAAGGACGGCGACCTGGAACTCATCGGCGCCCCGCTGGACTGGCTGGGCCTGAACTACTACTTCCCGATGACCGTCGCCGACGACCCCGAAGGCCCCGCCCCGCATGTGCGCAGCGTGCGCCGGCCCGGCGTGCCCCGCACCGGCATGGACTGGGAGGTCGACGAGAACGGCATCGAGGAGCTGCTGCTGCGCCTCACCCACGAGTACCGGGCCCGCCGCCTCTACGTCACCGAGAACGGCTCCGCCTACCCGGACACCGTCCGCCCCGACGGCACGGTCGACGACCCCGAACGCCAGGAGTACCTGACCCGGCACCTGGCCGCCTGCGCCCGAGCCGCCCGCCGGGGCGCCCCGCTCGCCGGGTACTTCGCCTGGTCCCTGCTGGACAACTTCGAGTGGGCGTACGGCTACGACAAGCGGTTCGGCCTCGTCCACGTCGACTACCGCACCCAGGCCCGCACCATCAAGGGCAGCGGGCATCACTACGCGGACATCATCCGCCGCCACCGGGACCGCACGGCCCGGGCCGCCTGAGCCCCGGCCCGGGCGGGGCGCAGCCGGGCGGGCGCCGGTCCTGGCGGATTCCGGCGCCCGCCCCGCATGTGACGCCCCGTCACATGGGGACATGACGCTCCGTCAGGACCCTTGTCCTCGTGCCCGGCGGGTGCCGGGGGACCCCGCCCGCGAGCGGTGAGATGCCGTACGCGAAAATGTGTGCGCACGGGTGGCGCAGGCCTGGCAAGATGGGCCGCCGCACTGTGCGTTCGCGGCGCCGTGCGGCGCACGTCCTGGTCGAATGGTCCTGATCGAGGGGGAAACCGTGGCGGACTGGATCTACATCCTCAACCCGCTCAGGGACGTACTGGACCAGGAGCCGGCCGACAAGGACGCCATCCTCGCGCTCGCCGAGGAGGAACCCGAGGCGGAGTTCTGGCTCGGCCGCCGCAACCGCATGGTGCCCGGCGACCGTGTCTGGTTCTACTTCAGCCCGGACGCCGCCGTCGCGGCCGTCGGCGAGGTCGACGAGGAGCCCCGCGTGGACACCGAGGCCGGTGACGGCTCGTACCTGGTGCCCGTGACCCTGCTGACCGAGGCCACCAAGGCGCTCCACCGCAGCCCCGTCACCCGCGACGAACTCGGCCTCGGCCAGGTCCGCTCGGTGCAGAAGGTGAAACCGGCGGCGCTGCCGCTGCTGCTGGAGCGGGCCGGGCTCTGACCGCCGACCCGGCCGAGCGGACCGCCGGAGGTAGGGTGCCGCCGTGCCTGAGCCCAAGGATCATCAGCGTGCCCTGTTCACCCGGCAGTCCCGCGTCCGGGGACTGATGCTGGGGCTGGCCCTGGGGGAGACCCTGGGCGCCGCCCGGGGCACCGTGCCCGCGGGCGTGCTGCGGGCCGGCGTCGCCACCCAGCTCGCCTGCTTCACCGCCGAGGGCGTGATCCGCGCCCAGGTCCGCCTCCAGCACAAGGGCATCTGCCACGCGCCCGGCGTCGTCCTGCACGCGTACTCGCGGTGGGCGTACCTCCAGGGCATCGCGCGGGAGAAGATGCTCGCCCGCTGGAACCCGCACGGCACCGGAAGGTGGCCCGACGGCTGGCTCGCGGACGTGCCCGCCCTCGCGGAGCGGCGCGGCAGCGCCCCGGCGACCGTGACGGCCCTGTCCCGCATCGACGAGGGCGAGAAGGCGATGCCCACGCCCAGCAGAGGCGCCCACGCGCTGACCCGCGGCCTCCCGGTCGCCGTCGCCGGCGTGGAGGGCGTGGCCCTGGTCGACGCGCTCGCCGGACTCACCCACGGCGACCCGGCCGCCCGCGCCGCCGCCGTCCACGCGACGCTCCTCGCCCGGCACTGCCTGAACCACCCTGCACCCGAACGCACCCCGTACACGCCCTACGCCGGCATCCTCACCGAAGCGCTGGAAGCGGGCCTCGCCGCGCTGCCGTCCGAGGCCCGCGACCTCACCGACGACCAGCACGACCGGCTGACCTCGGCCGTCCGCGAGGCCGCCGCCCGCCCGGCCGACCGGGCCGTCCTGGCGCGCCTCGCCCCCGACGCCACCGCCCCCGCGGCCCTGCTCGGCGGCCTCTACGCGGCGGCCTCCTTCCCCCGCCCCGCCGACCTGCCGGCCGCGCTCGCCTTCGCCGCGACCGCCTCCGCCGGTGACTGTGTGGCCTGCGTGACGGGTGCCCTGCTCGGCGCGGCGCACGGCGCCGGCCTGCTGCCGGCCGGCCTGGTCGCCCGGCACGAACTGGCCTGGGTCCTGGACACGCTGGCCCGCGACCTCGTCCTGGAGTTCGACGACTCCCCGAGCGGCGGCGAGTACGTGCGGGGGTGGGACCCCGACTGGTGGAACCGGTATCCGGGGTGGTGACCGGGCCTGCCACGGTACGGCCGCCGTATGGGCCGGACATTGTCGGTGCCGCCGGCCGGGGCTGTGGCGGTGGGCGCGTGGCCGCCGTTCCGGGAGGACGTCGTCGGCCTTGCCGGCCGGGTTGTCGCGGTGGGTGCGTGGCCGCCGTACCGGCTGACCGTCCCTCGGTGCCGCCGGCCGCGGCTGTGACCGTGGGTGCGTGGCCGCCGTACCGGCTGACCGTCCCTCGGTGCCGCCGGCCGCGGCTGTGACCGTGGGTGCGTGGCCGCCGTACCGGCTGGAGGCCGTCGGTGTCGCCGGCCGGGGCTGTGGCCGCCGTACCGAGGAGCCGGCGTCGGCCACGCCCGCCAGGGCCGTGACCGTGGCGCACCCTCGTCGTGCCCCCGGCGCGGCCCGCCGCGCATCATGCGCGGGACGTCCTCCTGCCGGGCAGCGCGAAGGACAGCGGCACCGCGACGAGCGTGAACCCGAACGCCCACCGGAACGCGTACTGGAAGCCCTCCGCCGGCACGGACGCCGTCGTCATGGCCGCCTGGAGCACCACCGCGAGCAGCGCCGTGCCGAACGAGCCGCCCAGCTGCTGTCCGATACGGCTGATGACGCTCGCGTGCGGCACCTCGTCGCGGGCGAGTCCCTCGAACGCGAGCGCCATGAGGGTCACCGTCAGCGCGCCCAGGCCGAGGCCGCGCACGAACAGGAACACGCCGATGAGCACCTGACCGGTGTGCTCGGTGGCGCCGAGGAACGGCACCGTGCCGACCGCCACGAGCGCGAAACCGCCGGCCACCACCCAGCGGGCCCCGGCCGTCTCCGACAGGCGTGCCGCCGGGCTCCGGCTGAGCAGCGTGCCGACACCCTGCGGGATCAGCAGCAGGGCCGCGGCGAGCGGTGTCATGCCGCGCAGCTGCTGGAAGTAGAGCGGGATCAGCAGCATCGCGCCGTAGAGGGCGACACCCGACAGGAACAGCAGCAGCGTCGACGAGGACAGCGGCAGATGCCGCAGCAACCGCAGGTCGACCAGTGCCCCCGACCGGCGGTGCAGGGCCCGCACGGAGAACACGGCGACGGCGGCGGCGCCCGCGAGGAGCGGGACGAGCACGTCCGGGTGCAGGAAGCCTCCGTCCCTGCTGGCGTCGCTCAGGCCGTAGAGCATGCCCGCGAGGCCCGAGGCCATGAGTACGAAGCCCGGCACGTCGAGCCGGGCTGGACGTGTCTCGCCGTCCTTCGGCAGGTACCGCAGCGCCAGCACGATGCCGGCCGCCTCGAAGGGGACCGTGACGAGGAACAGCCACCGCCAGTCGAGCCGGTCCAGGACGAGCCCGCCGAGCACCGGGCCGAGGATCGGGCCCAGCGCGGCCGGGGCGCCGACGACGGCCATGACGCGGGCCAGGCCCCTGCCGCCGGCCGCCTGCATCACGAGCGTGGACATCAGCGGCATGAGGATGCCGCCGCCCAGCCCCTGTAGGACGCGGAACACGATCAGGGAGGCGGCGTCCCAGGCGAGGGCGCTCAGCACGGACGCCACCAGGAAGACCGCGAGGCCGAGGATCCACAGGCGTCTGCCGCCCAGGCGCTGCTGCGCCCACGGGACGATCGGGATGACGACGGCGAGTGCCAGCAGATAACCGGTGCTGATCCACTGGATCGTGGCGAGGGGGACGTCCAGGATCCCGGCGAGCGGTTCGATCGCCACGGCCACGACGGTCGTCCCCAGCAGGACGCCGATGGCGCCGACCACGGTGGTCCACGCGACGGGCCACACCCCCGGAGCCGGTTCCTGTGCCCTCGTGTCCGCCTTCGCTGTCTGTGTGCTCACAACGGACCCCTTTAAGAGACAAGGTGTATCTTAGATGCGGCTACGACAGTACGACAGGCGAATAGGAAACGCAATGTCTCTTAAAGCTGAGGGTTCCGATGCCACGCCGGCACGCGAGCCGAAACGCCGCCGCCGCGGCGCGGAACTGGAGAAAGCGCTGCTCGACGCCGCCTGGGCCGAACTGCTGGAGAACGGCTACGAGGCACTGACCTACGACGCGGTCGCCGAACGGGCGAGCACCAGCCGGGCCGTCCTCTACCGGCGCTGGCCCGCCAAACGCGACCTGGCCCTCGCGGCGGCGGCCCACGGCCTGGGCACCGCCGACCCCGGCACCGTCCCCGACACCGGAACGCTGCGCGGCGACGTCATCGCCCTGCTGCACACCGCCAACGACGCCCGCGCCCGAGTCGCCGTCCGGCTCACCGCACGCCTGGACGGCGCCGACGGCGACGCGCCCACCCTCGCCGACCTGCGCGACGCCTTCACCCGCGTCCGCGGCAGCCGTATGCGCACCGTCCTCGAACGGGCCCGCGACCGAGGCGAGATCCCCACCGCCGATCTGCCGCCCCGCGTCCGCAACGCCGCCTTCGACCTGCTGACCGGCGAGGTGCTGCTCTCCCAGGCCGCGGCCACGAACGAGGCCCTCGAGGAGATCGTCGACCAGGTCTTCCTGCCGCTCGTCCGCGCCACGGCCGCGCCGGGACACGCGAGCGGCACCGGCTCCCCGCACGACGCGCCGGCCGTACCGGCGGACTAGACCCCCGGTACCGCACGGCCGCCGAGCCGGATACCGCGGGCCGATGCCCGGCCCGCCCCCCGCTCCCTAACGTTCCGGACATGATCGTCGCTCAGCATCTGACCAAGCGGTACGGCGACCGGACCGCCGTGGAGGACCTCTCCTTCACCGTCCGGCCCGGCGTCGTCACCGGCTTCCTCGGCCCCAACGGCGCCGGGAAGTCCACCACCCTGCGCATGCTCGTCGGACTCGACCACCCGACCTCCGGCCGGATCACCGTCGACGGCCGCCGCTACACCGACCTGCCCGACCCGATGCGCCACGTCGGGCTCCTCATCGACGCCAAGGCCGTGCACCGGGGCCGCAGCGCCCACGACCATCTCCTCGCCCTCGCACAGACCCACAACATCCCCACCGCCCGGGTGCGGGAGGTCCTCGACCTCGTCGGGCTCGGCCCCGTCGCCCACAAGCGGGCGGGAGGCTTCTCCCTCGGCATGGCGCAGCGGCTCGGCATCGCCGCCGCCCTCCTCGGCGACCCGCAGGTCCTCGTCCTGGACGAACCGGTCAACGGCCTCGACCCCGACGGCGTCCTGTGGCTGCGCCGGCTCCTCGCCGGGTACGCCGCGCGCGGACGCACCGTCTTCCTCTCCTCCCACCTGATGAGCGAACTGTCCCTCATCGCCGACGACCTCGTGGTGATCGGCCAGGGCCGCCTCCTCGCCGAGGGCACCGTCTCCGACGTGATCTCCTCCGTCGCCCCCGAGTCGGTGCGGGTGGTGACCCCGGAGGCGCCCGCGCTCGCCGCCGCGCTCCAGGCCGCCGACACCACCGTGACCCTGGAGGACGCCGAGACGCTCGATGTGCAGGGCCGCTCCGCCCGGGAGATCGGGCAGATCGCGAGCGCCCGCCGTATCCCGTTGTACGAACTCACCCCCCGGCGCATCACGCTGGAAGAGGCCTTCATGCAGATCACCCGCAACGCCGTCGAGTACGCCACCCCCGGGGAGGCCCTGCGATGACCACCGCCGTGACACCCCCCGCGACCGGCCCCGGACACGTCCGGATCACCGCCGCCGGACTGCTGCGCTCCGAGTGGACCAAACTGCGGTCGGTCCGCTCGCTGCGGCTGACCCTCGCCCTGTCCTTCGCCGCCGTCGCCGCCCTCAGCGCCTACCTGCTGATCGACGGCGAGACCCTCGGCGACGGGGCCGCGGCCGACGTCCCGTTCGCGTTCACCGCCGTCTACCCGCTCGGCGTGCTCGCCCTCACCGTCCTCGGCGTCCTCGTCGTCACCGGCGAGTACAGCAGCGGCACCGTCCGCGCGAGCATGATCGCGGCACCCCGCCGTACCGGCGTGCTGCTCGCCAAGGCGGCCGTCCTGGCCGGGGTGACGACAGCCCTCGGCGCGCTCCTGTCCGTCGCGCTGTACGTGCTCACCCGCATCACCGGCGCGGTGCCCGCCGCCGCGGGCATGTCCCTGTTCGACCCGGCCATGTCCGGGGGAGTGGTCGCCGCCACCCTCCTGCTGCCGTACGGCGCCCTGTTCGGCATCGCCCTCGGCGCCCTCGTGCGCAACGCCGCCGCCGCGATCACCCTGTACTTCGGCGTCTTCCAGCTCGGCCCGCAGATCTTCCCCGTGTTCCTGCCCGACGGCCTGACGGGATTCACGCACTGGATGCCGTTCGCCGCCATGGACGTGGTACGCGGCGCCGGCCTCGCCGACGGCCCCTACGGCGTGGGCACCGCCGTCGCCGTCCTGCTCGCCTGGGCCGCCGCGCTGGGCGGCGTGTCCTGGTGGCTGCTGAAGACCCGCGACATCTGAGAGGACGGCACCCGCGTGCGCATCCGTGTGCCGGACACGGCGACGAACGACCCGGTCCACCGGCTCACCGCCTTCGACCGGCGCCACCCCCTGGTGCGGGACCTGGGCCTGACGGTGCTCGTCGCCGCCGTGTCCCTCCTCGCGGGCCCGCCGTCCGGCCTCCCCGGCCGGGCGGCGCTCGCCGTCGTCCTCGCCGCCGTCGCCCTGCGGCGGCGGCACCCCTTCGCCGCCCTGCTCGTCACCACCGCGGCCACCGCCGCCACCACCGCCGGCGCCCTCCTCCTGCCCGGCGCGCCCCCGTGGACGTACCTCGCGGTGTGGGTGACCCTGTTCGGTGCCGTCCTGCGCGACAGCCGGCCCCGCGTGACGCGGGCCGCCGCCGGCGCCGTCGTCGTCCTGGCCGCCGCCGCCCTCGCCGCGCCGCCCGGCGAGGCGGGGACCACCCCCCGCGAACGCCTGCTCCTCGTCGTCGCCGTGACCGCGACAGCCGGCGCCGCCGCACTGACCGCGCTGCTCGTGCGCGGCAACCGCAGCCGCGTCGCCGCCGAACAGGCCGAGATCGCGCGGACGGCCGCCGTCACCGAACGCACCCGCATCGCCCGGGAGATCCACGACGTCATCGGCCACAACCTCTCCGTCATCACCGCGCTCGCCGCCGGCGGCTCCGTCGCCGCCCCCGGCTCCCCGGACGACGCCGTACGCGCCTTCGACGCCATCGGTGAGGTCAGCCGCACCTCCGCCCGGGAGGTACGGCGCGTGCTGAAGGTGCTGCGCGAGGACGCCGGAGCCGACGGCGCACCCCTGAGCCCCCAGCCCCGCATCGACGACCTGCCCGCCCTGCTCGACGCCGTACGGGACGCGGGACTCGACGTCGTGCTGCGCCGCTCCGGCGACCTCGACACCCTCGGCGCCGGCCGCCAGCTCGCCGTCTACCGCGTCGTCCAGGAGTCCCTGACCAACGTGCTGCGCCACGCGGGCCCCGCCGCCCGCGCCCGCGTCGCCGTGGAACGCGGACCGGACGCCGTGACCGTCACCGTCACCGACACCGGAGCGGCACCGCCCCCCGCCGCCGCACGTCCGGGCGGACACGGGCTGCCCGGAATGCGGGAACGGGTCGAGGCGTACGGCGGCACGTTCGAGGCCGGGCCCGCCGGCACCGGCTGGCGGGTCAGGGCGCGCATCCCCGCCGACGACCCCGACACGCTCCCGCCGAAGCCCGCACGCCACACGGAGACGGAGAACCGGAGGACGACGACCCCATGACGGACACAGCCATCCGCGTACTGATCGCGGACGACCAGCCCCTCCAGCGGATGGGAACGGCGATGTTCCTCGCCGGCCAGCCGGATCTGGACGTGGCGGGGGAGGCCGGCGACGGCGGTGAGGCCGTGCGGCTCACCCGCGAACTCGGCCCCGACGTCGTACTCATGGACGTCCGCATGCCCCATCTCGACGGCATCGCCGCCACCCGCCGGATCATGACGGACCGTCACAACGGCGGCCGGCGCCCCCATGTGCTGCTGCTGACCACGTTCGACCTCGACGAGTACGTCCTGGACGGCATCGAGGCCGGCGCCAGCGGCTTCCTCACCAAGGACGCCCCGCCCGGCGACCTGCTGTCCGCGATCCGCGCGGTCGCCGCCGGCGACGCGGTGATCGCGCCCAGCGCCACCCGGCGCCTGCTGCGGCGCTTCGCGTCCGGGAGGTTCGGGCCGGTCCCGCTGTCGGGGGAGGAACACGCCGGGATCGGACGGCTCACCGACCGCGAACGGGAGATCCTCGTCGCGATCGGCGAAGGGCTCACCAACGCGGAGATCTCCGCACGCCTCCACCTCGCCGAGTCCACCGTGAAGAGCCACGTCGGCCGGATCTTCGTCAAGATAGGCGCCCGCGACCGGGTCCACGCCGTGATCCTCGCCTTCCGGGCGGGACTGGTCCAGGCCTGAGGCGGCGCCACCGGCCGGTGTCGTGGGGGTCGCGGCTGCCGGGTCGCCGAGGGATCGGCTTCGCGCGAGCACAGGGACTCCCCACCGCCCCGAGGCACGACCGCCCGCCACACGGGCCGGCCCGCGCCTGCCGTCAGCGGCCCGTCAGCGGGCCGCCAGCGCCGGCTCCTGGCGGGTGCGGGGGCCCGCCTCCTGCGGGGCCGCCACCTGCGGGGCCGCCACCTGCGGAGCCTCCACCCGCGGAGCCTCCACCTGCGGGGCCGCCACCTGCGGGGCCTCCTGCCTCAGCGGCGCCGGCGTCGGGCGGTTCCGGTACAGCCAGCGGATGTCACGGCCGAAGGACCAGGACAGCAGGGCCAGGGACAGCAGCGTCACCGCCGCGTCCGCCGCGAGCGGCAGCAGCTGCGAGCTGGCCAGCAGCAACAGCACACCCTGCATCGCCGCCACCGTCTTGCGGGCCGTGCTCGGCGGCAGCGGGGCGTTCAGCCACGGGCAGACGCGGGCCGCGGCGACGAACCCGTAGCGCATGCCGCCGATCAGCAGCACCCACGGGCCGAGCCGCACGGACACGTACACGCTGAGCACCAGGATCAGGAACGCGTCCACCTCCATGTCGAAGCGGGCGCCCAGCGCGCTCGACGTGCCGGTGCGGCGGGCCACCTTGCCGTCCACACCGTCCAGCAGCAGCGCCACGACCGTCAGCCCGACCAGCAGCGTCACCGGCGGCGAACTCTCGAAGGAGTCCGCGACCAGCGCCGTCACCCCGCCGACCAGCGTGGCACGGCCGAGGGTGACCCGGTTGGCGGGGCCGAAGGTGTCCAGACCGGAGCGGTGCAGGGCCCGCGACAGCGTGAACCAGCCCGCCAGCGCGAACGCCAGGCCGGTCAGCCAGCCCGCTGTTCCCATGCCGATCGCCGTGCCGAGCAGGCCGAGCAGCGCCAGCTGCACGCCCGCTCCCACAGCGGGCTCCTGCTGAACGGTTCTCACGGGGACAAGGTTGTTCAGGGCCACCGCACACCCTCCGGCCGAGTGACAGAGTCGATCAACGCCGCGTACTGTGCGCGGCCTGTGCACATCTCCGTACGTGAACGGCATCCCGACCGTTCACGCGGACGCTCGGCCAAAATCGCCAGGAGGAAACCGATGACCCGCACCGCACGTGCGTTCTGGCTGCGTTCCGCAGGTCGCGGCGAGATCCGCGACACCGTCCTCGACGCCCCCGCCGACGGCGAGGCCCTGGTGCGCACCCTGTACTCGGGGGTGAGCCGCGGCACGGAGACGCTGGTCTTCCGCGGCGGC
This sequence comes from Streptomyces sp. XM83C, assembly GCF_023072675.1. GTDB lineage: Bacteria > Actinomycetota > Actinomycetes > Streptomycetales > Streptomycetaceae > Streptomyces > Streptomyces thermocoprophilus. Next base: position 19,369 of record NZ_JALLGL010000046.1, read on the forward strand.
GTCCCCGAGAGCCAGCACGCCGCGATGCGCGCCCCCTTCCAGGAGGGCGACTTCCCCGCCCCCGTGAAGTACGGCTACCTCAACGTCGGCGTCGTCGAGGAAGGCCCCGCGGACCTCGTCGGACGGACCGTGTTCTGCCTCTACCCCCACCAGACCCGGTACGTCGCCCCCGTCAGCGCCCTCACCGCCGTACCCGAGCGGGTGCCCGCCGCACGGGCCGTGCTCGCCGGCACCGTCGAGACCGCCGTGAACGCCCTGTGGGACGCCCCGCCGCTGGTCGGCGACCGCATCGCCGTCGTCGGCGGCGGCATGGTCGGATGCTCCGTCGCCGCGCTCGCCGCCCGCTTCCCCGGTGTCCGCGTCCAGCTCGTCGACCCCGACCCGGCCCGGGCGAAGACCGCCGACGCGCTCGGCGTCGAGTACGCCACCCCCGGGGACGCCCGAGGCGACTGCGACCTCGTCGTGCACGCCAGCGCCACCCAGGCCGGACTCACCCGCTCCCTGGAACTGCTGCGCACCGAGGGCACCGTCCTCGAACTCAGCTGGTACGGCGACCGGCAGGTCGCCGTACCCCTCGGCGAGGCCTTCCACTCCCGCCGGCTCACCGTCCGCGGCAGCCAGGTCGGCACCGTCTCCCCGGCCCGCGCCGCCGTCCGCTCCTACGCCGACCGGCTCGCCCTCGCCCTCGACCTGCTCGCCGACCCCGTCTTCGACACACTCGTCACCGGCGAGTCCCCCTTCGACGAGCTGCCCGACGTGATGCCGCTGCTGGCCTCCGGCGAACTGCCCGCCCTGTGCCACCGCATCCGCTACCCCGACCCCACGCCCACCGGCAGCAGCGCCTGACCTCGGCGAACAGGCGGCGCCTGACCTGAGAAAAGAGTGAGAACGGGCTGAACACGGGGAAGCGGTCAGCCGTACTACACGGCAGCCCCGGCCACCGCCGGCCGGGGGCCGACGCACCGCATCTGGAGGGTCGTCCGTTGTTCAGTGTCACCGTCCGCGATCACATCATGATCGCCCACAGCTTCCGCGGCGAGGTCTTCGGACCCGCGCAGAGACTGCACGGAGCGACGTTCCTGGTGGACGCCACGTTCCGGCGCGAACAGCTGGACGACGACGACATCGTCGTCGACATCGGGCTGGCCACCCGTGAACTCGGGGCCGTCGTCGGCGAGTTGAACTACCGCAACCTCGACAACGAGCCCGACTTCGCCGGCGTGAACACCTCCACCGAGTTCCTCGCCAAGGTCATCGCCGACCGGCTCGCCGAACGCATCCACAAGGGCGCCCTCGGCGAGAACGCCAAGGGCATCGCGCAGATCTCCGTCACGCTCCACGAGTCGCACATCGCGTGGGCGAGTTACGAGCGTGCGCTGTGAGCGGCGCGGCAGTGGCGTCGCCCGCGCGACTCGGCCACATCCCGGCGCAGCAGCAGGCCCCCGCCCACACGGAGGTCGTCCCCATGGCCCTGCGGCAGGTCCACTTCGTCATGCCGGGCGGCGTCGCCGACCCGGCCGCCCCCAGCGGCGGCAACGCCTACGACCGCCGTATCTGCCTCGACCTGCCCGGCTTCGGCTGGCAGGTCCGCCGGCACCTCGTCGACGGGGCCTGGCCCCGCCCCGACGAGCAGGCACGCCGCGAACTCGCGCGCGTCCTGCGGGAACTGCCCGACGGGACGGCCGTCCTCCTCGACGGCCTCGTCGCCTGCGGCGTACCCGAGATCATCGTCCCGGAGACGGCCCGGCTGCGGCTCGCCGTCCTGGTGCATCTGCCGCTCGGCGACGAGACCGGCCTCGCCCCGCACATCGCCGCCGACCTCGACGCCCGCGAACGCGACGTGCTGCGGGCCGTACCCGCCGTGATCGCCACCAGCGACTGGGCCGTACGCCGTCTCGTCTCCCACCACGGCCTCGCCCCCGACCGGGTGCACGTCGCCGCCCCCGGCGCCGACATCGCACCCCTCGCCCCCGGCACCGACGGCGTCTCCCGCCTGCTGTGCGTCGCCGCCGTCACCCCCCGCAAGGGCCAGCACCGCCTGGTGGAAGCCCTCGCCACCGTCACCGACCTGCCGTGGACCTGCGTGTGCGTCGGCGGACTCGACCACGACCCCGACTACGTCGCCGGACTGCGCCGCCTCATCGCCTCCCACGGCCTGAACGACCGCGTCGAACTCGCCGGACCCCGCACCGGCGCCGACCTCGACGCCACCTGGGCCACCGCCGACCTGATGGTCCTCGCCTCCTACGCCGAGACCTACGGCATGGCCGTCACCGAGGCCCTCGCCCGCGGCATCCCCGTCCTCGCCACCGACGTCGGCGGCCTGCCCGAGGCCGTCGGCCGCGCCCCCGACGGCGGCGTGCCCGGCATCCTCGTCCCGCCGGAGGACCCCGCCGCCCTCGCCGCCGAACTGCGCGGCTGGTTCGGCGAGGCCGACGTACGGCGCCGCCTCAAGGCCGCCGCCCGCGCCCGGCGCGCCGCCCTGGCCGGCTGGGCCACCACCGCACAGAGCCTGGCAGCCGTCCTCGGCCGGCTCCCCGGCGACGAACCGAGGAGGGCGGCATGACCAAGCCGACGACCCACGCCCAGGGGGCCGCGACGATCCCCTCCCAGCCCGGCCCGGGACGCGCCGGCCGACCGCCCGCGCGACCGGACGAGGACGCGGTCGTCCCCGGCGCCGGGCCCGCGCTGCGGCCGGGGGAGCGGCCCACCGTACGGCTCCGTGAAGGCGCCGCAGGGGCGGAGGAGCCGCCCCGGTACGCGCCCGAGTGGCTGGAGCTGCGGGAGAGCGCCGACGCCGCCGCCCGCGCCGCCGACCTGCTGGACCCGCTGCGCATACGGCTGGCCAACCTGCCCGGCCGCCCCGGCGGACTCGTCGTGCACGACCTGGGCTGCGGCACCGGCTCCATGGGCCGCTGGCTCGCGCCCCGCCTCGACGGCGCCCAGCACTGGGTGCTGCACGACCGCGACCCCTACCTGCTGCACTTCGCCGCGGTCGCCTCCCCGCGCGCCGCCGCCGACGGCAGCCGCGTCACCGTGGAGACCCGCCGCGGCGACGTCGCCCGGCTCACCCCGGACGCGCTGACCGGCGCCGGCCTGGTCACCGCCTCCGCGCTGCTGGACGTCCTCACCCGCGAGGAGATCGACACGCTCGCCGCGGCCTGCGCCGGCGCCGGTTGCCCCGCCCTGCTCACCCTGTCGGTCGCCGGACGCGTCGAGTTCGGCACCCCCGACCCGCTGGACGCCGACCTCACCGCCGCCTTCAACGACCACCAGCGCCGCGGCGGCCTCCTCGGCCCCGACGCCGTCAACGCCGCCTGCGACGCGTTCTCCGCGCACGGCGCCACCGTCCACGTCCGCCCCAGCCCGTGGCGGCTCGGCCCCGACTGCGCCGAGCTGACCGCGCAGTGGCTGCGCGGCTGGGTCGCCGCCGCCGTCGAGCAGCGGCCCGAACTCGCCGAGCGGGCACGGAAGTACCTGTCGGCCCGCCTCGCCGAGCTGGCCACCGGCGACCTGCACGTCACCGTGCACCACAGCGACCTGCTCGCCCTGTCCCGGCCGGCGGGAGGCACCGCATGACCCCGGCGTCGGCGGCCCCGGCGGTGCGCGTCCCGAGAGCGCGGGCGGCTCGCCGTCCGACGGCGGACACCACGCCGGCGGCACGGCAGGCGGGCACCGGGCGCGTCCACGCGGGGCGGGCGCCCTCGACGGGGCCGCGGCCCTCGCCTCCGGCGGGGGAGCGGCCCGCACCGCAGGCCCCGCCGGCCGCCCGCGTACCCGAGGCCGGCGGCCACGCCCCCGCCGGGCCCGCGTCCGGGCCGCGCAAGCACCTCGGCACCGTCGCCGGGCTCGCCATCCTCGGCGTGCTGGTGTGGCGGATGGGCAGCGGCGCCTTCCTGGACGGGCTGCGGCGCATCGACGCGCCCGCCCTGCTCGCCGCCGTCGCCCTCGGCGCGGCCACCACCGCCGCCTGCGCCTGGCGGTGGACGCTCGTCGCCCGCGCACTGCGCATCCGGCTGCCGCTGGGCGCGGCCGTCGCCGACTACTACCGGGCCCTGTTCCTCAACGCGGCCCTGCCCGGCGGCGTCGTCGGCGACGTGCACCGGGCCGTCCGGCACGGACGCAGCGCCGGCGACCTCGGCCGCGGCGTGCGCGCGGTCGTGCTGGAGCGTACGGCGGGACAGCTCGCGCTGGCCGTCGTCGGCGCGGGCGTCCTGCTCGTCGTGGACTCCCCGGTACGCGACGACGTACGCCGCGTCGTCCCGCTCGCCGCGCTGGCCGCGGCCGGCGTGCTCGCCGTCGTACTGGCGCTGCGGCTGAACCGCCCCCCGCACCGCGCCCCGGACGGCGCACCGTCACGGCGGGCACGGGCATGGCGGTCGGCGCTGGCGGAGGCACGGGAGGGGCTGCTGTCGCGGCGCAACGGGCCCGGTGTCGCCGCCGCGTCCCTCGTCGTGCTGGCCGGGCACCTGGCGACGTTCGTCGTCGCGGCCCGCGTCGCCGGCTCCGACGCACCCCTGACCGCCCTGCTGCCGCTCGCGGTGCTCGCCCTGCTCGCGATGGGACTGCCGCTGAACGTCGGCGGGTTCGGGCCCCGCGAGGGCGTCACCGCGTGGGCGTTCGGCGCGGCCGGCCTCGGCGCCGGCACCGGCCTCGCCACCGCCGTCGTGTACGGCGTGCTGTGCTTCGCGGCGGCCCTGCCGGGCGCGTGCGTCCTCGCCGCCCGCTGGTGGGGCGACCTGCGCCGCGTCCGGGCCACCGGCGCCCCCGCCGCGTCGGGGGCGCAGGCCGCCCCCGGCCCGGAGGTGCGTCGGGCCGCCCGCGACCCGGAGGTGCGTCGGGCCGCCCGCGACCCGGAAGTGCGTCAGGCCGCCCCCGGCCCGTCGTCGCCGGTCAGCAGCGCGAGGGTCGCTCCGAACGCCTCGGCGAGGCTCGCCAGCAGCGCCTTCCCCTTGTCGGCGGACCCCAGGGAAGGACGGCCGATGACCCCCGAGTCGGTGTAGGCGGACATGCCGGCGGTGAGCAGATGACGGCGGTCGTCCGCCAGATGATCGGCGGACTCGTACCCAGGGCGGACAACGTGCGGATGAGTGTGCAGCAGGATCGACGTCTCGATCTCCCCCGCGTGCATGTCGCTGAGCAGCGACGTGACCACCCCGGCCCGCCCGCGGGCCTCCTCCCAGTCCTCGGCGGACGGGAACAGCGCGAGCTTCTCGCCCCGCGCCGACGCCTCCTGCACGACGTTGCCCAGGACGTAGTTGCCGCCGTGCCCGTTGACCACCACCAGCGCCTCGACGCCGGAGCGGCGCAGGGAGTCCGCGATGTCCCGCACCACGGCGTGCAGGGTGACGGAGGAGATGCTGACGGTCCCCGGCCAGGCCGCGTGCTCGTGCGAGCAGGAGACCGTCACCGGAGGAAGGAGGTGCACCGGGTGCGCTGCCGCGATCTCCCGGGCGATGGCACAGGCGACGAGCGTGTCGGTGGCCAGCGGAAGATACGGCCCGTGCTGCTCGTAGCTGCCCACCGGAAGGACGGCGACCTGTGCTGAGACGCCCGCCGCCCGCTGACGTACATCCTGTGCGGTGTCCGCCGGCACCAGCATGTGTGCCGCCGCCGTGCCCTTGTCCGAACCGTCCATCGTCCCCCGGCCTTTCGTCGTCGCCCGAAGCTTAGGAACCAGATCATGACAGAGAACAGCACCGCCCCCCTCGGCCTCGTCAGCGCCCAGCCCGCCCCGCGCACCGGCGTGGAACACGTCGTGACCGCCCCGCTGCCCACGGTGTACGGCCAGTTCAAGGCGGTCGGCTACCTCGACCACGACCGCGGCGACGAACAAGTGGCCCTGGTGTACGGCGAGATCGGCACCGACGACGTCCTGGTGCGGCTGCACTCGGAATGCCTGACCGGCGACGCGTTCGGCTCCCGGCACTGCGAGTGCGGCGACCAGCTGGAGGCCGCCCTGCGCGCGGTGGTCAGCGAGGGCAGCGGCATCGTCGTCTATCTGCGCGGGCACGAGGGGCGCGGCATCGGCCTGCTCGCCAAGCTGCGCGCGATGGCACTCCAGGCGGAGGGCCTGGACACCGTCGAGGCCAACCTGGCGCTGGGTCTGCCCGTCGACGCCCGCGACTACGCCGCCGCCGCGGGCATCCTGCGCGACCTCGGCGTGCGGTCGGTGCGGCTGATGTCGAACAACCCGCGCAAGCGTGAGGCTCTCGTCCGGCACGGGGTGCAGGTGAGCGAGCAGGTGCCGCTGCTGATCCCGCCGTGCGAGTCCAACATCACCTACCTGCGGACCAAGCGCGAACGCATGGATCACCACCTGCCCCACCTGGACGCCGTGGGCCAGATCGGCGGGTGACGGGGAGGGCGGGGCGCCGCGGAACGCCGGTCGGCGACGGCCGATCGGGGACCCTCGATCGTCGGCCCCCGCCCCCGTCAGCCCGTGACCGCCTCGTGCACGAGCCGTTTCAGCTCGGGGAAGATCCTCAGCGACCGGCGGGGCCGGACCTGGGTGAGGAACTGAACCGTCAGATCCCGGCCCGGGTCGACCCAGAAGGTCGTGGTGGCGACACCGCTCCACCCGAAGCTGCCGAGCCCCTGCGGGGCCAGGGTGCGGGCCGGGTCGGTCACCACGGAGACTCCGAGGCCGAAGCCGACGCCGTCGTTGCCGGGTTCGTCGTGGGCGGGCCGGCTGCCGAAGGCCCGCAGATCGGCCCCGCCCGGCAGATGGTTGCGGGTCATCAGGTCCACGGCGGCGGGGGAGAGCAGCCGGACACCGTCCAGTTCGCCGCGTCGGCGCAGGAACTCCATGAAGCGGTGCCAGTCGGGCGCGCTCGACACGAGTCCGCCGCTGCCGGACAGGAACCGCGGCCGGCCGTGCAGGGGCAGCCCGGGTATCGGGACGATGCCGCCGCCGTCGGTGTCGCCGTACAGTTCGGCCAGCCGGCCCGCCTGCTCCTCCGTGATGTGGAAGCCGGTGTCGCTCATGCCGAGCGGGCCGAGGATCCGCTCCGCGAAGAACACGTCGAGCGGCTGCCCGGACACCACCTCGATGATCCGGCCCAGCACATTGGAGGCGACGGAGTAGTTCCACTGGGTGCCGGGGTCGAACTGCAGCGGCAGCCGCGCGTACACCTCGATCGTCTCGGCGAGGTCCGCTCCGGCCGGCACCGACGACTCCAGCCCGGCGTCGCGGTAGAGCGCGTCGACCGGATGGGTGCGGTAGAACGCGAAGGTCAGACCGGCGGTGTGGGTCATCAGATGGCGTACGAGGATCGGCCCGGCGGCGGGCCGCGTGACGACGTCCGTGCCCGAGCCGCCCACATACACGCGCGGTTCCGCGAACGCCGGCAGATGCCGGGCGACCGGGTCGTCCAGCGACAGCCGGCCCTCCTCCACCAGCAGCAGCGCGGCGACGGCCGTCACCGGCTTGGTCATGGAGTACACCCGCCACAGCGTGTCCGGCGCGACGGGCGCCCCCGCCGCGACGTCCCGCAGCCCGTGCGCGGTGAGGTGGGCGACCCGGCCGCCGCGCGCCACCGACACCAGGAACCCCGGCAGGGCACCCTCGTCGACACGGCGCGCCAGCGACCGGTCCAGTCGGTCCAGGGCCTTCGCGTCCAGGCCGGCCTCGGCCGGGTCGACCTCTTGTCGCAGCACTGCCATCGTTCTCCTCGCCTCACATCGGTCGTGCCGCGTACCCGCATACCCGCCCGGCCGCCCCCGTGATCTCACCGCCGTACGGGAACACGGGCGCGATTCCTCTCCGTCCCGCGCGCCATGCCGTCCCGCACGGACGACGGGCCCGCCGCACCGGGCATCCGGTGCGGCGGGCCCGTGAGGGGTCCGGTCCGCTCAGTCCTTCTTCTCGACCGCGTGCCCGCCGAACTGGTTCCGCAGCGCCGCGATCATCTTCATCTGCGGCGAGTCGTCCTGCCGGGACGCGAACCGCGCGAACAGCGACGCGGTGATCGCCGGCAGCGGCACGGCGTTGTCGATGGCCGCCTCGACGGTCCACCGGCCCTCGCCGGAGTCCTCGGCGTAGCCGCGCAGCTTCTCCAGGTGCTCGTCCTCGTCGAGGGCGTTCACGGCGAGGTCCAGCAGCCAGGAGCGGATGACGGTGCCCTCCTGCCAGGAGCGGAACACCTCGCGCACGCTCTCCACGGACGGGACCTTCTCCAGCAGCTCCCAGCCCTCGGCGTAGGCCTGCATCATCGCGTACTCGATGCCGTTGTGGACCATCTTCGCGAAGTGGCCGGCGCCGACCCTGCCCGCGTGGACGAAGCCGTACGGGCCCTCGGGCTTGAGCGCCTCGAAGATCGGCTTCAGCCGGTCGACGTGCTCCTTGTCACCGCCGACCATCAGCGCGTAACCGTTCTCCAGGCCCCACACGCCGCCGGAGACGCCCGCGTCGATGAAGGCGATGCCGCGCTTGCCGAGTTCCTCGGCGTGCTTCTCGTCGTCCGTCCAGCGGGAGTTGCCGCCGTCGATGACGACGTCGCCCGGCTTGAGGATGCCGCTGAGCTGGTCGATGACGCTCTGCGTGACCCGGCCGGCGGGGACCATCACCCACACGGCGCGCGGCGCGGCGAGCCGGTCGGCCAGCTCCACCAGGTTCTTCACGTCGGAGCGCTCGGGGTCGGTGTCGTACCCGACCACCTCGTGGCCGGCGTTGCGCAGACGCTCGCGCATGTTGCCGCCCATCTTGCCGAGACCAACAAGACCGATCTGCATGGTTACTTCACTTCCTTGAGGTCGCGGTAGGCCGCGACGAGAGCGGCGGTGGAGGCGTCGAGGCCGGGAACGTCGGCGCCTTCCGTGAGGGCGGGTTCGATGCGCTTGGCGAGGACCTTGCCGAGTTCGACGCCCCACTGGTCGAAGGAGTCGATGTTCCACACGGCGCCCTGCACGAACACCTTGTGCTCGTACAGCGCGACGAGCTGGCCGAGCACCGACGGGGTC
>NZ_JALLGL010000470.1 GCF_023072675.1 Streptomyces sp. XM83C
GTCGAGGACGGCCCGGTAGGCGGCGGGGGCCTGGTCGAGGGGGAAGGTGGTCGTCCTGGGGGGTGTGAGGGCGCCGGTGTCGAAGCCGAGGCGCAGGATGTCCAGGACTTCGGCTGCCCGGGTCAGGGGCAGGTCGAGGGTGTTGACGCCGTGCAGGGTGCGCTCGTTGCGGTAGAAGTCGAGGACGTCGAGGGTGGCGGTGGGACTGAGCGGGCTGGCGACGACGGCGGCTCGGCCGCCGGGGCGCAGCGCGGTGAGAACGGGGTCGAGCAGCGGGCCTCCGACGGTGTCGAGGGCGGCATCGACGCCCGTGCCGTCGGTGGCGCGCAGGACGGCCTGCGTCAGGTCGTCGGTGGCGGTGTCGATGGTGACGTCGGCGGCGAGGTCGTCGGCCAGGCGCCGGTCGGCGGCGATGACGGTGGCACCGCGCCAGTGGGCGATGTCGGTGGCGGCACGGGCGACGGCTCCGGAGCCTCCGGTGACCAGGAGGGTTTCGCCGGCCTGGAGGTCGAGGCGGTCGGCGAGGGCGAGCCAGGCGACGGTGTGGGTCAGTCCGCCGGCCGCGGCCTGGGCGAAGGTGAGGGAGGCGGGCTTGGGGCGGACGGTGTCCTCGGGAACGAGGAGGTAGTCGGCCTGGGCGCCGTCACGGGTGACGGCCAGTCCTCCGCTGGTGCCCCAGACCTCGAGGCCGCGCAGGTGGTCGGGGCCGTCCGTGACGATGCCGGCGTAGTCGCGTCCCGCGGTGCGCGGCAGGGGGGCGGCGGGGCGGTGGACGGCTGAGGTGACCTTGCCGGCCAGGTTGGCGATGTCGACGGGGTTGACGGTGGCGGCGCGTACGCGGACCAGGACGGTGCCGGGGGTGCGGCGGGGGGTGTCGGTCTCCTGGACGGTGAGGGCGTCGGGTCCACCGTGGGTGGTGATGCGGACCGCGCGCATGGTGGGGTGCCTTTCGGTGGGTCGAGGTGTGGGTGGGTGTCGGTGGGTCGAGCTGTGTGGGTGGGGTGCCGGGGCCGTGGGGGCACGGCCCCGGCTGGTGCGCGTCGAAGGGTGGGCTGGATCTATGTCCAGTGGTCGAGGGTGTCGACGGTGCCGGCGAGCCAGTCGCGGCCGAGGGCGTAGAGGGCGTCGGTGCGCGGGCCGGTGATGCCGGGCATGTCGGTCTTGACGGGGTAGCCCAGCCTGGACTGGAGGTAGGCCAGGTGGCGGTAGCCCTCGGGGAAGCGGGCGAGCAGCTCGGGGTCGAGGTCGAGCTGGGCGCCGGGGGTGACGGGGTCGATGCGGTCCCGTTCGTAGATGGGCTGACGCAGGACCATGCCCCAGCGGCCGTCGCGCTTGTCGAAGAAGTCGAAGAACCTGCCGGTGCACACGACGTCGGAGATGACGCCTTCGACATCGGCGCGCTGGGCGATGGTCATCTTGGTCTGGGCGATGGCGCGGTCGCCGGCGATCTCGATGGTGGTGCCGCCGTGGGAGTGGAGGATGCTGACGCCGCGCTCCCAGCCTTCCTGGGACGCCTTGATGAAGTCGTCGGCGCTGCCCTGCTGCCAGGTGGCCAGGACGCGGGCTCCCGGGTGGAAGACGGTACGGAAGCGGTCCCAGTCGCCGGCGTCGCGCCACAGGATCCAGTTGTCGATGAGCGCGCGTATGGCGTCTGCGTCCGCTCTGGTCGTCTCTGTGTCTGTCGTTGTAGTGGTCATGGTCGTGTTCGGGTGCCGTTCGTGGTGCGAGCGGGTCAGATGAAGAACTTGTCGCTGGTGGGGGTGCCGTCGCGCCGCATGTAGCCGTTGTGCGTGCGCTCCAGGCGGGTCTTCTCGAGCATCGAGTAGGCGTTGTGCTTGGTCAGGACGTCGGCGCCGTTGAGGCGTTCCTCCCAGCGCTGGCCGTTGGAGGTGGTGCGCTCCAGGACCTTCTTGGTGACGTAGTTGACCAGGGCGGCGAAGTAGTTCTCCTCGACGGCGCGGAACGCGGCCTTGTAGGGGCCGTCCATGCCGGCGTGGAAGTACTCCATGGGGATGGTCTCGAGGGCCTCGCGGGAGTAGCGGACCAGGTCGTCGATGTATTCGACGCCTTCCTCGACGTCGGCGCGGTTGCCGAGGCGGGAGACGTGGCCGCTGACGACGGTGTCGAAGTCGTACTCGAGGACCTGGTGGTGGGCCTGCTCCCAGCCGGCGAGGTTCTCGGAGGAGTCGCAGTCGCGGAAGGTGACCCAGGCGGGGCTGGCGATGTCGATGGCGCCGAGGACCTTCTGCCGGGGCAGGTAGGTGAAGATGTTGCCCTCGGTGTGGTTCTGGCCCTTGTACGAGAGCTCGATGGGGACGCCGCCGACGTTCAGGGTGGCGTCGGTGCTGAAGGTCTCGGTGGGCAGGGGCCGGTAGGGGTCGGGGAAGCGGGCGAGCAGCTCGCGGGTGCGCTCGTGGGCGACGATGGTGATGTCGGGGCCGAACATGGAGGCGGCACCGATGTGGTCGGCGTGCCAGTGGCTGTAGATGAGGTGGGTGACCGGCTCGCTGGTGACGGACTCGATGGCGGCCAGGAGGCGTTCGCCGATGGCGGGGGGCGCGTCGAGGACGACGACGCCGGATCCGGTGACGACGAACATGCAGTCGTACCAGCCGACGGAGACCCAGTAGACGCCGTCGCGGATCTCGGAGACGTGGTAGCCCTTCTCCAGGCGGTCGCGGGTGAAGAGGATGCCGTGGGAGCGCTCGGGCGGCGGCGCGAAGTCGGTCAGCTTGACGAAGCTGGCGCCCTTGGGGCCGAGGTCGTCCACGAGCCAGGCGGGCTTGGTGTTGTCCGACATGTGTGGTGTTCCTTGTGTGTTGGGTTGGTTTGGTTCGGTTGTGGTGTGGTTGCCGGCCGCTCGGGGCGGCCGGAGTCTTGGGGGCCTGTCGTGCGGGGCTGCCCTCTGACGGGGGCGGGTCCCGGAAGGCCGGGGCTGCGGTCGGGCGGCCGGATCGGCTGAGGGCCGAAGGCGGTGTGACCGCGGGCGGCGCTGCCGAGGGCGGCGCTGCCGAGGGCGGCGCTGCCGAGGGCGGGTGCCTGGGCGCAGCGGTGTCCCGGAGGGGCCGGAAGCGCGTAGGGCACCAGCCGGGGATACGGCGGCGGCCGGGGCCGGGG
>NZ_JALLGL010000471.1 GCF_023072675.1 Streptomyces sp. XM83C
GGGCGTAGGGGCGGAGGCCCGCAGGGGGCGGCAGGGCCCGGGACCGACGAGACCCGTAGGGGCGGCAGAGGGCCGGCCGGGCGCCCAAGGCCGGGAAGACCCACAGGCACGGCAGCACGGGCAGAGCCTCCGGGGCGGGAAGGGCCCGCAGGTGCGGCAGGACGGGCAGGGTCGGTCGGAGGCCACGCAGGACCCGAAGGGGCGGGAAGCCCCGCAAGGCCGACCGGAGCCGCAGGACCCGAAGGGGCGGAAAGCCCCGCAAGGCCGACCGGAGCCGCAGGACCCGAAGGGCCCGCAGGCGCCGCAGGCGCCGCAGGCCCCGCCCGCGATCTGACCTCCACCGTGAACGGGCCCCGCCCCGACGCCGCGGTGACGTCCGAGGTCTCCCCGGTGATCGTGCACCGCACCAGCCGTACCCCCTGCGCCCGGGCCACCTCCGCGGCCCGGGCGCATGCCGCCTCACCGCCGTCCGCCCAGTGGTCCGCCGCGGCGAGCGCGGCGAGGTCCGCGCCGCCGGCCGCGCGATGCCGGGCCACCACGATCTGCCCGAGTGCCGACAGCACCCCGAACACCACGCACAGCACGGCGATCCCGCCCACGCTCCAGACGGTGGCCGACCCGCTGTCCGAGCGCCACGCGGCCGACACCCCCGTACCGCACCGCCCGCGTCTCATGACGGGGCCCCCAGGCTCTCCTCCGCCAACGCCACCGCCTCTTCCCGCAGTTCGACGGGGAGTCCGTGGAGCAGCGGCGGCCGGGCGACGACCGTCACCCGTACCTGCTCGCCCTCCCGTGTGACGGTGATCCGCGCCCCGCTCGGGGCGGCTTCGCGCGCCACTCGCAGCACCGCTTCGGGCGGATCCTGGCGAGCCGCCGCGCGGGCCCCGGAGCGGGCGGCGTCCACGCAGCGGATCTGGGCGGCCACCACGACCAGCCCCCACACGAGAGCCATCGTGAACAGCACCAGCACGGGCAGCACGACCGCCGACTCGGCCGTGACGAACCCTGCGTCGCGGCATCGGTCAGACCTGCGCACTGAGCGCTCGATTCACCACGGACTGAAGCGCCTCCCCGACCGGCCCGCTGGTCACCACCTTGTAGAGCACGGCGGCGAAGCCCACCGCCGCCAACAGGCCCATCGCGTACTCGGAGGTGGCCATACCCGCGTCCCTCCGCGCACCGCGCATCCTGCACACCAGGGCGCGCAGCCGCGCCCGTACCGCTTTCCTCATCTCGACCCCCGTGGGTTCCGGTTCCGTCTGTCTTCCGGGGCGACGGGCCGTTCATCGCCGACGGGCCGCCGCCGTGATCGCAGCGGCACTGTCGCTGCGGCACTCGTCGTTCCGGTCTGGTCGGCGCCGCCGCTCGTGCGCGGCGCGTCTCATGCGGTCGTCACGTCATCCACCACCTGCTCCCATCACCTCGCCCGCCAGACCGATCACCACGGGCAGGACGCCGACCGCGATGAAGGCGGGCAGGAAGCACAGCCCCACCGGCGCGGTGATCGTGACGCCGGCCCGTCTGGCGCGTTCTGTCGCGCCGCGGGTCCACCCGGCGCGGGCGTCGGTGGCGAGCCGGGCCACCGGCGCGGCAGCGGGCATTCCCGTCTCCCCCGCCCGTTCCAGCAGCCGCGCCAGCGGTGAGGCGCCCGGCAGAGCGGCCAACCGCCGCCAGGCCTCGGCCGGTTCACCACCGAGCCGCACTTCGGCCGCGCCATGCGCCAGCGCATCTCCCACCGGTCCGCCGAGGGCCTCGCCCACCGCCCGGGCGGCGACCACCGGTCCGGCACCGGCGGCGATGCAGGCGGCCAGCAGGTCAGCGGCGAGCGGCAGTTGGCGTGCGGCATGCTGCGCGGCGGCCTTCTCGGCCGGTCTGTCGGCCGCTGCCTGGCGGCGACGCCACCACCCCAGGGCACCGGCACCAACAGCCCCCAGCGCGACGCCCGCGATGCCGCCGACGAGCACCCACCCGGCGCCCACGACACCCACCGCCGGCAACAGGCGCCCGACACGTCCCGGCAGCCGCGGCCCCGTCCGTCCGCCATTGGCCTTGGCCGGGCCGAGCAGTTCGGCCGCTCGCCGCCGCGCTCGTCGCCGTAGCCGCGCCTGCTCCAGCCGTACCGCCAGGAAGCCGAGAGCCGACACGATCCCGACGGCCACCCACAGCCTGTGGACGAACTCCGCACTCATGCCATGCCCTCCGCTCGCCGTACGATCCGCAGCGCCCACCACAGCCCGGCGCCCTCCAGCAGGCCACCGACCAGCAGACAGCCGAGCCCCGCCGGGGTGTGCAGCAGCACGTGCAGCGGGTCGGCTCCGAGCGCGGTGCCGAGGAGCAGCCCGAGCGCCGGGAGCGCGGCGAGCATCACGGCCGTCGCCCGTGGTCCCGCCAACTGGGCTCTCAGATCGGCCCGTTGATCCCGCTCCGCGCGCAGGGCCGCCTCCAGCCGGTCCAGCCCGGCCGCCAGTCCGGCCCCCTGGTCCACGGCCACCCGCCAGCAGGCCGCGAGCCCCAGCAGTCCCTCGGCGCCCGGCTGCCTCGCCGCCTGCGCCAGCGCGGCAGGAACGTCGCCGCCGAACCGTGCCGCCGCCACCACGGCCGCCTGCGCCTCACCGAGACCGCCCGACTCGCGTGCCGCCCACAGCAGTGCCCCGCCGGGCTGCCGCCCGGACCGCACCTCGCCGGCCAGGGCCGCGCAGAGCGCGATCACCGCGTCGGCGCGGCGCTCCCGGGCTCGCCGCGCCTCGGCGGCCTGCCGCACCCGCTTCAGCAGCGGCACCCCCGCCGCCCCCGCGAGCACCGGCAGCAGCGAGGCACCCAGCACGGCGACGACCAGGCCCGCGACGACGCACCACCACTCCGGGCGCCAGCGTCGGCGAAGCCTCCGCAGTTCCTCGGCGATGTCGGGCCAGGCAGGCGGCCCGGGGACCACGACACCGCCCCCGGCGAGCGCCAACCGCGCCCGCCGCGCCCCGAACCCGCCACCGGCCAGCAGCAGTGCCGCCACACCGAAACAGGCGACGGCCGCGTTCCACGACGCCCCGGCCGTACCGCCCGCACCCCACATGCCGACACCGCCCGCCCCGGTGCCCCACGGCACCGCACCGACAC
>NZ_JALLGL010000472.1 GCF_023072675.1 Streptomyces sp. XM83C
CACCCGCCCCGCCCCGGCCGAGGAGACCCACCGATGACCGACCGCGAACTCGACGCCGCCGGCGTCCACGACCCGCGGCTGCGCGCCGACTACCGGCACTGCCGCGCCCTCAACGCCCGCCACGGCAGGACGTACTTCCTCGCCACCCGACTGCTGCCCGTCGACCGCAGGGCGGCCGTGCACGCCCTGTACGGCTTCGCACGCTGGGCCGACGACATCGTCGACGCCCTCGGCACCGGCGCCGCCCCGGCCGAGCTGACGGCCCTTCAGCGGGAACTGGAGCGGGGGCTGCGCACCGGCGACAGCGCCGAGCCCGTCGTACGCGCCCTCGTCGACACCGCCCGCCGCCACGGCATCGACCACGCCCACTTCCGCGACTTCATGGCCGCCATGCGCGCCGACCTCGTCGTGACCGACTACCCCGCCTACGCCGACCTGCGGGCCTACATGCACGGCTCGGCCGCCGTCATCGGCCTGGAGATGCTGCCCGTCCTCGGCACCGTCACCCCCCGCGAGGAGGCCGCCCCGCACGCCGCCGCCCTCGGTGTCGCCTTCCAGCTGACCAACTTCCTCCGCGACGTGGGCGAGGACCTCGACCGGGGCCGCGTCTACCTGCCCGCGGACCTCCTCGCCGCGCACGGCGTCGACCGGGCGCTGCTGCGGCACAGCCGCGACACCGGCCGACCCGACCCGCGGATCACCGCCGCGCTGCGCGAGTTCGAGGCGCTCACCCGCAGCGTGTACCGGCAGGCCGCGCCCGGCATCGGCATGCTGGACCCGGTGTCACGGCCCTGCGTCCGCACCGCCGCCGTGCTGTACGGCGGCATCCTGGACGCCGTCGCCCGTGACGGGTACGCCGTCCTGCACCGCCGTGCCGTGGTGTCCCGACGGCGCCGGGCCGCCGTCGCCGCGGAGGGCCTGGCCCGCGTGGCCGCGGCCCGGCTGCATCACGGCGACACGCGGCGGGCCCGCCACCGGGCACCGCTCGCCCCGGCCTTCTCACCGGCCCCGTCCCCCGCACCGGTCCTGACGGTCACCGAGGAGGCCCTGTGAACGCCGGTCCGCCCGCACGCCGGGGACGTCTGCCGCTGTCCCTGCGCCGCCGCCGGGTCCCCTGGGAACGCCAGCGGCCCACCTGGCGCGACGCCAGGCCCGCCGTCATCGCCCGCGCCCTGAAGCACGCCCAGTCCCGCCCGTCCGGCAACTGGTACGTCGTCGGCGCCACCCGCGCCCTGCGCGACGACCGGCCCCTCGCCCGCACAGTCGCCGGACACGAGGTCGTCGTCTGGCGGGGCCCCGACGGCCGGCCGCACGCGGGGCCCGGCATCTGCCCCCACCTCGGCGCCCCCCTCGCCGGCAGCCCCGTGCGCTGCGGCACGCTGGTGTGCCACTGGCACGGCCTCGCCCTCGACGGCCGCCCGGCCGCCGGCTGGGAGCCGCTGCCCGTCCACGACGACGGCGTGCTGCTGTGGGTGCGCCTGGACGACGCCGGAGGCGAGACCCCGCTGCCCGCCCCCGTGCTGCCCGGGCGACCCGACCCCCGGGCCGCGCTCACCGCCGTCTGCGAGGCCACCGGCGTCTGCGAGCCGGAGGACGTCATCGCCAACCGCCTCGACCCGTGGCACGGCGCCTGGTTCCACCCGTACTCCTTCGTCGACCTCACCGTGACCGGCACGCCCGGCGACGAGGACGACGACCGCTTCACCGTGGACGTCTCCTTCAAGGTCGCCGGCCGGCTCGTCGTGCCGGTCCGGGCGGTGTTCACGGCACCGGAGCCCCGTACGGTCGTCATGCACATCGCCGAGGGGGAGGGCGCGGGCTCCGTCGTCGAGACCCACGCCACGCCGCTCGGACCCGACGAGCGGGGCCGCCCCCGCACGGCCGTCGTCGAGGCGGTCGTGGCCGCCTCCGACCGGCGGGGCTTCGCCGCGGCCCGCGCCGCCGCACCCCTGCTCCGCCCCCTGATGCGCACCGCGGCGGCCCGGCTGTGGCGCGACGACCTCGCCTACGCGGAACGCCGCTGGCAGCTGCGGGCCACGGGACGCTTCCCCGGCTGACCCCCCGCCTCCGACTCGCCGGGAAGACGCCCGGTCCGGTGGGCGGGGGCGGCATGGCCAGGAGCGCGCCGGCCGACCGGTGGGAGGGCGCCGCCCGACGGGCCGGGACAGCGCGGTCCGGCGGTCCGGGCCGGCGCGCGGTCCGGGGGCGCGGGACGACGCCCGGCCCACCGCGCACGGCGCGTCGTGTCGTACCCCGCGCACCCTTGCGCACCGTGCGCCGCACGCCCGCCGCCGCTGCCGCTGCCGGCCGCCCGGCACCGTACAAAGCCGGGCGATTGCTCGCCATACTGGACGAGCCAGGGGAGGGCGGGCGAACGGTGACGGGGGCGGGCGCACGGGATGGGGGACAGCAGGCTGGTTCAGGGCCGCTACCGGCTTCTGGAACGCATCGGGCGCGGCGGTATGGGCGAGGTGTGGCGGGCCAGGGACGAGTCCCTCGGGCGGCAGGTCGCCGTCAAGTGCCTGAGGCCCGCCGGCCCGCAGCACGACCCCGCCTTCGCCCGCGTCGTCCGTGAACGCTTCCGCAGGGAGGCCCGGGTCGCCGCCGGACTACAGCATCGCGGCGTCACCGTCGTGCACGACTTCGGCGAGTCCGACGGCGTCCTGTTCCTGGTGATGGAGCTGCTCCAGGGCCGCGACCTCAGCCGGCTCCTGGAGGACAACCGCGGGCATCCGCTGCCCGTGCCCGACGTCGTCGACATCGCCGGACAGGTCGCCGCCGCGCTCGCCTACACCCACCGGCAGGGCATCGTGCACCGCGACCTCAAGCCCGCCAACATCGTCCGGCTCACCGACGGCACGGTGAAGATCTGCGACTTCGGCATAGCCCGCCTCGGCCACGACATCGGCTTCACGACCCGCCTCACCGGCACCGGCATCGCCATGGGGACCCCGCACTACATGTCGCCGGAGCAGATCGGCGGCGACGAGGTCGACCACCGCAGCGACCTGTACTCGCTGGGGTGCGTGCTGTACGAGATCGCCACCGGCACCCCGCCCTTCGACCTCGGCGACCCGTGGGCGATCCTCGTCGGCCACCGGGACACCC
>NZ_JALLGL010000473.1 GCF_023072675.1 Streptomyces sp. XM83C
TAGAGGGGACGGGGGCCGGGGGGGCGGGGTCGGGGGGTGCCGCCGCCGGCTCGTCGTGCACCAGAGTGATCCCGCCCACGTACCGCTCCCCTCGTCACACCCGTTCACAATTTCCGCGTAATGCGGCAACTACGGTCAGGTGCGGCGAGTTACGGTGAAACGGTTTGGAACCGCGAGATCCACTCGAACCGGTGAGTCGGTCAACTCCCGTCGACACGAGGGGACTTGGGCACGTACGAGGCCGTCCCGCGGGGCGGCCCCACGGGACGGCGGTACGCGCACGCATGCGCGGTGGGCAAATCGCGGGTGCGGCGTTACTTCTCGACCTCGCCGGCCAGCCGGGCCAGGACGGCGTCGTAGATACGGCCGAGCCCCTTGGGGGCGAAGGTCTTCTCGAAGAAGCCGCCGATGCCGCCGGCGCCGTTCCAGGTGGTGGTGACGACGACCCGGGAGCGGCCCTCGCCGGCCGGGGTGACGGTCCAGGTGGTGACCATCGAGGAGTTGCGGTCCTTCTCGACGAGCTGCCCGTCGGTGGGCTCGGTGACGTCCAGGAGGCAGTCGCGCACGCGCTTGCTGGTGGCCTGGAGCTTCCAGTGGACGAGGGTGCCCTCGCCGTCGCCGCCCTCGCGCACCTCGTACTCGCTGAAATGCTCGGGCAGCAGCTTCGCGCGCGTGCCGGTGTAGTCGGCGAGGGTGTCGAACACCTTCTCCGGGTCCGCCGCCACGACCCGCTCGGTAGTGGCCTCGACCTGCGCCATGGGATCCCTCCAGGACCTGATGTTCTCGGGGTTGCGGGACAGCCAACCACCCCCGCCGCCGCCTGCCCAAATCGACGGAGCGGAACCGATCGTTCGAGTGTCAGGAGCGGACACGGGGTGACGTTCGCACGATCAAGCGAACGCTTGATCTCTCCCGTCCCCGGATCCACGCAGGTGACGGACCGACGGAAGCCCCGCAGCAATCCGGGGGGTTCCCGGGTCTCCGCAGGGCTTCGCCGTACCGTCACCGCCCCGGCCCCGGTGTCGCTCCCGGCCGTCGGCCATGGGCGGGCGGCGCGTACGCCCGGAAGCGGTATCAGCGCCGGATCACCCGTCAGGTGCACGTACCGGCGCAGGAGTACGGCATCGGCCCGGCCGGTCCCGGCGTGCCGCGCCGTGTCCGTGCCGAGGCGCGGGCCCCGCAGACGGTGACCGGGCCGACTCGACTCTCGCTGATCCGAGAGCGTTCGAGGGCTTCCCTCGGCCCGATCGGGTCAAGAATCGGCAGAATACGTTCTTCCAGGCGTCGTTTCCGGGACGATGCGGCCGAGGCCGTGACCCTCACGGCCCGCGCCCCTCCGTCCTGGGAGGACCCGAATGAGAAAACGCGCAGCCGTGCTGTGCGGCGCCGCCGCCGTCCTGGCCGGGTCCGTGTCGGCCCTGCCCGCGCAGGCGAGCACCCCGCACTCCGCATCCACGGCGTCCGCCGCGTCCACCGTGTCCGGCCTGCCCGGCGCATCCGGTGCCCCCGGCGCCCGGCTCGCCTGGAAGAAGTGCGGCACCGAGAACTACCCGACCTTGCAGTGCGCCTCGCTGACGGTGCCGCTCGACCACGGCCGCCCGCACGGCCGGCAGATCACCCTCGCCCTGTCCCGCGTCCCGCACACCGCGAAGACCTTCCAAGGCCCCCTGCTGGTCAACCCGGGCGGCCCCGGCGGCAGCGGACTCACGCTCGCCGGGTTCGTCGCCTCCGCGCTGCCGAAGGAGGTCGCCGCCCAGTACGACGTGATCGGCTTCGACCCGCGCGGTGTCGGCGACAGCAAGCCCGCCCTGGACTGCCGGCCCGGCCACTTCGACCCGGTCCGCCCCGACTCCGTGCCCGTCACACGCGCGCTGGAGAAGGCCAACCTGAACCGCGCCCGTGCCTTCGCGGACGCCTGCGGGAAGAAGTACGCCGACCTGCTGCCGTACATCGACACCGTGCAGGCCGTACGGGACATGGACTCGATCCGCGCGGCCCTCGGCGCCGAGAAGCTCAACTACTTCGGCTACTCGTACGGCACCTACCTCGGCGCCGTCTACGGCAAGCTGTTCCCGCAGCGGGTGCGGCGTCTGGTGCTGGACTCGGTCGTCGACCCGACCGGCGTCTGGTACGACGACAACCTCAGCCAGGACCACGCCTTCAACGACCGCCACCGGGCCTTCATGGCGTGGGTCGCCCGCAACGACGGCACCTACCGGCTCGGTACCGACCCGGAGAAGGTCGAGGCGAAGTGGTACGCGATGCGCGCCGCCCTCGCGAAGAAGCCGGCCGGCGGCAAGGTGGGCGCGTCGGAGCTGGAGGACACCTTCATCCCCGGCGGCTACTACAACGGCTACTGGCCCTACCTGGCCGAGGCGTTCGCCGCGTACGTGGGCGCCGAGGACGACGGCCCGCTGATCGAGGCGTACGAGTCCTTCGCCGCCGTCGACGCGTCCGGCGACAACGGCTACAGCGTGTACACGTCGGTGCAGTGCCGGGACGCGCTGTGGCCCAGGGACTGGGACCAGTGGCGTGAGGACACCTGGGAGGTGCACGCCAAGGCACCCTTCATGACCTGGAACAACACCTGGTACAACGCGCCGTGCGCGTTCTGGCCGACCGGCTCGCGCATCCCGGTGAGCGTGGCCAACGCGAAGCTGCCCCCGGTGCTGCTGTTCCAGGCGACGGACGACGCGGCCACCCCGTACGAGGGCGGTGTGACGATGCATCATCTGCTGGCCCGCTCCAGCCTGGTCGTCGAGCGGGGCGGCGGCAACCACGGCATCACCCTCAGCGGCAACAGCTGCCTGGACAAACACCTGGCGGCCTATCTGACGGACGGCACGGTGCCCCGCGGACGCGGCGAGGCCGACGCGGTGTGCGACGCGCTGCCCGACCCGAAGCCGCTGAACGCCAGGGCCGCGACGCAGGACAGCCGCGGCTCGACCCTGCACGGGCTGCTCGGGTTCCGCGGCTAGGCAGTTTCGTTTGGATCACCGGGCGGACCAGAGGAAGATGCCTGCGATGTGGAGTCCGGCCAGGTAGATGGTGGCGGTCTTCTCGTAGCGGGTGGCGATGCCTCGCCATTGCTTGAGGCGGTT
>NZ_JALLGL010000474.1 GCF_023072675.1 Streptomyces sp. XM83C
GGTGGCGAGTACGGGGGGTGGGGGTAGGCCAGGGAGGCAGCGACGACCGCTTCGGCGGAGGTCCTTTGCCATCCGACGGGCGGCGTCCGTCTGGTGAGTGGTCGCCGTGCCGCCTGGTCATTGCGCACGAGCGCATCTTGCCGACAGGTGTGTCGGGAATTCGGGCTAGGATGCTGACAGTGGCGTCGGCAAGTTGCCGGTGCTTTCCCATGCCCTGGAACAGGTGGTTCTCCGATGTACACGGTGATGAACCGGATCGCGGTCCCCGCGGCCGGCGCTGCGGCGTTCGAGGAGCGGTTCGCCGCGAGCATGCGCGCGACGCTGCCCGGTGTGGACGGGCTGCTGGGGGCGCGGCTGCTGCGTCCTCAGCAGGAGGGCGGTGTGTACGTGGCGGTGATGGACTTCACGGACCGGGAGGCGTTCGCGGCCTGGATGCGTTCGGAGTCGTTCCGGGCCGCGCACGGGCCCTCCGAGGGCGGTGCGCCGGACGACGTGGCGAGCGGCGGCGTGGAGATGTTCGAGACCGTCCTCTCCGTCGGCGCCTGAGGCGAAGGGTCCAGTCGTGTTTCTCGCTCTTCGTGATCTGCGCTTCGCCCGCGGGCGGTTCGCCCTGATCGGTGCCGTGGTCGGAATGATCGCCGTCCTCGGCGTGATCCTGTCCGGACTGGCCAGCGGTCTGGCCGACGCCGGTGTCTCCGGCCTGCGTGCCCTGCCGGTCTCCCACCTCGCCTTCGACCGTTCGGCCACCGGCGAGCTGTTCTCCCGCTCCACCGTCACCACCGACACCGCCGCCCGATGGGCCTCGCAGCCCGGTGTCCGCAAAGCCGAACCGCTGGGCCAGCAGATGGTGCACGCCCAGATCGACGGCCCTGACGGCAAGCAGCTCGCCCTCGCGGTCTTCGGTGTGCAGCCGGGCGGCTTCATCGCACCCGCGCCACTGTCCGGCCGGCCGCTGGCCGACGCCACCCCGAACGGCGTCCTGATCAGCGAGGAGATCCGCAAAGAAGGCGTCAAGATCGGCGACCGCCTCACCGCCGGTCAGGCCGGTACGGAGCTGACCGTGATCGGCACGATCGGCCACGCCTCCTTCGGGCACGTCGGCATCGTCTACGCCCCGCTGCCGCTGTGGCAGAAGCTCCACTACGGCCTGCCCGGGCCGCTGCCGGACGCCGCCGCCCACCAGGCCACCGCCGTCGCCCTGCAACTCGCCCCCGGCGCCGACACCGACCGCGCCGACAAGGCCCTGGGCACCCACACCGTCGACAAGACCGGCTCCTACGGCGCCTCGCCGGGCTACACCGCCGAGTCCAGCACGATGACCCTGATCCGCGCCTTCCTCTACGCCATCTCCGCGCTGGTCGTCGGCTCCTTCTTCACCGTGTGGACCATCCAGCGCCGCCAGGAGATCGCCCTGCTCAAGGCCATCGGCGCCTCCACCGGCTACATCCTGCGCGACGCCCTCACGCAGGCCGCCGCCGTCCTGCTCACCGCCACCGCCGCCGGAACCGCCGTCGGTCTCGCCCTGGGCGGCGCCATGAACGAATCCGCGCCCTTCTCCCTCCAAGCCGACCAGGTCACCCTCGCCGCCCTCCTGCTCATCGTGCTGGGACTCGCGGGCGCCGCGGTCGCCATCCGCCGCATCACCAAGATCCAGGCCCTCAGCGCACTCGGAGCCAACCGATGACCCATCCCACCTCCGCCCCCGCGTCGGCCGACACCGCCACCAGCGGGGCCGCGGCCCTGCGCCTCACGGACGTCACTCTGCGCCTGGGCCACGACCAGCAGCAGGTCACCGCCCTCGACCAGGTCACCCTGGCCGTCACCCCCGGAGAATTCGTCGCCGTCACCGGTCCCTCCGGATCGGGCAAGTCCAGCCTCCTCGCCGTGGCCGGCGGCTTGCAGAGCCCCACCCAGGGGACCGTCCACGTCGCCGGGGTGGACCTGACCACCCTGAAGGAGCACCAGCGCACCGCGCACCGCCGACGCCACATCGGCTACGTCTTCCAGCACGCCAACCTCTTCGCCTCCCTCACCGCCCGCGAACAGCTCCTGCTCACCGCCCACGTCGCCGGACGCCTCGACCGCGAGACCCGCCGCCGCGCCGACGAACTGCTGGAAGCCGTCGGCATGAGCGCCCGCGCCGACCACCGCCCCGACCACCTGTCCGGCGGCGAACGCCAGCGCGTCGGCATCGCCCGCGCCCTCGTCCTCGCCCCCGAGGTCCTGCTGGTCGACGAGCCCACCTCCGCCCTGGACCGGGCCCGCGCCCGCGACATCGTCGACCTGCTCGCCGCCCAGACCCGCGCTCACCGCACCGCCACCGTCATGGTCACCCACGACCACGAGATACTGAACGCGGCCGACCGCGTCCTGAACCTGCGCGACGGCCGCCTGAGCTGACCGAGCCCCCGAAAGGCACCCGCTGCCCCATGCCGAAGATCAACGCCGCCACCGTCGCCGAGCACCGAGCCCAGCAACGCGCCGCGCTGATCCGAGCTGCCGTCGACATCCTCGTCGCACAGGGCGCCACCGCGGTCACCCCGGCCGCGGTCGGCGCCCGCGCCGGGCTCGCCCGCTCCAGCTTCTACCAGTACTTCCCCTCCTCGGCGGCCCTCCTCGCCTCGATCGTCGAAGAAGCGTTCACCGCAGCCGACGCCGCCATCGCCGAGGCGCTCGCCGACGTCCACGAACCGGCAGCCCGGTTCGACGCGTTCATCCGCACGGAACTCCACCTCGCCGCGCAAGGCGCCCACCGCCCCGCCAAAGCACTCCTGCAGGCCGACCTCCCACCCGAGTGCCTGGCCCGCGTCCACGAACTCCACCACCGCCACAACGCCCCCCTCCAGGCGGCGATCACCGCCCTGACCGGCGAAACCGACGCCTCGGCACTGACCGCCCAACTGGTCGGCGGCACCGTCCAGGCCGCCATGACCGCGATCGAACACGGCGCCGACCCCACCCAGGTCACCGACCGCGCCCTCGCCCTGCTCCACCACGGCCTGAACACCCCAGCCCGGCAGCCCCACCCGTAGCCCTCCCGGCCGCCCACGGGTCCGCTCTGCCGACGCACCCACAAGGTGATCGGAGCAAAGCTTTCAC
>NZ_JALLGL010000475.1 GCF_023072675.1 Streptomyces sp. XM83C
CCCCCGGCCCGCCCCGCTCCCCGCTGTCGGTGCAGCGTGGGAGGATCAAAGACGTACCCCACAGACGCGGACGAAGGAGTGCTGCGATGGCGACGAAGCCGCCCAAGGCCGACCCGGTCCAGGACGCGCCCGAGGTCACAGAGCCCCGGCACGCGGCGGCCGGACTCCCCGCCATCGGCCACTCGCTGCGCATGGCGCACCAGCAGATGGGCGTCAGACGCACCGCCCTCACCCTGCTGCGCGTCAACCAGAAGGACGGCTTCGACTGCCCGGGCTGCGCCTGGCCGGAACCGGAGCACCGGCACACGGCGGAGTTCTGCGAGAACGGCGCCAAGGCGGTCGCCGAGGAAGCCACCCTGCGCCGGGTCACCCCCGAGTTCTTCGCCGCGCACCCGGTCAGCGACCTGAACCGCCGCAGCGGCTACTGGCTGGGCCAGCAGGGCCGCCTCACCCACCCCATGTATCTGCCGGAGGGCGCCGACCACTACGAGCCGGTCACCTGGGAGCGCGCCTTCGACATCGTCGCCGAGGAGATCACCGCGCTGGACTCCCCCGACGAGGCCGTCTTCTACACCTCCGGCCGCACCAGCAACGAGGCCGCGTTCCTCTACCAGCTCTTCGCCCGCGAGCTCGGCACCAACAACCTGCCCGACTGCTCCAACATGTGCCACGAGTCCTCCGGCTCCGCACTGTCGGAGACCATCGGCGTCGGCAAGGGCAGCGTCCTGCTGGAGGACCTGTACAAAGCGGACCTGATCATCGTGGCCGGGCAGAACCCCGGCACGAACCATCCGCGCATGCTGTCCGCCCTGGAGAAGGCCAAGGCGAACGGCGCGAAGATCATCACCGTGAACCCGCTGCCCGAGGCCGGCCTGGAACGCTTCAAGAACCCCCAGACCCCCAAGGGCCTCACCACCGGCGCCGCCCTCACCGACCTGTTCCTCCAGATCCGCCTCGGCGGCGACCAGGCCCTCTTCCGCCTGCTGAACAAACTGATCCTGGACACCGAGGGCGCCGTCGACGAACTGTTCGTACGGGAGCACACGCACGGCTTCGAGGAGTTCGCGAAGACCGCACGCGCCGCCGACTGGGACGACATCCTCACCGCGACCGGCCTCACCCGCGCCGACATCGAGCAGGCCCTGGAGATGGTGCTGGCCTCCCGCAGCGTCATCGTCTGCTGGGCGATGGGCCTCACCCAGCACAAGCACTCCGTGCCGACCATCCGCGAGATCGTCAACTTCCTGCTGCTGCGCGGCAACATCGGCCGCCCCGGCGCCGGTGTCTGCCCCGTCCGCGGCCACTCCAACGTGCAGGGCGACCGCACCATGGGCATCTTCGAACGCCCCTCGGCCGCGTTCCTCGACGCCCTGGAGAGCGAGTTCGGCTTCGCCCCGCCCCGCCACCACGGCTACGACACGGTCCGCGCGATCCGCGCCCTGCGCGACGGCGACGCGAAGGTGTTCTTCGCCATGGGCGGCAACTTCGTCTCCGCCTCCCCCGACACCGACGTCACCGAGGCCGCCATGCGACGCGCCCGCCTCACCGTCCACGTGTCGACGAAACTGAACCGCTCCCACGTCGTCACCGGCGCCCGCGCCCTGATCCTGCCCACCCTGGGCCGCACCGAACGCGACGTCCAGGCGAGCGGCGAACAGTTCGTGACCGTGGAGGACTCCATGGGCATGGTCCACGCCTCCCGCGGCCGGCTCGCGCCGGCGAGCCCGTACCTGCTGTCCGAACCGGCGATCGTGTGCCGGCTCGCCCGCCGCGTCCTCGGCGACCGCACCGTCGTGCCCTGGGAGGACTTCGAGAAGGACTACGCGACGATCCGCGACCGCATCGCCCGCGTCGTCCCCGGCTTCGAGGACTTCAACCGGCGCGTCGCACACCCCGGCGGCTTCGCCCTGCCGCACGCCCCCCGCGACGAACGCCGCTTCCCCACCGCCACCGGCAAGGCCAACTTCACCGCCGCCCCCGTCGAACACCCCAAGCTGCCCGAGGGCCGGCTGCTGTTGCAGACCCTGCGCTCCCACGACCAGTACAACACCACCATCTACGGCCTCGACGACCGCTACCGAGGCATCACCGGCGGCCGCCGCGTGATCCTCGTCAACCCCGACGACGCCCACGCGCTCGGCGTCACCGACGGCTCCTACGTCGACCTGATCAGCGAATGGAACGACGGCGTCGAACGCCGAGCACCCGGCTTCCGCGTCGTCCACTACCCCACCGCTCGAGGCTGCGCCGCCGCCTACTACCCGGAGACCAACGTCCTCGTACCGCTCGACGCCACCGCTGACACCAGCAACACCCCGGCCAGCAAGTCCGTCGTGATCCGTCTGGAACAATCGGCCACCGACTGAGCGTTTGCTTACGTCACCCTGCCGGTCACCCCGCCGGCAGGGCCGACCACCGATCGAAAGATCGACGCACACGACGAACGGAGCCGGACCCCATGGGCGAGCAGCAGCACGTGAAGTTCCCGCAAGAGGTCATCGACGAGTACGCCGCCCTGGGCATCGACCTCCACGCCCTCTTCTCCGCCGGCCACCTCGGCACCCGCATGGGCGTACAGATCCTCGAGGCCTCCGCCGACCGCGTCGTCGGCACCATGCCCGTCGAAGGCAACACCCAGCCCTACGGCCTCCTCCACGGCGGCGCCTCCGCCGTCCTCGCCGAGACCCTCGGCTCCGTCGGCTCCATGCTCCACGGCGGCACCACCAAGATCGCCGTCGGTGTCGACCTCAACTGCACCCACCACCGCGGCGTACGCTCCGGCATCGTCACCGGCGTCGCCACCCCCGTCCACCGCGGCCGCACCACCGCCACGTACGAGATCGTCATCAGCGACGAACAGGACCGCCGCGTCTGCACCGCCCGCCTGACCTGCCTGCTGCGCGACGCCCGCCCCGGCGACGCCGAACAGGCCGGCGCCACGAGCTGACACCCCCTCACCTCCGGGCGCGCACCGGACCGTTCACCCCGGTGTGCGCCCGACCGTCGACGGCGACCCCACCCCGAGCCCGCGGCGGCCCCGGTCCCGGGCCCGGCGTACGACGTCCCGACTCCCGTACGCCACGGGCCACTTGCC
>NZ_JALLGL010000476.1 GCF_023072675.1 Streptomyces sp. XM83C
GCCCGCAGTGGCTCCCCCAGCCCCTCGGCGAGCACCTTCTCGGTGGCGGCCCGTACGGCCGCCGCCTCCGCCTCTCCGAGCGGGGCGCGGGGTGGCCTGGTGGGGCCGCCGGGGAGTCCGGCGAGGTCCATGGACATCTTGATGGCCTGTACGAACTCGGTGCGGGAGTCCCACCGCAGCAGCGGGTGCAGTGCCCGGTACAGCGGCAGCGCCAGCTCCAGGTCCCGTGTGACGGCCGCCCGGTACAGCTCCACGCACGCGTGCGGCAGCGCGTTGGGGTAGCCGGCGATCCAGCCGACGGCTCCGGCGAGCGCGAGTTCGAGGAGGACGTCGTCGGCGCCGATGAGGAGGTCGAGGCCGGGGGCGAGTTCGGCGATCTCGTAGGCGCGGCGGACGTCGCCGCTGAACTCCTTGACGGCGACGATGTGTCCGTCGCCGTGCAGCCGGGCGAGCAGGGCGGGTGTGAGATCGACTTTCGTGTCGTACGGGTTGTTGTAGGCGACGACGGGCAGGCCGGCCCGGGCGACCTCGGCGTAGTGGGCGCGTACCGCCTGCTCGTCGGCGCGGTAGGCGTTGGGCGGCAGCAGCAGGACGGAGCGGCATCCGGCCTCGGCGGCGTGTTCGGCCCAGCGGCGGGCCTCGGCGCTGCCGTACGCGGACACGCCGGGCATGACGCGGGCGCCGTCGCCGGCGGCTTCGACGGCGACGCGGACGACGCGGGCGCGTTCGTCGTCGGTGAGGGTCTGGTACTCGCCGAGGGAGCCGTTGGGTACGACGCCGTCGCAGCCGGCGTCGACGAGGCGGGTGACGTGGGCGGCGTAGGCGTCGTAGTCGATGCCCAGGTCGGCGCGGAGGGGGAGGGCGGTGGCGACCATGACGCCGTGCCAGGGGCGGGCGCGGCCGTCGGTTCCGGGGCCGGTGGGTGCGCTGGTGGTGCCGGGGTGGGTCATGCTTCCGACTCCTCATCTGGGCGGGGCAGTTCGGCGAGGTGGCGCAGGGGTACGGGGCAGGACAGGGGCCGTCGTTCGACGGCGGGTGCGCCTTCGGTGAGCAGGGCGACGGCCTGGGCGCACATTCGGCCCTGGCACCAGCCCATGCCGGCGCGGGTGAGCAGTTTGGCGGTACGGGTGTCGTGGGCGCCGTACTCGGTGACGGCCTGCCGGACGCGGCCGGCGGTGACCTCCTCGCAGCGGCACACCTCGGTGGTGTCGTCGAGCCAGGCGGCCCAGCCGGGGCCGGGCCGGTGGGCGGCGGCCATGGTGTCGGCGAAGTCCCGCAGCCGGGCCCGGCGGCGGATGAGGGCGCTGCGGCGGTGCGGGTCGGCGGGGACGCCGTGCAGGGCGCGGGCGACGGCGTCGGCGGCGATCTCGCCCTCGGTGACGGCGAGGTCGGCGCCGCCGATGCCGCAG
The DNA here is from genome assembly GCF_023072675.1 of Streptomyces sp. XM83C. Taxonomy (GTDB): domain Bacteria; phylum Actinomycetota; class Actinomycetes; order Streptomycetales; family Streptomycetaceae; genus Streptomyces; species Streptomyces thermocoprophilus. The sequence continues at coordinate 1,410 of NZ_JALLGL010000476.1, forward strand.
GACTCCCCGGCGGCCCAGATGCCGGGCACGGTGGTGGCCTGGTCGGTGTCGACGACGACGGCGTGGGTGTCGTCGGCGGTGCGGCGGGTGGCGCAGCCGAGGCCCACGGCGAGTTCGAGCTGCGGGACGAGGCCGTGGCCGACGGCGAGCGCGTCGCAGGGGATGCGCCGGCCGGTGCCGGGCACGGGCAGCCAGGCGGGGTCGAGGCGGCTGACGGTGACCGCTTCGACCCGGTCGGTGCCGTGGGCGGCGGTGACGGCGTGCCGGGTGAGCAGCCGGGTGGTGCGGCGCAGCAGGGCGGCGCCGTGGCGGGCGCCTTCGGCGAGTTTGCCGGGGGTGTGCAGCAGGACCGGCAGGGAGCGGGCGTAGCTGCGGTAGTCGGCGGCTTCGACGACGGCGGGGACGCGTGCGCCGGCGGCGCCGAGGGACGCGGCGACGGCGAGCAGCAGCGGCCCGCTGCCGGCGACGACGACGCGCCGGCCGGGCAGTACGAGCCCGGACTTCAGCATGGCCTGCGCCCCTCCGGCGCCGACGACTCCGGGCAGGGTCCAGCCGGGGAAGGGCAGTTGGCGTTCGTGTGCGCCGGTGGCGAGCAGGACGGCGCGTGCGTGGACGGTGGCGGGCGTGTCGCGGGGGCCGGCGACGGCGTGCAGAAGCCATCCGTCGTGCGCTCGGGCGACGGTCCACACGTGGTGGCGGGGAAGCCAGGTCGTGCCGTCCGTCTCCAACTGCCGCAGCCGCCGGGCGAAGTGCCGTCGGCCGTGGTGCGGGGCCTGCGGCCGGGCGGCGTGCAGGCCGGGCGCCGGGTGCCGGTGGAACTGGCCGCCGGGCCGCTCCCCGGCGTCCAGCAGGGTCACGGTCAGGCCGAGTCCGGCGGCCCGTACGGCGGCGGCGAGCCCGGCGGGACCGGCGCCCACCACGGCGAGATCGACGGGTGCGCTCATACGCGGCGTGCCTCCTGTCCGCCTGGGGCGTCGGGGTGGCCCGGGTGCTCTTCGGCGGTGTGGGCTCTCGCGGCCGTGTCGGCGCTCTCGGCCGTGTCGGCTTTCTGGGCCTGCCCGTCCCCGCACGCGCCGGCTCCGCCGGCCCCCGTCCCCTCCGCGAGCCCGGCGTGCCCGGTCCCGGCCTGTGTGGTGACGACGTCACCGTCCTGTACGGCGACGAGGCAGGCGCGCTGGTTGGGGCGGCCGTTGACGGTGGCAAGGCAGTCGTGGCAGACGCCGATGCCGCAGAACGCACCGCGCGGCGCCCCGCTGTGCCGGGTGGTGCGCCAGGACAGGATTCCGGCGGCCCAGAGGGCGGCGGCCAGGGTCTGGCCGGGCAGGGCGGTGAGGGTGCGGCCGTCGAAGGTGAAGGTGTACGGCGTCGCGGGCGCGGCGCGGACCAGGCGGAGCGGGCTGCTGCTCATGGGCGGGCTCCCGGGGAGGGTGAGGGGCGGTCGGTGCCGGGACTGTCGGGGCGGTGGCCGGTGCCGCCGCCGGGGCGGTCGGGGTCGGCGGTGCGGTCGCTCTCGGCCGTATCGAAGCGGCCGGCCGGGCCCGAACGGCCGCCCGGACCCGCACGCTCAGCCGAACCCGAACCCGAACCCGAACCCGGACGGCCGGCCGGCCGGACCTGCACGCCCGGCCGAGCCGGAACCCTCAGCCGGACCGCCCCCTCCCGCCG
>NZ_JALLGL010000477.1 GCF_023072675.1 Streptomyces sp. XM83C
GCGGCGGGGGCGTGCGGGGGCGTGACGGCAGCGCGGTACGGCGCGGCGGCGGGGCCGGCCGGGCTTCTCCCGACGGGGCCGGCACCGGCGGGAGAGGCCGTGGACGTGGCCGTGGGCCCGGCTGTGCCCGCCGTCAGCAGTTCGCCGTGCAGGGCGCGCAGGGCGGGCCCCGGGTCGGAGCCGAGCCGGTCGGCCAGCAGCCGCCGTACGGCGTCGTACGCGGCGAGGGCCTCCGCGGTGCGGCCGGTGGCGTGCAGGGCACGCAGGCGCAGCACCTGCAACGGCTCGTCGAGGGGGTGGGCGTCGCACAGCGCGGTCAGTTCGGGCAGCGCCTCGTCGGCCCGGCCGAGGCCGAGCAGGGCGGTGAGGCGTCCGCGCCGGGCGTCCAGCAGCCGTGTCTCCCAGCGGGCGGCCTCGGCGGCACGGGAGGGCAGGTCGGCGAGGCAGGGCCCCTCCCACAGGGCGAGGGCGTCCTCCAGCACGGCGGCGGCTTTCGCGGCGTCGCCGTCGGCGAGGGCGCGCAGGCCGTCGGCGGTGAGGCGTTCGAAGCGGTGCAGGTCGATGTCGTCGGGGGCGGCGGCCAGCCGGTAGCCGCCCTCGGCGGAGAGCACCGCGTCGGCGCCGAGGGCCCGGCGCAGCCGCCCGATCAGCGCCTGCAGCGCGCCGGTGGCGTCAGCGGGCGGGTCCCCGGCCCACACCTCCTCCACCAGCAGCCCCGTCGGTACGGTCCGTCCGGCGCGCAGGGCCAGCACGGTCAGCAGGGAGCGCAGCCGTGCCCCGCCGAGCGTGACGGCCGTGCCGTCGGGTCGGAACGCCTGGGTGGTGCCGAGGATGCGGTAGCGCACGGGTTCATTGTCTCCGTCGGTCGGGCTGGAGGGGGGCCGGGTCGGGTCACGGGGCGGCGGCCTGCCGGTCCGGGCCCACCTTGCGGGAACCGGCGGCCGGACGCGAGACGTTTTCGGTCCGAGCCGGGTACGGTCGGGCAGTCCCGCGTGTCCGACGCGCGTACGAGGAGCAGGGGAGCCCGATGACCACGACCGCCGCCCGCCACAGCGACCGCAGGATCAGTCCTGTCTTCGTGGGGATCCTGGCCGTGACGGCGGTGACGGGCTGGGCCACCTGGACCGGGTTCGCCGAGCAGCCCGGCCTCGCGGTGTTCCTGTTCGTGACGGCCGCCTGGGTCGTCTCCCTGTGCCTGCACGAGTACGCGCACGCGCGCACCGCCCTGCACAGCGGGGACATCACGGTCGGGGCGAAAGGCTATCTGACGCTCAATCCGATGAAGTACACGCACGCGCTGCTCAGCATCGTGCTGCCGGTCGTCTTCGTGATCATGGGCGGTATCGGTCTGCCGGGTGGTGCGGTGTTCATCGAGCGGAGCCGGATCCGGGGCCGCTGGAGGCACAGCCTGATCTCGGCGGCGGGCCCGCTGACGAACGTGCTGTTCGCGGCGGTGTGCACGGCGCCGTTCTGGCTGGACGCGCTGGACGGCGTCCCGGCGGAGTTCCGGTACGCGCTGGCGTTCCTGGCGCTGCTCCAGGTCACGGCGGCCATCCTGAACTTCCTGCCGGTGCCTGGCCTGGACGGTTACGGCGTGATCGAGCCGTGGCTGTCGTACGAGGTGCGCCGGCAGGTGGAGCCGTTCGCCCCGTTCGGTCTGCTGTTCGTGTTCGCGGTGCTGTGGGTCCCGGCGATCAACGGGGCGTTCTTCGACGCGGTCGACGCGATCCTGAAAGGGCTCGGCATCAGCGACTTCGACACGTACTGCGGTTACGACCTGTTCCGCTTCTGGCGCGGCACGAACGAGATCTGCACGGCCGCGTCCTGACCGCCGGCGCGAGGACCGCCGGGACGGGACGGGCCGGCTCAGGCCGCGCGCCCGGCCCCGGACCCGGCCGCGGCGGCTGCCTTACCGGCCCGGTCCCGCTTGATGTAGTACCAGGTCACATTGGACGCGAGCCCCGCGAGCAGCACCCACACGATCCCCATCCAGTTGCCCTGGACGAACGAGATCACGGCCGCGACGACGGCGAGGACGCAGGCGATCAGCGGGTAGAGGGCGAGACGGGGCATGTCGGTCGGCTCCTGTCGGGGGACACTGCGGACGCTGTCGCACCCCAGTGTCCCCCATGCGGTCATACGTCCGTGATCCGGAGCCCCGCGTGTGCCTTGTAGCGGCGGTTGACGGAGATCAGGTTGGCGACGAGGGACTCCACCTGGTGGGCGTTGCGCAGCCGCCCGGCGAAGATGCCCCGCATGCCGGGGATGCGGCCGGCGAGGGCCTGGACGATCTCCACGTCGGCGCGTTCCTCGCCGAGGACCATCACATCGGTGTCGATCTCGTCGATGTCCGGGTCCTGGAGGAGGACCGCGGACAGATGGTGGAAGGCGGCGGTGACCCGCGACTCCGGCAGCAGGGCCGCGGCCTGCTGCGCCGCGCTGCCCTCCTCCGGCTTGAGCGCGTAGGCGCCCTTCTTGTCGAAGCCGAGCGGGTTGACGCAGTCGACGACGAGCTTGCCGGCGAGTTCCTCGCGCAGCGACTCCAGGGTCTTGCCGTGCCCGTCCCACGGCACGGCGACGATGACGATGTCGCTGCGGCGGGCGCATTCGGCGTTGTCGGCCCCCTCGATGCCGTGGCCGAGTTCCGCGGCGGCGGCCTCGGCGCGCTCGGCGGCACGCGAGCCGATGATCACCTTCTGTCCGGCCTTGGCGAACCGGTAGGCGAGGCCCTTGCCCTGCGGCCCGGTCCCGCCGAGCACGCCGACGACGAGTCCGGAGACGTCGGGGAGATCCCAGGGGTCCTTGGCGGGCGCCTTGGCGGGGGTCTGTGCACTGTCGGATGAGGTCATGCGCCGACTCTACGTCCGGCCGGGTGCCCGGGGCGGGGCCCGGCCGGTTCCCCACGTCGGGCGAATCCGGTGCGAACGGGGCGTGCGGCGGGGCCGGGTGCGGCAGGATGCGACGCCATGGACGCCGTACGGGTCGCGCTGCTGCGGGAAGTGCTCACCGGGACCGAGTGGCTGGGGGCCACGCGCCGGTTCGCGGGGGTGCTGCGGGGGTC
>NZ_JALLGL010000478.1 GCF_023072675.1 Streptomyces sp. XM83C
TCCAGGCCGTCGCCGCCCTGCTGTCCCACCAGCAGACTGCGGACCTGACGTCGGCGCGGCAGATGTGAACACCGAGCCCCGCCGCCATCCTCGACGCCTCACCGCCTACCGTGCACGAGCTCGTTAGGAAGCCTCACCCCATCGTCTGCTGCGTACAGCCCGGCAGAAGGCAACCGACGCCTCGACGGCACGCCGGTCACCGACAGGCCGATCGAGGCCCTGACCATGAGACTGGACGGCGTTCAGCAGACATCACTGCGGGCGAGCGCCGGCTCGGCGACAGCCTCAAGCCGGCACTCGCCGCCCAGCCCCGTGCGGTTTCGTCACACCCGCACGGGTTCGCCACGGCGACGCTCCGCTGCACCTCGACGAGTCGCAGCGATGGCTGCTCCGGGTCTCGGGCCAGCTCCTAGGTAGCGGTCATGTTCGCTCGGATCCAGTTCACGTAGGCGCTGATCCTCGTGGCGACGTCCGGATGGTGGGGGTCACCGCACTTGGAGGCGAACGAGTTGACGCCAACCAGGACGGCCCTGTCCGAGCCGATGGCGAAGACGGGTCCGCCGTCGTCTCCCGAGCACGTTCCTTCCCTGATGCCGCCGGACAAAGACCTCCCTGCCGTGCACAGCTGGCTTTCGGGGCGGATGTCGATGCCGGAGTCCCGGTAGGCGGCTGTGCAGGTGGCGGGGGCGGTGACGGTGGCCTGCACGTGCCGGAGTACCGGCGAGCGGCCGCCGCCTTCCGTTACTGCGCCCCAGCCCGGGATGTCGACCTGCTCGCCGGCACCGGGCGCCGGGCCCAGCACGACCGTTGGGGTGTCGGCCGGGGGCACCTTCTCCGGCAGATGCAGCAGAGCGACGTCGTTGGCCAGGTTCTGGGGGTTGTAGGCCGGGTGGATCACGCTGCGGTCCACTCTGCGCGTCACGCCGCCCTCAGCTGCATCTGTTTTGCGCAGGTCGTGCCGGTGCACGCGGATGGCAAGCACGTTCAGTTGCCGGGGGACGCAGTGTGCGGCGGTGAGTACCCAGTCGGGTGCCAGCTGCGTCCCGCCGCAGACCAAGGAGCCGCGGTCGGTGATGGCGACCATGGCGGGCCGACTGAACGGCACCGGTTCTTGCCCGCCCACGACGGCCCCCGCGGGCGGCGGAGCCCACAAGGCGGCGGTCAGCGCGGCGCCGCACGCCAGGACGCTTGCCGCCACCCGACGACTCAGCGAACAACTACTCAGAGAACCAAATTTTTTATGCACGGTGACTTCCTGTCAGAGGGTGACGGCTTGGTTCCAGTTCGGCGCTGTCCCTGGCGTCCGAGGTCAGGTGAGGGGCGGTTCACCGTTCTCGCGCTGCTCTTGAGCAAGGAGGGCTTCCATCTCGGCCGTGTCTGTGCCGGCGGCGCGTTTACCGTAGCCGCGGTGGACGACCAAGAGCTGCTCACCGGCCGCGTTTTTGTCCCGGTAGTTGATGACCGCGGGGCCAGCGCCGCTTTCGTGGTCACCGATCTTCTGGTCGGCGCTCCAGGAGACGCCGTTGTAGTGGCTCCACCACAGGAACTGGTCGCTTCCGCCGTAGCCGCGGTGGATGCAGTAGAGCTTGTCGCCGAGTACCGCAAGGCCGGGGCCTTCCAGACTCTCGTGGGCGGGCAGCCTGGTGTCGGTGCTCCACCGGGAGCCGTCGTAGGTGGCGTGCCAGAGCTCACTGTTGTTGCCGGACTTGTGGACCAGGTGCAGCCGTCCCTGGTAGACCGCCAGAGCCGGGTTGGCGGAGGTCATATGGGCAGGCATCCTGGTGTCGGCGCTCCACTGGGAGCCGTCGTAGGTGGCATGCCACATTTCGTTGTTGTTGCCGGACTTGTGGACCAGGTGCAGCCGTCCGTTGTAGACCGCCAGAGCCGGTCCGGTGGTGCTCTGGTAGGGCAGTGGCGTGTCCGGGCTCCAGGAGGTGCCGTTGAAGGTGGTGTGGAAGAGTCGCTTGTCGTCGCCCACACCTTTGTGCACGCAGTGCAGTTTCCCGTTGAACGTCGCCAGCGCGGGTCCGGCCGATGTCATGTGCCTGGTGAAGCGGTTGTCCTCGCTCCAGCCCGTTTCCGGGTCGTAGACCGCCCACCACAGGTCGTCGTGCGGGCTGCTGAAGCCGCGGTGAACGAGGTACAACTTGCCGTTGAACTCGGCCAGGGCTGGGTTGGAGCCGCTGTGATGAGCGGTGAACCTCTGGTCTTCGTTCCAGCCCTCGCCGGGAGTCATGACGGTCCACCACAGGCTCGTGTCTTCCGAGGGCCGCAGCGAGACGGGCACGAGCATGCCCGGGGCGATCCAGGGGGAGACGAGCTTGCACCCCCACGTCTTGCCGACCTCTCGGATCAGCAGTCCCTTGAGCTTGCACACCACCTCCGTGATCTCGCCCAGCGGTGACGGCAGGGCCGCCCCGACGATCTCTCCGATGTAGCCGGCCCACTCCTCGGCATCCTCGGCAGCGACAGCGTTGAGGTAGACCTCGAAACCCCACCAATGCGGATCGACCCACACCTCTGCGCCGGACGCCGCCAGTTGTGTGCGCGCTGCCTCGGCGGCTGCCAGGGCCGCACTGCTTGGGCGGTAGTCGAGGTGGCTGCGGCTCCTATCGCCTTCAGCAGGCGTATCGGTAGCGGTGCGAGCCTGTTCCTGCGTCATCCAGACCTCCCCTTCAGCGAGTAACGTATCCGTTACACTACTAAGAGTAGTGAGATGGATGATGTATTCGTCGGAAGCCCCGGCCCACGAGTCCACTGAGCCGCCAGCGGTCAGAACCGCTGGCGGCTGCCACGGAAACGTCAGTTGCTCTGCCACAGGCACTGTCAGCGGGTTGCACGGGTCCGCGGTTTGTGTTGCTGCCGGGGACACATTCGCCGCAAAGCAGAACTTCCGGCTTGGAGTCAGAGGGCTTCTCGAAACCGAGTGTGAGGCTGGGTTTGTGCTGGTCAGGCATAGTTTCGGGGTGGGTGAGGTAGGTCCGGTGCGTCCGTGGAGGTGGCGTGCTGGAGGTGCGTGATGGTGTCTGTG
>NZ_JALLGL010000479.1 GCF_023072675.1 Streptomyces sp. XM83C
CAGTACGTCCATCAGCACCCGGCCGCGCCCGCCGACCGGGTGCTGATGGACGTACTGATGGATCTGCCGCCTTCGTACCGGCGCACCCTGCTCCTGCACGACGGTGTCGGCCTCGGCCTGCCGGAGACCGCCGCGGAGACGGAGGCGAGCACGCCCGCCGCTGCGGGCCGTCTGCTGCACGCCCGGGAAGCCGTCGCCGCCCGGCTGCCGGAGCTTTCCGACCCGGCGGAACTGCACCGGCGGCTGACAGCGCTGGCCTCCGCCGAACGGCTGCGCGCCCCGAAACCGCCCGTCGTGCGCTTCGGCAGCGAACGCCGTGCCCGTTTCTGGACGCGGGCGGCGATCGCCTTCACGGTCGCCCTGGTCGGCGCGACGGCCCTGACGCTGCGGACGGCGCCCACACGGTACGAGCCGCCGGTGCCGCCCGGTGAGGCGGTGCGCGGCGTCCCGCCGAAGTCGGCGCCGGGCCCGCTGTCGGCGGAGGAGGTCGCGCTGCGGGCCAAGCTCCGCGGTGAGACGGTCAAGGGTCCGCCGCGGCTCGTGCCGCGCGCCGAGTGAGCCGGGGCCGTGCATACGGCGGTGGGCCCGCCCCCTCGCGGGGAACGGGCCCACCGGCGCGTTCAGGCTGTGGCCGCTCAGCCGGCGAGGATCTCGCGGGCCAGCTTGGCCGTCTCGGTCGGCGTCTTGCCGACCTTGACGCCGGCGGCCTCGAGGGCCTCCTTCTTGGCCTGTGCGGTGCCGGAGGAGCCGGAGACGATGGCGCCGGCGTGGCCCATGGTCTTGCCCTCGGGCGCGGTGAAGCCCGCGACGTAGCCGACGACCGGCTTGGTCACGTTGTCCTTGATGAAGGCCGCGGCCCGCTCCTCGGCGTCGCCGCCGATCTCACCGATCATCACGATCAGGTCGGTGTCGGGGTCGTCCTGGAACGCCTTCAGCGCGTCGATGTGCGTGGTGCCGATGATCGGGTCACCGCCGATACCGACGCAGGTGGAGAAGCCGATGTCACGCAGCTCGTACATCATCTGGTACGTCAGCGTGCCGGACTTCGACACCAGGCCGATACGGCCCGGCTTGGTGATGTCGGCCGGGATGATGCCGGCGTTCGACTGGCCGGGGGTGATCAGGCCGGGGCAGTTCGGGCCGATGATGCGGGTCTTGTTGCCCTTCTTGCCGGCGTACGCCCAGAAGGACGCCGTGTCGTGCACGGCGACGCCCTCGGTGATGACGACGGCGAGCGGGATCTCGGCGTCGATGGCCTCGACGACCGCGTCCTTGGTGAACTTCTCCGGGACGAAGATGACCGTGACGTCGGCGCCCGTCTTGTCGATGGCCTCCTTGACGGAGCCGAAGACCGGTACCTCGGTGCCGTCGAAGTCGACCGTCTGGCCGGCCTTGCGCGGGTTCACGCCGCCGACGATGTTGGTGCCGGACGCCAGCATGCGCTTGGTGTGCTTCTGGCCCTCGGAGCCGGTCATGCCCTGGACGATGACCTTGGATTCCTTGGTGAGGAAGATAGCCATGGTGTTCTGTGACCTCGTCCCTTACTTCGCGGCAGCAGCCAGCTCGGCGGCCTTGTCGGCCGCGCCGTCCATGGTGTCCACACGCTGCACGAGCGGGTGGTTGCGGTCGTCGAGGATCTTCCGGCCCAGCTCGGCGTTGTTGCCGTCGAGACGGACGACCAGCGGCTTGGTGACTTCCTCGCCCTTGCTCTCCAGCAGCTCCAGGGCCTGGACGATACCGTTCGCGACGGCGTCGCAGGCGGTGATGCCACCGAACACGTTGACGAAGACGGACTTGACGTCCGGGTCGCCGAGGATGATCTCCAGGCCGTTCGCCATGACCTCGGCGGAGGCGCCGCCGCCGATGTCGAGGAAGTTGGCGGGCTTGACGCCGTTGTGGTTCTCACCGGCGTACGCGACGACGTCCAGGGTGCTCATGACGAGACCCGCGCCGTTGCCGATGATGCCGACCTCGCCGTCGAGCTTGACGTAGTTGAGGCCCTTCTCCTTGGCTGCCGCCTCGAGCGGGTTGGCGGCGGCCTTGTCGTGGAGCGCCTCGAAGTCGGGGTGACGGAACTCGGCGTTGTCGTCGAGGGACACCTTGCCGTCGAGGGCGATGACCTCGCCGGAGGCGACCTTGGCCAGCGGGTTGACCTCGACCAGCAGGGCGTCTTCCTTGATGAAGACGTCCCACAGCTTCACGAGGACGTTCACGACCTTGTCGGCGACCTCGGCCGGGAACTTGGCGGCCTCGACGATCTCGCGGGCCTTGGCCTCGTCCACACCGTCGATGGCGTCGATCGCGATCTTGGCGACGGCCTCGGGGCGGGTGGCCGCCACCTCTTCGATCTCCATGCCGCCCTCGACGGAGGCGATGGAGAGGAAGGTGCGGTTCGCACGGTCGAGGAGGAAGGAGACGTAGTACTCCTCGACGATCTCCGGAGCGGTCTCGGCGATCATGACCTTGTGGACCGTGTGGCCCTTGATGTCCATGCCGAGGATGTCCGTCGCGCGGGCGACGGCCTCGTCCGGGGTGGCGGCGAGCTTGACACCGCCGGCCTTGCCGCGACCACCGACCTTCACCTGCGCCTTGACGACGGACTTGCCGCCCAGACGCTCGGTGATCTCGCGCGCCGCCTCAGGCGTGTCGATGACTTCACCGGCCAGCACCGGTACATCGTGCTTGGCGAAGAGGTCCCTCGCCTGGTACTCGAACAGGTCCACGCGCTTCCGTCCCTATCAGTGATCTCGCGGTTCGTTGGATGCGTGGGCGTGCCGCGAAGGGCAACGTGACGTCCGCTTGTCACAAGGGAGGCGCACACGGTGTCCGAGCGCGCGGCATGTCCGTCTCGCAGGTTATCGCCGTGGGGCGGACCTCTCTAAATCGCATCTCACACGTGAGCGGTGATACCTGTCACACGATGCCGGTTTCCACCCTGATGCCCGGCACTGCGTGCCGCGCGGGGGCGGGGGGCTGTCTCTTTTACCCATCTCCGAGCCCACGAGACTACGCTGCA
>NZ_JALLGL010000047.1 GCF_023072675.1 Streptomyces sp. XM83C
GGCCGGGGAAGGTCCCGCACGGGGCGTCGGGGCGGTTCGCGGGGCCGGGGCAGCCCCCGGCCGGGACGTCCGGGCGGTCAGCGTTCCCCGCCCGGGACCCACAGCACGTCCCCGACGGCCTTGTTGGCGATCCGCGCCAGGATGAACAGCAGGTCTGACAGCCGGTTCAGGTACGTCGCCGTCAGCGGGTTCATGGTCTCGCCGTGCACCTCCAGCGCCGCCCACGTGGAGCGTTCGGCGCGGCGGACGACCGTACAGGCCTGATGGAGCAGGGCGGCGCCGGGGGTGCCGCCCGGCAGGATGAAGGAACGCAGCTTCTCCAGCTGGGCGTTGAACCGGTCGCAGTCCTCCTCCAGCCGGTCGATGTAGAACTGTTCGACCCGCAGCGGCGGGTACTCGGGGTTCTCCACGACCGGGGTGGACAGGTCCGCGCCCACGTCGAACAGATCGTTCTGGACGCGGGCGAGGACCTTCGCGACCTCCTCGTCCAGGTTCCCCAGGGCGAGGGCGGTGCCGATCACCGCGTTCGCCTCGTTGGCGTCGGCGTACGCGGAGATCCGCAGATCGGTCTTGGCGACCCGGCTCATGTCGCCGAGGGCGGTGGTGCCCTTGTCGCCGGTCCGGGTGTAGATGCGCGTCAGGTTGACCATGTGGTCAGCCTAGGCCGTGCCGTTTGGATCTTGTCGCATCGGGGTGCGGTGCGGTGCCGTTCCGGCCGGCCGACGCGAGCGGGGGCATGGGGGGTGGTTGCGCAGTTCCCCGCGCCCCTGTTTTGGCGGGGCCATCGTGTTTCACCTGCGGGCCGGTGGGGGGTTCTCGCGCAGTTCCCCGCGCCCCTGAGTGCCTGCGGCGGCCTGTGCGGGTGGTGCGTGGTTGCGGTTGCGCCTGCTCGTGGTGGGTGGGTCGGGTGCGCGCCGGGGGGTGTCCGTCCTCGGTGCGACGCTCTGTGCCTCACCTTCGTGCCGGGCGTTTTCGCCGCACGCTGCGGGCGGGCACCCCCCCGGCACGCCCCCTCCCCGCCGCGGGCGGCTGTCCGCCGTCGCACATACAGGTAGCAGGCGGCGCAGCGGCGGGGCGCGTGCTCGCGTAGCTGCGGGCAGTCGTGCCGCTGGGCGATGGGGGCGCGGGCGCCCGCCCCCTCCGGGGGAGGCACTCCGTCAGCGCCGGGGGGCGCGACCCACCCCCCTCTGGGGTGTGTTCCGGGGCGGGGACAAGACGGGCAGTCGGGAAGGTTTGACTCGGCGGGAGTTGACGTGATCGGTGTCTCATGCCGTGAGACGTGAGACGCGTTACTAACGCCGCCGCACCCGGCCTCACGACCGCTAGTGTCCGCCCGAGAACACAGTGAAACAGAGGGCGAACCAGGGGAGTGGGAGTGGCACGCAAACTTGCCGTCATCGGCGCCGGCCTCATGGGATCCGGCATCGCACAGGTCTCCGCCCAGGCGGGCTGGGACGTCGTCCTGCGCGACGTCACCGACGAGGCGCTGCGCCGCGGCACCGACGGCATCAAGGCCTCGTACGACAAGTTCGTCGGCAAGGGCAAGCTGGCCGCGGAGGACGCCGAGGCCGCCCTCGGCCGCATCACCGCCACCACCGACCTCGACGCCGCCGCCGACGCCGACATCGTCGTCGAGGCCGTCTTCGAGAAGCTGGAGGTGAAGCACGAGATCTTCCGCACGCTGGACAAGATCGTGCGCGAGGACACCGTGCTCGCCTCCAACACCTCCGCCATCCCCATCACCAAGATCGCGGCGGTGACGGAGCGCCCCGAACGTGTCGTCGGCGTCCACTTCTTCTCGCCCGTGCCGATGATGCAGCTCGTCGAGCTGGTCCGCGGCTACAAGACCAGCGACGAGACGCTCGCCGCCGCCCGCGCCTTCGCCGAGTCCGTCGGCAAGACCTGCATCGTCGTCAACCGTGACGTCGCCGGGTTCGTGACGACCCGTCTCATCTCCGCGCTCGTCGTCGAGGCCACCAAGCTCTACGAGTCCGGTGTCGCCACCGCCGAGGACATCGACCTCGCCTGCAAGCTCGGCTTCGGCCACGCCATGGGCCCGCTGGCCACCGCCGACCTCACCGGCGTGGACATCCTGCTGCACGCCACCGGCAACATCTACACCGAGACCCAGGACGAGAAGTTCGCCCCGCCCGAGCTGATGCGCCGGATGGTTGACGCCGGTGACATCGGCCGCAAGAGCGGGCAGGGCTTCTACACCTACTGATCCCGGCGACCGCCACCCCGGATCACCCTTCAGGGTGAATTGGGTATCGGTTCGCTTACAGGCAGCAACCCGATTGCCCTCGACGCAGTCAGAAGTTGCACAGCCACCGTCAAGTCGTACGCCACCGCACTCTCGGGGAGCGCATATGCACATCAGGGGCGACCACGTCGAGCTGGTCGTCGGGGGCCGCCTCGACGTCCGCAGCGCGGCGGACGCCCGTACGGTCCTGCACTCGGCCGTCGACGACGGCGTCGGCGACCTGGTGCTCGACCTGTCCGAACTGGACTCCTGGGACGCCACCGGACTCGGCGTCATCATGGGCGTCCACCGCCGCGCCGGCCGCTGCGGCCGGCGGCTCGTGCTGCGCGGCGTACCGCCGCAGATGCAGCGCCTGCTGGTCGCGACCCGGCTGCATCGCATCCTCGCCATCGAGGGCGGCCTCGCCGTGGACTCCCTGCCCCGGGTGTGACCCCCGGCGCGCGGGGGAGCCCAGGCCCCGCCCGAGACCGGCGAAAAGCGCCCCTCACACGCAATCCTCACGAGACTGTGATGTCTCGGACTGCCCGGTACCCCGGACTGTCGGAGATACTGAGCGAAGGTTTACGGTTCGTCTGCCCGCCGCCCGCAACCCTCGTGCGGGCACCGGACCAGAAGCGACAGCGCAGTGTGCGGCAGGCCGGGAGGGGCTACTCCACACAACGCTTTTGGGGGGCTTGAAACCTATGGACCCGAACACCCTGGGGCCCGAGGAGCACGGCCACGGAAGCGACGGCCACCCGTCGCGCCCGCGCCCGTCCAGGGACCCCCTCGCACCCGACCTCGGCCAGCACGCGACGCCCGTCCCGGCCCGCACCGCCCAGCTGGTCACCGGCGATCTCCTGCTCACCGTCAACCCCGTCGACGGCAGCGAGATCGAGCTGTGCCCGCCCGCCGAGCGCCCCGAACGGCCCGCGAAGTCCACCCCGGCCGAGCGCACCGAGTCGGCCCGAGCCGCCCGGCCGCCCGTGCCGCCCGGCCCCGCCTCGCCCGTGCTCGGCCTGGTCGGCCGTCAGGAGGAGCGCGAACAGCTCGTCCGGCTGCTCGCCCGCGGCCGTTCCGTCCGCCTCACCGGCCCCGGCGGTTCGGGCCGCACCAGCCTCCTCGACCTCGTCGCCGAGGACTGCGCCGACCTCGCCCCCGACGGCGTCGTCCGCCTCAGCGGCTTCCACCGCACCGCGAGCGAGCTGCTGTACGACCTGCTGTACGCCGTCCACACCGCCCCCGGACACCGCCCCGACCAGGACGAACTGCTCGCCCTCGTCCGGGAGATCGGCGCGGTCGTCGTCGTCGACGACCTGGAGTTCGGCGGCGCCGCCCTGGACGAACTGCTGGAGGCGACCCCCGAGTGCGCCTTCCTGTTCGCCGCCACCCCCGATGTGCCCGCACCCTCCGCCGATTCCGGTGTCGAGGAGGTCGTCCTCGGCGGCCTGGACCGGGCCGGCGGCATCGAGCTGATCGAGCGGTCCGTCGGCCGTGTCCTCACCGAGGACGAGGCCAACTGGGCGGGCGACCTGTGGTTCGAGTCCGAGGGGCTGCCGCTGCGGTTCGTGCAGGCCGGCGCCCTGCTGCGGCAGCGCGACCGGATGCTCGCCGACGCCGAGACCGCCGAGGACCTCGGTGTCTTCGAGGACGTCCGGCCCGCCGACGCCCCCGCCTCCGAGGCGGACACCGCCCTGCCCTCCCTCGGCGAGGCCGCCGCGCCCGCGCCGCTGCTCGCCTCCCGGCTCAGTGCCTCCGCCCGGGCCACGCTGCGGTTCGCCGTCGCCCTCGGCGGTGAGGTGCCCCACCAGGCGCACCTGCCGGCGCTGGTCGGCGACACCCACGCCGACGCCGCCCTCGGTGAACTCGCCGACTGCGGCCTCGTCTCACCGGTCGGCGCCCGCTACCGGCTCGCCGCCGGGGTCATCGCCCAGCTGGAGGCCGCCGGATACGCCGACGACCTCACCGAGCAGGCCCGTACCGCCGCCCGCCACTACACCTGGTGGGCCGGCCACCCCTCCGTCACACCCGAGAGGGTGTGCGCCGAGGCCGACGCCGTCCTCGCCGCGCTGAGCGTCCTCGCGCCGCTCGCCACCGCGCTGCCCGAGGACGACGAGGACGACGACGCCGGCGACCTCGCCGTGCAGCTCGCCCGCACCGCCGCGCCCGCCTTCGCCGCAGGCCTCCACTGGGGCGCCTGGGAACGCGCCCTGCGGTCCGGCGCGGAGGCCTCCCGCCTCGCCGGGCAGGTCGCCGACCAGGCCTACTTCCATCACGAGCTGGGCATCCTCGCCCTCTGCGGCGGCCGGCTCGACCGGGCCCGCGCCGAACTGGAGGCCTCCATCGGGCTGCGCGGCGCCCTCGCCGACAAACGCGGCACCGTCGCCGGCCGCCGGGCCCTCGCCCTCGTCGCCGACCGCGCCGGCGACACACCCGGCCTGCCCGTCACCGGGCCGACGGGGGCGACCACCGGCGAGGAGGTGCCGGACGCCCGGCACGACGAGTCGGCGTCACCGCCCGGCGGTGTGCCCGCGCAGTACCCGGCGCCGCCGCGCTCCACCGACGTCACGGCCGTCGTCACCCGCCGGCCGGCCGACGAGGACCGCGAGGACCGGGGCGGCCTGCGCGGTCTGGCCCGCCGCAACCTCGTCGCGGCCGGAGCGGGCGCGATGCTCGTCGCCGTGCTCGGTACGGTCGTCACGCTCGGCGCCACCTCCGACAACGACCCCGCGACCCCCTCCGACCGGGTCGCCACCGACCCGTCGGCCAGTCAGGGCGTGGACGGCGGCGCCCTCGGCGCCGACGCCCCCGCCGACGACACCGAGAACGGCGACACCGGCACCGCCACCAGCCGCCCCACCGACCCGGGCCCGGACGGGACGTACGGCACCGCCGACGACCCGACCCCGACCAGGAACACGCCCGGCCCGTCGGAGAGCGCCCGCCCCTCGGGCGGCGGCACGTCCTCCTCGCCCAAGCCGACGAAGACCCCCGGCGGGGGAACGAGCAGTGGCACCACCGGCGGCTCCACCAGCGGCAGCCCGTCGGGCGGCACCACGACCGGAGGCCCCACCGGCGGAACGACGAGCGGTACGACCGGCGGCACCGCCGACGGCGGCACGTCGACCGGCCCCACCGGTGGTACCACGAACGGCGGCACCACCACAGGCGGCGGGTCCACCGAAGGCGGCACCGACGGCGGCACCGCCGACGGCGGCACGACGACCGGCACCACCGGTGGAACGACCGGCACCACTGGTGGAACGACCGGCACCACCGGCGGCGACCCCGGCGACAGCACGGGCGGCGGCACCTCCTCGCCGAGCACCAGCATGTCGGCGAGCGCCCCGGAGAGCGCCGGCAGCAGCCCCAGCAGCACCGAGTCGGCCATCTGACGCGGCAGCGCCGTATCGCCGTACGGCCGTCACCGCCGTACCGGACGCCGTACAGCCGAAAGGGCCGGGTCCGTGACGGACCCGGCCCTGTGCGTCACGGCGGTCGTGCCACCGCGGCCCCGGTCAGAACAGCCGCAGCTTGTCGTCCTCGATGCCGCGCAGCGCGTCGTAGTCCAGGATGTGGCAGCCGATACCGCGGTCCGTGGCGAGGACCCGCGCCTGCGGCTTGATCTCCTGGGCGGCGAAGATGCCGCGGACCGGGGCGAGATGGGGGTCGCGGTTGAGCAGTTCCAGATAGCGGGTGAGCTGCTCCACGCCGTCGATCTCACCGCGCCGCTTGATCTCGACCGCCACGGTCTGTCCCTCGGCGTCCCGGCAGAGGATGTCGACGGGACCGATCGCCGTCATGTACTCGCGGCGGATCAGGGTGTAACCCTCGCCGAGCGTCTCGATGCGGTCCGCGAGCAGCTCCTGAAGGTGCGCCTCCACGCCGTCCTTGATCAGGCCCGGGTCGACGCCCAGTTCGTGCGTGGAGTCGTGGAGGATCTCCTCCATCGTGATGATCAGCTTCTCGCCCGCTTTGTTGACGACGGTCCACACGCCTTCCTCGTCGCCCGTGCCCTCCTTCAGCGTGCACGGCGGCGACATCCAGTTGAGGGGCTTGTAGGCGCGGTCGTCCGCGTGGACGGAGACGCTGCCGTCCGCCTTCACCAGGATCAGACGGGGTGCGGAGGGGAGGTGGGCGGTGAGCCGGCCCGCGTAGTCGACGGAGCATCGGGCAATGACGAGACGCATGGTCGGCAACGCTACTCGACGGGCCGGTGTGCACGCGATTCGCCCAGGAAAACGCATGTTCCGCGATGGCCGATTGTGTACCGGACAACAAGTCTCTATGTCGGCATTCTCCTGGTGCCGCCACCGCCCGCGACCTACCGTAGAGAACGGGAGGTCGCGATGTGTGCACGCAGCGTGTCCGTTGTTCCGGCATGGCGAACTCCCTTTCCCTGTCCGGCAACCCCTGCTGTGCGGGGGTGCGAGAGGAGAACCCATGTCGCTCGACGTCTCACCGGCCCTACTCGAACAGGCCGAGCGAGGCGAGGTCGACGAAGCTGACTTCGTCGACTGCGTCCGGACCTCCCTGCCCTATGCGTGGGAGATGATCAGCTCCCTGGTGGCACAGCTGAAGGTGGACGGCGGTGCGTTCGCCGACAACCAGACGCCCCCGCCGGACGAGCAGGCACGCGGTCAGCTCCTGCGTGCGCTCGCGAGTGACGCCATCCGTGGAGCGTTGCAGCGGCACTTCGGTGTGCGGCTCGCATTCCAGAACTGCCACCGTGTGGCGGTGTTCCCGCAAGACGCCTCCGCCGACGAGACGCTCGCGCGTTTCACCTCGGTCCGCAGCCAGCTGCTGAACCAGTCTCCGGAACTGCGGGACTGCTGAGCAGTGAGCCGCTCGCTTGCCGCTCCGTACGTGGGAGGTGCAGTCGGTACCGGAGCGGCAAGCTCCATGCGCGGCACGGGAGTTCAGCGCAACTGGGGCAGCACCTCGGCGCCGAGCCGGCGGACGTTCTCCTCCGTCGCCGCGAGATCCCCGGAGCCCTCCACCAGCAGGGCGAACCGGGAGATACCGGTGCGCTCGCCGGTCGCGGCGAGACGGTCGGCGCACAACCGCGGCGTGCCCACCGGGTGCAGCCCGCAGAGCAGTTCGGTGTACGTCAGCGGGTCCCGCATCCGGCGGACGCGGCCGTCGACCGTGACATGCGCGTCGAGGCCCTGTTTCAGCCATCCCGGCATTGCCTTCGTCAAGGTCTCCACGGCGTCGGTGCGCCGGTCGGCGATCTGGCAGACACCCGCGGAGACATGCGCGGCGGTGCGGATCTCGTCCTCCGGGCGTCCGGCCTCCCGCGCGCACGCGCGCCACAGGGCGACCATCTCCGCCTTCTCCTCGTCGCCGATGTGCATCCCGAGCAGCATCGGCAGTCCCCGCTCCGCGGCCAGCCGTACGCTTCCCGGCGAGGTGCACGCGACGACCACCTCCGGCCCGTCGGTCTCCGTCAGCGCCTCCGACGGGCGCGGTACGACGGGCACTTCACGGAAGCGGTACCGCTCGCCGTCCGCCGCGACGGCCGGCTCGCGCAGCCAGCGCATCAGCAGATCGAGTGATTCGGGGAACCCCGACTCGTACGCGGCGAGCCCCGCGCCGAACACCTCCAGGTCCACCCAGGGCCCGCCCCGCCCGACCCCGAGCGAGAACCGGCCGCCGCTCGTCATGTGCAGCAGCGCCGCCTGCTCGCCGACGGCGACCGGATGCTGCGTCGGCAGCACGCACACCGCCGTCCCCACCCTGATGCGCCGGGTACGGCCCAGCAGTAACGCCGCGAGTGTGAGCGCGGACGGACAGGTGCCGTACGGCACGAAATGGTGCTCGGCCAGCCAGACCGAGTCCAGCCCTGACTCCTCGGCGACCTCGGCGGAGCGGACCGCACGGTGCAGCGCCTCCCCCTGGCCCTGACCCGGGAACTGGGCCGCCAACACGAAACTTCCAACGCGCATGTGCTTGTCCTGCCTTCTGGCTCCGACGCGGAGCTCCCCCGCCCGGCATAACCGTCTGACACGTGCCGAGGACACGGCCTGTCGGGTGGATTTGCGGATTGTCTGGAGAATGGGCGGGGCGAGGGACGTCGAAAAG
Organism: Streptomyces sp. XM83C; assembly: GCF_023072675.1. GTDB lineage: Bacteria > Actinomycetota > Actinomycetes > Streptomycetales > Streptomycetaceae > Streptomyces > Streptomyces thermocoprophilus. The sequence continues at coordinate 8,327 of NZ_JALLGL010000047.1, forward strand.
CCGCCGACGGGCACCGGAGCGCCTCCCGGACGCGGCCGTCCGCCGCGTACGCTGGACGGCGTCCCTGCTCCCCGTACAGCTCCGAGAGGTGTTCCGTGTCCCCGCGTCGCAACCGTCCCAAGGGTTCCGGTGGATCGGGCCGCAGCGCGGAGGAGGACCGGCCCGGCCGCTACGGCGGCTGGCAGTCCGGCGTGGAGTGGCAGGGCGAGATGTGGAACGTCCGGCATGTCGCCGGGGCGAGCGCCCAGGGCAAGACGTACCGCTGCCCGGGCTGCGACCAGCTGATCCCGGACGGCGTGCCGCATGTCGTGGCCTGGCCCGACCACGCGGGTGTCGACGACCGCCGGCACTGGCACAAGGCGTGCTGGAACGCACGGGACCGCCGCACCACGCGGGTGCAGCGGTCCCGTAACGCGCCCAGGTTCTAGCCCTGGTTACACGTCCCGCTTCTGAAGCAGGGCGAACGCGCCGGCGAACGCCGCCGCCGTCACCCCGAGCATGATCCACAGCGGGTCCCAGCCGGACGGGCCGGAGTCCGTCAGCGACGAGGCGTAGAAGACGCCGAGCTGGCTCGGGATGGAGTACTCGAACAGCGCCTGCCGCAGGTCCTGCAGCGACTCCGCGAACATGAACAGCGCCATCACCAGCGGTGCCAGCACCAGACCGATCATGATGGTGATCGCGCCCGCCGAGTGCCGGATCACCGAGCCGATCACCAGCGACAGCAGCCCGAGCAGCGCGATGTACAGGGACACCCCGACCGTCGCCTTGAACAGCTCCGAGCCCGTCGGGTCGTCGGCGTGGCCGACCATGGCGACCTGCGCGAACGCGACGAACGACGCCGACACCAGCGTCACCGTGAACGCCACCAGGAAGAAGACGATCGCCTTCGCCGTGAGCACCCGCCCGCGCGAGGGGCACGCCACCATCGTCGTGCGGATCATGCCGGTGCCGTACTCGGACGCCGTCGTCAGCACACCCAGGGTGATGATGCACATGCTGCCGAGCAGCAGCCCGAAGAAGCCCAGCGACAGCGCGTTCTCGCCGTCCAGGTCGCCCTCGGAGGTGTTGGCCGCGACCAGGGCGCCCGTCGCCAGGCCGATGCCGACGACGAGGAACACGAACACGCCCAGCGTCCACATCGTGGAGCGCACCGAACGCATCTTCGTCCACTCGGAGGCCAGCGCGTGCCCCAGGTGGGTGCGCACGACGGGGATCGGCGAGGTGTAGCCGCCGTACGACGGGTTCGCCGCCTGCCAGGCGGGCTGCGCGGCCTGCGGAGCGGGGGACTGCGGGGTGCTCATCGGGCGTCCTCGGACTTCGGTTCGGCGTCGGTCAGCGGGGCGGCAGCGGCCGGGGCGCCCTGCGGCGCGGCATCGGCCGGCGGAGCGGCGGGTGCGGCGGCGGGCTGCGGCGGCGCGGCAGGGGCGGCGGCAGCGGCCGGCGACGGCGCGGGTGTGGCAGGGGCCGCCTGCTGGGCGTACGGGTTCGGCTGTCCCGCGGGGACCGCGCCGGGCGCGCCGTACCCACCGCCGTACGGGCCGCCCTGGGGCGGTGGCGGGGCGTACCAGCCGGGCTGGCCCTGACCCGGCACCGGCATCGGCGGCTGCATGCCGGGCGGCAGCGGCTGTTGGAGGCCGGCCTTCTGGTCGACGGTGGAGCGGTAGTCGACGGCGCCCTGCGTCATCCGCATGTACGCCTCCTCCAGCGACGCCTGGTGCGGCGACAGCTCCCACAGCCGTACGCCCGCCTCGTGCGCGATGTCGGAGATACGCGGCAGCGGCAGCCCCGTGACGCGCAGCGCGCCGTCCTGCTCCGGCAGTACGTGCCCGCCCGCCTCGGCCAGCGCGGTGCTCAGCTTCTCCCGCAGCTGCGGCTCGGTGTCGGGGGTGCGCACCCGCGCGAAGTCGGCGGAGTTGGCCGAGATGAAGTCCTTCACGCTCATGTCGGCCAGCAGCTGACCGCGCCCGATCACGATGAGGTGATCGGCGGTCAGCGCCATCTCGCTCATGAGATGGGAGGAGACGAAGACCGTACGGCCCTCCGCCGCGAGTGCCTTCATCAGGTTCCGCACCCACAGGATGCCCTCCGGGTCGAGGCCGTTGACCGGCTCGTCGAAGAGCAGCACCTGTGGATCGCCGAGCAGCGCGGCGGCGATGCCGAGCCGCTGGCCCATGCCGAGGGAGAACCCCTTGGACCGCTTCCGTGCCACGTCCTGCAACCCGACCACGCCGAGCACCTCGTCGACCCGGCGGGCCGGGATGCCCGACAGCTGGGCCAGGCTCAGCAGATGGTTGCGGGCGGACCGGCCGCCGTGCACCGCCTTGGCGTCCAGCAGGGCACCGACCTGGCGGGCCGCGTTCGGCAGCTTCCGGTAGGGGTGGCCGCCGATCGTCACCGTCCCCGAGGTCGGGTTGTCGAGGCCCAGGATCATCCGCATCGTGGTCGACTTGCCGGAGCCGTTGGGGCCCAGGAAGCCGGTCACGGCGCCGGGCCGTACCTGGAAGGACAGGTTGTACACAGCGGTCTTGTCGCCGTAGCGCTTGGTCAGGCCGACTGCTTCGATCATGCTCCGCACCCATCGGATGGTCAGGACAGCGGGGCACACGCCCCCGTAAGGGTTAGGAGGATATCCGGGCGTCGACGGTTCCCTTCAAGACAAGGCAAAATCCGTGGCGCTTCGCCCGGGTATTGTCCAGTGCGGACCGGGGCGCCGGCGCGGAGAGCCTTCCGCCAGCCCTGTGCCGACAGGACACGACAGGGATCACGTCCGGCATCACCGCCACAGGGATGCGGCGCCGGCCGACGACTGGAGTCGCATGCGCACTCGCACGGGCCGCCTCGCCGCCACGCTCACCGCCTCGCTCGTCGCGCTGACGGCCGGCTGCGCGGTTGACGGCACCCGGCAGGGAGCGGCCCCGAAGGCGAGACCACCGCCGGGGCATCTGGGCCGGGCCCCGCGGAGACTCCCGCGTGGCAGGGCAAAGCGGACCAGGAAGACGCGATACGCGACGCCGCGAGCGCCCTGGACGCGGGTGAGTCCGAGGGAGCCCGGCGCATCGACGAGGGGATGGTCCGCCTGTCGGAGGGGCTGACCTGGACCCTCAGCGCCGACGGCGCGCCGCACACCCTGGCGGTGACCTGCCAGGCTCCCGGCCCCCGCTCCCTGACGCTCACCCTGACCCGGGGCTCCGCACACAGCGAGTGGGACGTGACCTGCGGGGACCGCGAGGCGGACCGGTTCGCCGTGCCCGCCGGCAGCACCTTCACGGCGCACATCCCCGCAGCCGGACCGGGTGTCGACGCCCTGGTGCTCTGGCGGTTCGACGCCGAGGACCCCGCGGACGTGGACGGATGCCCCGATGACATCGCGGGGTGCGACACCTGACCGTGGGGGGCAGCCGAACGGACGACGTGACCTCACGGACGGGTTCTAGGCGTCACGCTTCTTCAGCAGCGCGTACCCGCCCGCGAGGGCCGCCAGCACCCACAGCGCCATGATCCCGAGCCCGCCCCAGGGGCCGTACGGGGTGTCGTCGTCGAACGGCGTGACCACCTGCATGATCTTGCTGCCGGCTTGGTCGGGCAGGAACTGCCCCACCTTCTTCGTCGCGTCGACATTGCCGAGGATGTTCGAGATCAGGAAGAAGAACGGCATCAGGATGCCCAGCGACAGCATGGGGGAGCGCAGCATCGCCGCCACCCCCATCGAGAACATCGCGATCAGCGTCATGTAGAGGCCGCCGCCGATCACCGCCCGCAGCACCCCCTCGTCACCGATGTGCGCCCGGTGCCCGCCCAGCATCGCCTGGCCGAGGAAGAACGTGGCGAAGCTCGTCGCCATCCCCACCACCAGCGCCAGCCCCGCCGCCACCGCGATCTTGCTGAACAGGAAGGTGCCGCGCTGCGGCACGGCCGCCAGCGAGCTGCGGATCATGCCGGTGCTGTACTCGTTGGACACCACGAGCACCCCGAACACGATCATCGCCAGCTGACCGAGACTCATCCCGGCGAAACTGATGAACGTCGGATCGAAGTCCGCCCGGTCCCGCGCGCTCAGCTTGTCGAACTCGTTCCTCGACAGCGCCGAGATCAGCATGCCGAGGGCGATCGTCACCACCACGGCCAGCGACAGCGTCCACACCGTGGACGCCACCGACCGGATCTTGGTCCACTCGGAGCGGATCACCTGCGCCGCCGCCATTGTCAGCTTCCCTTCTTCCAGCCCTCGCCCCACTGCCGTTGCGGCGCGGGCGGCGCCTCGGCGTGCGCGTGGTACTCGACCGACTCCGCCGTCAGCCGCATGAACGCCTCCTCCAGAGAGGCCTGCTGCGGACTCAGTTCGTGCAGCACGATCCGGTTCTCCGCCGCTAGCTCACCGATCCGCTCCGCCTCGCCCCCGCCGGCCTCCAGCACCCCGCCGCCGGCCTCCACCACCGTGACGCCCGCGCGGTGCAGCACATCCAGCAGCTTCTCCCGCTCCGGGCTGCGCACCCGCACATAACTGCGGGAGTTCCGCGCGATGAAATCCGCCATCGACGTGTCCGCCAGCAGCCGGCCCTGACCGATCACCACCAGATGGTCCGCCGTCAACGCCATCTCGCTCATCAGATGACTCGACACGAACACCGTCCGCCCCTGCGCCGCCAGCGATTTCATCAGCGTGCGGATCCAGTGGATGCCCTCCGGGTCCAGCCCGTTCACCGGCTCGTCGAACATCAGGATCCGCGGATCGCCCAGCAGCGCCGCCGCGATACCCAGCCGCTGCCCCATGCCCATCGAGAAACCCTTGGTCTTCTTCCGGGCCACCGCCGACAGACCCACCGTCTCCAGCACCTCGTCCACCCGGCGGCGCGGGATGCCGTTGCTCTGCGCGAGGCACAGCAGATGGTTGTACGCGCTGCGCCCCGGATGCCAGGCCTTCGCCTCCAGCAGGGCACCGATGTACGTCAGAGGGTCCCTCAGACGGTCGTAGTGCTTGCCGTCGATCCGTACATCACCCGCGGTCGGCCGGTCCAGACCCAGGATCATCCGCATCGTCGTCGACTTGCCCGCGCCGTTCGGACCGAGGAACCCCGTGACGATGCCCGGTCTGACGGCGAAGGTGAGGTTGTTGACCGCCAGTTTCTCGCCGTACCGCTTGGTCAGCCCCTCCAGCTCGATCATGCACGCCACGCTAGAACGACGCGGAGCCCCCCGCCACCGCAGTGGCAGAGGGCTCCGCGGATTTCCGCCGTCGTACGCCGGGACGTCAGCGGGACTGCTGCGCCGGCACCCCACGGGAGATCGGCTCGTCGTCCGTGGACGGCGTGCCCGCCGCGGCCACCGCCGCACCGGTCAGCGTCGCCAGCATCTCGCGGACGTTCGTCAGCTGGGCGTTGATGGAGTCGCGACGGTTGGTCAGCGCGGCCAGCTCACGCTCGGACTCCGAGCGGATGCGGTCGGCCTTGGCGTTGGCGTCCGCCACGATGTCCTCGGCCTGACGCTGAGCCGTCTCCACGGTCTGGCGGGCGCGGCGCTCGGCGTCCGTGCGCAGCTTCTCCGCCTCCAGACGCAGCTGCTCCGCACGGTGCTCGATCTCGGCGAGGCGCTTCTCCGCCTTCGCCTGACGCGAGGCCAGGTCACGCTCGGACTGCTCACGCCGCTTGGCGAGGTTCGTCTCGAAGTCGGCGGCGGCCTGCGCGGCCTTGGCGCGCGTCTCCTCGAACAGCGCGTCGGCCTCCTCGCGCTTGGACTGCGCGTCCTTCTGCGCCTCGGCACGCAGCTGCGCGGCGTCGCTCTTGGCCTTCTCGACGATCCGGACGCCCTCGTCCTCGGCCTTGGCCTTCGCCTCCGCGGCGTACGCCTCGGCGTCGTTGCGCACCTGCTGGGCGGCGGACTCGGCCAGCTCACGGTGCTGCTCGGCCGCGCGGCGGGCCTCCTCGCGCAGATCCTTGGCCTCTTCCTCGGCCAGCCGGAGGATCTTCTCGACTCGGGCGCCGAGACCGGCGTAGGACGGCTCGGCGTCCGCCACCGCCGCCTGCGCGTTCTGCGTCTCGAGGTGCAGCTCCTCGATGCGCTTTTCCAGAGCGGTGATGCGGGCGAGAGCGCTGTCACGGTCGGAGACGAGCTTGGAGATACGTTCGTCCACCTGAGCGCGGTCGTACCCACGCCGCACAAGCTCGAAGCCGTAGGGGGAAGTGTCGCTCATGGGGTTCCTGTCGAATGAGACCGGTGAGGTGATAGGGGGAATCCTAGGGGCCGGAGCGGTGTGTCATCGAGCGGATACGTGTTTGATCTGGAGAATGACACCTCTTTTGGGTGGCTCACCTCCACAACGCTTGCCAAAGACTTGGGCAAAGGCCCCAGAAGACACCCGAAGCCACCGAGAAGGCTAGCCGTCTGACGACTTGCCACCCGAACGAGGGGCCCCCACCGTCGCACCCGCCTTGACGCCGCCGTCCTTGCCGGCCGCCGGCGCCTCGAACGACTCCAGCGCCTCCAGCACATCCTGGACCCGGGAGATCTCGGCGTTGATGTCCTCGCGCCGACGCACCAGGATCTCCAGCTCCCGCTTGCCCTCCTCGACCGTGCGGCGGGCCTCGCGGATCGCCTCCGCCTTCAGCTCCTCGGCCTCCTTGACCAGCTTCGCCTTCTTCTGCTCGGCCTCCTTCAGCAGGCCCTCCGCCTTCTTCACGGCGGCGATACGGACCTTGCCCGCCTCGGAGTTGGCCTCCGAGACGATCTCCTTGGCCTTCGCCTGAGCCTTGGCGAGCTGTTCCTCGGCCGCCTTGATCAGCGCGTCGCAGCGGTCCCCGGTCGACTTCATCGTCTCCGCCGCCTCACGGCGGGCCCGCTCGTGCAGCTCCTCGATCTCCGAGGTGATCCGGTCGCGCAGCTCCTCCGCACGCTCCCTTATCTGCGTGGCGTCCCGGCGCGCACCGACCAGCAGCTCGTCGGCGTCCGTACGGGCCTTCTCCACCCGCGCGTTGCCCTCCACCGTCGCCTCGGCGACGATCCGGTCGGCCTCCTTGCGGGCCGCGCCGACCATCGTGTCCGCCTGCGCCTCCGCGTCCGCGGTCGTCTTCAGCGCCTGCTCCTGCGCCTCCGCGAGCAGCTTGTCGACCTCCGCCGTCGTCTCCGTGATCAGCGTGTCGACCTGCTCCGCGGCCTCGCTGCGCCGCTTGTTGGCGTCCTTGCGCGCCTCGTCCAGCGTCCGCTCGGCCTCCTCGCGGGCCGCCGTGAGCAGCCGGTCGGCCTCCTCGGCCGCCTCCGACTCCACCCGGTCCGCCTCGGCACGGATCCGCTCCGCGTGCGCCTGCGCCGACCCGACCGTCTCCGCGGCCTCGGCACGCAGCCGCTCCGCCTCGTCGGTGGCCTCCGCCAGCAGCTTGTCGGCCTTCGCGACGGCCTCGGCACGGACCCGGTCCGCCTCCTCCAGCGCCTCCGCGCGCAGCCGGTCCGCCTCCTCGACCGTCTCCGTCGTCAGCCGCTCCGCCTCGCTGCGGGCCTCCGTGATCAGCGTGTCCGCCTGCGTCGCCGCGTCCGACCGGATCCGGTTGGCGTCCTCACGGGCGTCCGCCCGGGTACGCGCCGCGTCCTGATCGGCCTGCGCCAGCGTGTCCGACGCCTCCGTCCGCAGCCGCTGCGCGTGCTCGGAGGCGTCCGCGCGCAGCCGCTCGGCCTCCGCGAGCGCCTCGGCCGTCGTCCGCTCCGCGAGCGCCTTCGCCGCCTCGGACTCCTCCTGCGCCTCCCGGCGCAGCCGCGTCGCGTCCTCGCTCGCCCGCTCCCGCTCCGCGTAGGCGTCGGCGCGGACCCGGTCCGCCTCCTCCTCCGCCTCCCGGCGCGTACGCTCCGCCGCGACCTCGGCCGCCGACCGCAGCCCGGCGATCTCCTCCTGCGCCTGCTCGTGCAGCCCCGCCACCGAGTCACGCACCTGCTGCGCGTGCTGCTCCGCCGCCGCGACCATCTCGGTCGCCCGCCGGTCGGCCTCCTCGACCAGCCGGACCGCCTCGGCCTGCGCCTCCTCGACCCGCGTACGGGCGCTCGCCAGCAGCTCCTCGCTCTGCTCACGCGCCCGCTCACGCTCCTGGTCGGCCTCCTGACGCGCCGACCCCAGCAGCTCCTCCGCCTCACGGCGCCGCCGCGCGGCCTCCTCCTGCGCCGCCGCCAGCGTCTCCGACGCCTCCGCGGCCAGCCGCTCCGCCGCCGCCTGCGCCTCCGCGCGCATCCGGTCGGCGCTCTCCTGCGCCTCCGACTTCAGCCGCTCCGCCTCCGCCGCGGCCTCCGACCGCAGCCGCAGCGCCACCGACTCGCCCTCGGCGCGGGACGCCGCCGCGTCCGCCGCGGCCTCGTCACGCAGCCGCGCGGCCTCCTCCTCGGCCTGCTGCCCCAGCGTCCGGATCCGCTCCGCCGACTCCGCGCGCAGCCGCTCCGTCTCCTCGGCCGCCTCACGGCGGATCCGCGCCGCCTCCTCACGCGCCTCCGACAGCGCCTGCTCGGCCGCCGCCAGCCGCTCCTCGGCCTCCCGCTGGAGCCGCGTCAGCTCCTCGGTGGCCTCCTCGCGCCGGGCCGCGACCGCCCGCTCGGCCTCCTCGCGCAGCTCCCGTGCCGCCCGCTCGGCGTCCGCCTTCAACGCCTCCGCCTGCTCGGCGACCTCCGCGCGGTGCCGCTCGGCCTCCTTGCGGGTGCGCTCCAGCGTCTCCTCGGCCTGCCGGCGCAGCGTCGTCGCCCGCTCGATCGCCTCCGTGCGGACCTTCTCGCTGTCCGACGTGGCGGTCTGCCGCAGCTCGTCCGCGTCCGCCTTCGCCTTGGCGAGCAGCTCCTCCGCCGACTTCGCGGCCTCCTCGATCTGCGCCACGGCCTCCTTGCGGGCCTCCGCGCGGATCTTCTCGCCCTCCGCGACCGCGTCGGCACGCAGCTGCTCCGCCTCGCCGCGCAGCCGGCGGGCCTCCTCCTGCAGCTCGACCGTCTTGGCGCGGTACTCCTTCGTGTCGTCCTTCGCGGCGCCCTTCAGCTGCTCGGCGATGTCGTGCGCCTCGGCCCGCAGCCGGTCCGCCTCCGCCTCGGCCTCGGAACGGATCCGCTCGGCCTCCTCGGCCGCGGCCTTCGTGGTGCGCCGGGCCTCCTCGGACGCCTTGTTCAGCACGTCCTCGGCCTGCTTCGCGGCCTTCGACAGCTGGGTGGCGGCCTCCTCCGCGGTGACCGAACGGGCCTTCTCCGCGGCCTCCGCGACGATCTTCTCGGCCTCGGCCCGCGCCTCGGCGATGACCTGCTCGGCCTCCGCCTTCGTCGCCTCGGCCTCCTTGGTGGCCTCGCTGACCAGCCGGGCGACCTGCTCCTTCGCCGTACGCGTACGGGTCTCGTTGGCCGCCTCGGCGTTCGCCAGCGCCTTCGCGGCGCTCTCCTTGGCCTCCGTGACCAGCTTCTCCGCCTCGGCCTGCGCCTTGCGCAGCGCCTCCTCGGCCTCCGCCATCCGCTGCTCGGCGGCCCGGCTCAGCTCCTGCGCCTGCCGGCGCGCGGCCTCCGACTCCGACGCCGTCGACGTACGCAGCTGCTCGGCGTGGTCGGTGGCCTCCTGCGCCTGCGTCGACGCGGCGTTCAGCAGCCGCTCCGCGTCCGCGCGGGCCCGGCGCAGCAGTTGCTCCGCCTCGGCGCGCGCCGCCTCCGCCTCCGACTCCAGCCGCTGGCGGGCCTCCGCGGTCAGCCGCTCGGCCTCCGCGCGGGCCTGCGCCATGGCCTGCTCGGCCTCCGCGCGGGACTCCTCCAGCAGCCGGCGGGCCTGCGCCTCCGTACGGGCACGCAGCTGCTCCGCCCACGCCACGTTCTCGTTGACGTGCGACTCGACGGTGGCGCGGCGCTCGGCCAGCTCCTGGTCCAGCTGCTGGCGGCGGGTCACCGCCTCCTGGTGCAGTTCCGCCTGGAGCCGGGCCGCCTGTTCGGCGTGCTCCTGGAGGATGCGCTGGGTCTGCGCCCGTGCCTGGCTCAGCTCGCGCTCGGCGTCCGCGCGGATCTGGTCGGCCTGCATCTGCGCGTTGCGCAGCAGCTGTTCGGCCTGGTAGCCGATGTCCGCCCCGTCGAACGCGGGCCGGGACATGATGGTGCGCCGCGCCTCGTGCAGCTTGGCGCGCAGCACCTCGACCTGGTAGCCGAGGTCCTCGGCGTGCTGGATCGCCTTTTCCCGCTCGGTCTTCAGCCGCTTCATCTCGGCTTCGAACCGAGTGAGGTGGTCGACGTCAGCCGCCGGCTCCCGCTCCTGGCTCTCGTAGCCCCGCACTGCGCGGTCCCATCCGTCCCCTGGTCGCATCTCTCCGAACGAGCACCGTCCAACCGCCGAACGGGGCCCCCGGGGAATGGTGTCAGATCGGCGGCGGAGCCTGGGCTGCCGCCCCGGCGTTCCCTCCCCGAAACCAAGGCCCCGGAAGTCCCTGAGCCAAGGGCGCAGGGACCTGGCGCCGCTTGGTTGGGCGGCGACCGCACCCAACCCTACCGGCCCTTATGTACGAGGGTCAGTGCTCGTCCGACTCAACAGGGGCCGAAGTGACCAGTTCCGTGAGGACACCGTGGCAGTCCTTGGGGTGCAGGAACGTGATCCGCGACCCCATCGAACCGCGCCGGGGCTCCTCGTACAGCACACGTACGCCCTTGTCGCGGATGGCGGCGGCGTCCCCGTCCACGTCGGCCGTGCCGAAGGCGATGTGGTGGACACCCTCGCCGTTCTTGGCGAGCCACTTCGCGACCGTGGAGTCCTCGCGGACGGGTTCCAGCAGCTGGAGGTAGGAGGCGCCGCCGTCCGACGTCTCGTTGATCTTGAGCATGGCCTCGCGCACGCCCTGCTCCTCGTTGACCTCGGTGTGGAACACCTCGAAGCCGTACGTGGTCCGGTAGAACTCGACGGTGGCGTCGAGGTCGTGGCAGGCGATCCCGATGTGGTCGATTCGCGTCAGCATGCGTTCAGTGCAGCGCTCCCGGAGTGGTTACGCAACGTGCGAGCGATCACACCTACGGCACGGTGACGGCACGGAGTGCCAGTCAGTACATTCGAAGTAAACCCTCGTTCACTCCTCGGCCTCTCCGGCCGGTAAGGGGATCGCAGCTCATGGCATCTGCAACGAACAGTTCGGTGATCGTCGCGGGCGCACGCACGCCCATGGGACGACTGCTGGGCTCCCTCAAGTCCTTCTCCGGAGCCGACCTCGGCGGCTTCGCGATCAAGGCCGCCCTCGACCGTGCGGGGATCGGCGGCGACCAGGTGCAGTACGTGATCATGGGCCAGGTGCTCCAGGCCGGCGCGGGCCAGATCCCGGCCCGGCAGGCCGCGGTCAAGGCGGGCATCCCCATGAACGTCCCGGCCCTCACCATCAACAAGGTCTGCCTTTCCGGCCTGGACGCCATCGCGCTGGCCGACCAGCTCATCCGCGCCGGCGAGTTCGACATCGTCGTCGCCGGCGGCCAGGAGTCCATGACCAACGCCCCGCACCTGCTGCCGAAGTCCCGCGAGGGCTACAAGTACGGCGCGGTGCAGATGCTCGACGCGATGGCCCACGACGGCCTCACCGACGCGTTCGAGAACATCGCCATGGGCGAGTCCACCGAGAAGCACAACGCCCGGCTCGGCATCGGCCGCGCCGAGCAGGACGAGATCGCCGCCCTCTCCCACCAGCGGGCCGCCGCCGCGCAGAAGAACGGCGTCTTCGAAGCCGAGATCACCCCCGTGGAGATCCCGCAGCGCAAGGGCGACCCCGTCCTGTTCAGCAAGGACGAGGGCATCCGCGGCGACACCACCGTGGAGTCCCTCGGCAAGCTGCGTCCCGCCTTCTCCAAGGACGGCACCATCACCGCCGGCTCCTCCTCCCAGATCTCCGACGGCGCCGCCGCCGTGGTCGTCATGAGCAAGGCCAAGGCCGAGGAGCTGGGCCTGGAGTGGATCGCCGAGATCGGCGCCCACGGCAACGTCGCGGGACCCGACAACTCTTTGCAGTCGCAGCCGTCGAACGCGATCCTGCACGCCCTGAAGAAGGAGGGCCTGGAGGTCTCCGACCTCGACCTCATCGAGATCAACGAGGCCTTCGCCGCGGTCGCCGTGCAGTCAATGAAGGACCTCGGCGTGTCCACGGAAAAGGTGAACGTGAACGGCGGCGCCATCGCCCTCGGCCACCCCATCGGCATGTCCGGCGCCCGTCTCGTGCTGCATCTGGCGCTGGAACTGAAGCGGCGCGGCGGCGGCGTGGGCGCGGCGGCGCTGTGCGGCGGCGGCGGGCAGGGTGACGCGCTCATCGTGCGGGTACCCAAGGCCTGACGGCGCGTTCTCCCTTTCCTTCGGTACGACGTACGACCGGTACGACCTTCATGTGAACGGAGCTGTGATGCAGGACGTCTCCTCGCTGGTGGCCCAGGCCAGGGAAGGACGGCCGCGGGCCGTGGCCCGGCTGATCTCCCTGGTGGAGGGGGCGTCCCCGCAGCTGCGGGAGGTCATGGCGGCGCTGGCCCCGCTCACCGGGAACGCGTACGTGGTCGGCCTGACCGGATCGCCCGGCGTCGGCAAGTCGACGTCCACGTCGGCGCTGGTGTCCGCGTACCGCAAGCAGGGCAAGCGGGTCGGCGTCCTCGCCGTCGACCCGTCCTCGCCGTTCTCCGGCGGCGCCCTCCTCGGCGACCGGGTGCGGATGTCGGAGCACGCCTCCGACCCCGGCGTCTACATCCGCTCCATGGCCACGCGTGGCCACCTGGGCGGCCTCGCCTGGGCGGCGCCGCAGGCGATCCGCGTCCTGGACGCGGCCGGCTGCGACGTGATCCTCGTCGAGACCGTCGGCGTCGGTCAGTCCGAGGTGGAGATCGCCTCCCAGGCCGACACCAGCGTCGTGCTGCTCGCGCCCGGCATGGGCGACGGCATCCAGGCCGCCAAGGCGGGCATCCTGGAGATCGGCGATGTGTACGTCGTCAACAAGGCCGACCGGGACGGGGCCGACGCGACGGCGCGCGAACTCAACCACATGCTCGGCCTGGGCGAGGCGCGGGGGCCCGGCGACTGGCGCCCGCCGATCGTCAAGACCGTCGCCGCGCGGGGCGAGGGCGTCGACGAGGTCGTCGAGGCGCTGGAGAAGCACCGGGCGTGGATGGAGGAACGCGGGGTGCTCGCCGAGCGGCGGCTCGCGCGGGCCGCGCGGGAGGTCGAGACGATCGCCGTGACCGCGCTGCGGGAGCGGATCGGGGACCTGCACGGGGACCGGCACCTGCCGACGCTCGCGGAGCGGATCGTGGCGGGGGAGCTGGACCCGTACCGGGCGGCGGACGAACTGGTGACGGCCCTCACCCAGGCCTGACACCTACGCCCGGCGGAGGCCCCGCGCAGTTCCAGCGCCCCCGGGGTGGCTGTCGTGGGCGGCGACCCCGGCGTAGCTGCGGGCAGTCGTGCCGCAGGGCGGCACGACTGGGCGCTGGGGGTACCCCCTCCGGGGGAGGCACCCGCACGCGCCGGGTGGCGCAGCGCCCCCCGGCTCGGCACCCGTGCCGGGCGCCCCTGTCGCGCCGGGGCGCAGCCTCGCACGGAGGTGCGTGGCTGACCCCGCTGGGGGAGGGGGCCCGGCGGGGCCACGGTCCTGTCGGGCGGCTACGGGCGGCCCCGCTGCGCACGGAGATGCTCCGCGATCGGCTTCAGCGCCTTGTCGAGCTGCGTCAGAGACTCAGGATCGAGCAGATCGATGAAGTGCCGCCGCACCGACGCAACATGGTGCGGCGCCACCGCCCGCATCGTCTCCATGCCGTGCTCCGTCAGCACGGCGTACAGCCCGCGCCGGTCGGACTCGCAGTTCTCGCGGCGGACCAGGTCCGCGTTCTCCATGCGCGTGATCTGGTGCGAGAGCCGGCTCTTGGACTGAAGCGTCGCGGACGCGAGATCGCTCATGCGCATCCGCAAATCGTCCGACTCGGAGAGGTTCACCAGGATCTCGTAGTCGTTCATTGTCAGGCCGAACGGCTGCAGGTCCTTTTCGAGCTGGTACGTCAACAGCCTGTTGACCTCCAGGTGGGTGCGCCAGGCGCACTGCTCCGCATCGGTCAGCCAGCGGGTGGCCGTTTCGGTCTCCATGAATGAAGTCTACCTAAGAAGTTGAAAGACGAACTACTGGGGGTGGTTTGTGACTGCGCACGCGTTCGACGTCACACTCCGCAGACTACCGCTCACAGCCCGAAGCGACGCTGGAGGTCCCCCAGCTGTCCGGGAAGGCGCGGTACCCCCGACTGCGGTCCTTGTGTACTGTGCGCCCCTCCCGCGCCGGGTACCCCCGCCTGCTGCGGCACCGTCCCCGTGGCCTGCTCGGCCATCAGGGTCTCGGACGACTGCAGCAGCACCGTGCCGGCGCCGACGAACTCGAACTGATGCTCCTCACCGGACGCCCCGCCGAGGCCCGTCATCGCACGTAGACCGCCCATCACGCCCGTCATGTAGCCGTGGTCGTAGTGATGGCACGGCGACGGGCAGTCGGCCCAGCCGACGAGTGCCTGCGGGTCCACCCGGATCGGCGGTTCCATGAACACCACCGGACCGTTAGATGCAGCCACGAACTTTCCGGTTCCGATGAGTGTGAGAAAACCCGGCACGATCGATTGCTTCAGCGCGAGACTTGGCTGAAAAGCTAGGAGGTTGCCCGAGCGAATGGTCAGGTTGCCGTCGTTCAAATCGTACGAATTGACGTCGAAGGCCCGGTCGGCGAGGAGCATCTTGCCCGAGCCCTCCGCCACCACCCAGTCGCTCGCGTGCAGAGGCGAATGGAAGGAAGTGCGCACGAGCCGGTCCAGACGGCCATGCCCGATGCCGTTGAACTCGATCGCCCCGTAGTAGGCGATCATCTTCCCCTTCTGCAGGAACCACTGGCTCCCCTTCAGCTCCACGCAGAAGGTGTACGCGTTGACGTTGTCGTCGGCCGGCAGGCTCATCGGGTCGAAGACCACCGGGCCACCGGGGGTGGTGCAGGGGGTGCTCACAGCTTCTCCTCCGACGCCTGGACGTACACCGCACCGCTGCCGCTCAGCTCCAGCTGGAACGCCTCGCCCGAGCCGCGGCCCACCATGTCCCGCCAGCCGAGGGCGGTGGAGAGCTTGTTGCGGACATCGCCGTGGTGGGCGACATACGCCTGCGGGTCGACATGGACCGGACGCTGCGGGGTGATCGGGATCTCGAAGACACCGCCGTGCGCCATGACGGCCACCGCCCCGTGCCCCTTCAGGGTCGTGGTGAACAGCCCCTGGCCGGTGACCTGGCCGCGGACCAGGCCCATGACGCCCCCCTGGGAGCCCATGAACATCGTGCCCTGCTCCAGCGTCCCCTCGAAGGCGAGCAGGCGGTCCGCCTCCACATACAGCGTGTCGCCGCTGAGCCGGATCACCTCGATGTGGTGGCCGCCGTGCCCGAACAGCACCGTGCCGTTGCCCTCCACCGTCATCAGCGGCGTCGCCTCGCCCGCGACCCGGCGGCCGATCATCGACATCAGCCCGCCCTGGCCGCCCTGGAGATTCGGGGTGAAGGACACATCACCCCGGTACGCGAGCATCGCGCCGCGCTGGCTGAACAGCCGCTGCCCGGGAGCGACCGTCGCCTCCACCATCTTGGAGTTGATCTCACGGAAGGCCATGTCAGACGTCCCCCGCGATCGTGTTCCGCTCGCTCGGCTGCACGTACACCAGCCCGTCCCCCTCGAACCGGATCTGGAAGGCCTCACCACCGCCCTCCCCGAGCAGGGTGCGGAAGGTCGCACCCGACTGGAAGGTCTGCCTCAGATTCCCCTGGTGGGCTATGTACGCCCCCGGGTCCACGATCAGCGGGTACTGCGCGCTCACCCGCAGCACCACCGCCGGCCCGTCCGACATGATCGCCGCCTGGCCGTGGCCCTCGATCGTCGTGGTGAACAGGCCGTTCCCCTGTGAGGCACCGCGCAGGCCCGTGAACGTCGTGCCCGTCCGGAGGCCGCCGTCGGTCGCGAGCAGATTGCTCGACTCCACGTACAGCTTGTCTCCCTGGAGGCTCACGAGGTTGATCTCGGACGCGCGGTCCGCGAACCAGCAGGTCCCCTGCCCTCTCACCTCCATCAACGTCATCTGCTCTCCGGTGAGCCGCCGGGTCACCATCCCCCTGAGCCCCTCACCGCCACCCGTCAGCTTCTTGAAGCTCATCTGCCCGTCGTACGCGACCATCGAGCCGTTCTTCGCTTTCACGGCGTCCCCGGTCATGTCGACGGCGAGCACGTTGCTGCCTTGCAGTCGGAACATCGCCACGCTGCGAAGGTAGCGGCCCCCCGGGTGGAGCGGACAGGGCCTGAGGGTGGAGACGGACCCTGAGCGCACCCCTAGGGGCGCGGTTTGCCACAATGGGCGAACGCTTGTGCGTCCGTTCACAAACGGACGACGACGCGACTGCGAACCTGACGACGCCCCGACGACGACCCCCACCCGAAGGTGACCCGTGGACATCAAGACAGCCTCCGCCCTCCGCCGCCTGCGCCTGGTCTCGGCCCCCGAGGCCGTCTCCTTCCTCGTCCTGATCGTCTGCTCGGTGCTGAAGCGGACCACCGACTTCAACGCCGTCCCCGTCATGGGCGCGGTGCACGGCTTCCTCTTCGTCCTCTACGTGATCTTCTGGGCGGACGCCTGGAACCGCGCCCGCTGGGACCTGAAGACCGCCGTCCTCTACTTCGTCCTCTCCGTGCTGCCCGCCGGCGGCTTCTTCGCCGAGCGCCGGCTGCGCCGCGAGGCCGAGGACGCCGTCATCGCCGCCCGCGCCCGCAAGGAAGGGGTCGTCAACGCATGATCGTCGCCTTCTCCGTCACGCCCCTCGGCGTCGGTGAGGACGTCGGCGAGTACGTCGCCGACGCCGTCCGCGTGGTCCGCGAATCCGGCCTGCCCAACCGCACCGACGCCATGTTCACCTCCGTCGAGGGCGAGTGGGACGAGGTCATGGACGTCGTCAAGCGCGCCGTTGCCGCGGTGGAGGCACGGGCTCCACGCGTCTCTCTCGTCCTCAAGGCCGACATCCGGCCCGGAGTGACGGACGGGCTCGTCTCCAAGGTGGAGACCGTGGAGCGGCACCTGGCCGGGGAGTAGGCCCCGGGCCCGGGAACGTCGGACCAGGGCATCGGGTCCGGGGCCTCCGGCCTCGGGTCTGCGGCTCGGGCTCCGCACTGCTGCCGTCCCGCACCCCTCACCGCCGCGCACTGCCGTACAGCAGCACCGGTCACCCCGGCCCCCGAGGGCCGGGGTTTTCTCGTACCGCCACTTTGAGCGATCGCTCAAACTCCGGTACGGTCACCCCCAGACGATTTGAGCGACTGCTCAAACACTGAGCTCGCCCGGGGGAAACACATGGGGCTCTACATCGAGACACGTATCCGCACGGACCTCGACCAGCTCTGGACCCACACCCAGGACCCCGCCCACCACCAGCGCTGGGACCTGCGCTTCACCGAGATCGAACCCCTCCCGCGCGCCCACGGCGAACCACAGCGCTTCCGCTACGCCACGCGCGTGCTGCCCTTCCTCGCCGTCTCCGGCACCGGCGTCTCGGCAGGGGAGAAGGAACGCCCCGACGGCACCCGCACCTCCGCCCTGCGCTTCGCCTCCCCGCACCCCCTGTCCCTGCTCGCCGAGGGCAGCGGCTACTGGCGGTACGTCCCCGACGGCGACGGCGTCCGCTTCCTCACCGGCTACGACTACCGCACGCGCTGGGGCCGCCTCGGTGCCTTCGCCGACCGTCGGCTCTTCCGGCCCCTCATGGGCTGGGCCACCGCCTGGTCCTTCGACCGGCTGAGACTCTGGCTGGAGCGCGGCATCACCCCCGAGCGAGCCCTGCGCAACTGGCTCCTCGAACTCCTCGCCCGCGCCGCCGTCATCGCCGTCAGCGCCACCGCCCTCGCCGACGACGCCTCCGCCCTGCGCCTGCTCGGCCCCTTCGCCGCGTCCACGGCGTATCTGTGCCCCCTGCTGCTGGCCGTCGCCCTGTGCGCCGCCCTGTGCGCCGCGCCGCTGCCCGGCACGCCCGCCGCACGCCGCTGCCTGCGCCGCCCGCCCACGCGCGCGTGCGCGCCGCGCCTCCTCGACACCCTGGAGACACCGCGATGATGTCGATCTTCCGCACCGTGATGGGCAGCGACTTCGACCGTCTGCACCCGCAGCTCCAGCGCCGCTTCTCCGTGGGCCTGGCAAGCGGTGAGGCCTGCACCGGCCGCGGTGTCATGACCCGGGTGTGGCACGGTCCCGCCTGGGTGAGGCCCTTCCTGCTGCTCGGCGCCACCCGCAACATCCTCCTGCCGCGCGGTGGCCGGAACATCCCCTTCACCATCGAGAACGTGCCGTACGCCGACACCTTCGGACGTGAGACGGTGACCTTCGTGCGCACCTTCCACTTCCCCGGCCGTGCCCACCGGTTCGACGCCCAGATGGTCCTCGGCCCGCACGCCGACCGCATCGTCGACTACCTCGGCACCCACCAGCACCTCGCCAGCGACCTGTACTTCCGCGCCGAACCCGACGGCAGCCTCCTCGTCCGCTCCGGCGAACATCGCTTCCGCGAGGGCCCGGTGGACGTCCGCGTCCCCGAACTCCTCGGCGCGACCGCCGAGGTGAGGGAGAGCTACGACGACGCCACGGACCGCTTCCGCATCCGGGTCCGCGTCACCAACCGCCGCATGGGCCCCCTCTTCGGCTACGAGGGCTCCTTCACCGCGACGTACACGGATGTACGGCGCTGCGGTGTCCGGCCCGGACTGCGCCCCGTACGGGAGGAGCCACGCGTATGAGCCCGGAGACGGCCAAGTCCCGGGAGACCAGGACCAAGCTGCTGGAGGGCGCGCTGCGGACCCTCACCGAGCAGGGCATCGCCCGGACGTCGGCGCGAACCGTGGCCGCGTCCGCCGGGGTGAATCAGGCGCTGGTCTTCTACCACTTCGGCTCGGTCGACGAACTCCTCGCGGCGGCCTGCCGGTACGGCGCGGAGAAGTCCGTCGCCGCACACCGGGCGCGGCTCGCCGAGGTGACCTCGCTGTCCGAACTTCTCGCGGTGGGCCGCGAGATACACGAGCGGGAACGCGCCCACGGCCACGTCGCCCTCCTTGGGCAACTCCTGGCCGGCGCACCCACACACGCCGCGGTCGGCCCCGCCACGGCAGCGGGCCTCGACCTGTGGATCGCGGAGATCGAGACGGTCCTGCGCAGGGTCCTGCCCCGCACCCCACTGGGCGAGTTCACGAACCCCGCCGGCCTGGCACGCGCCGTCGCCGCGTCGTTCGTGGGCATCGAGCTGTACGAGCAGGTGGACGCGAACGGGGCGGGTGCGGCACTGGACGCACTGGAGCAACTGGGGGCGCTGGCGGCGGCACTGGAGGAACTGGGCCCGGTCGCGCAGCGGGCAGTGCGCAGGCACTTGCGGCGGGTGTCGGGGGGGGGGGGCTTGTCGG
>NZ_JALLGL010000480.1 GCF_023072675.1 Streptomyces sp. XM83C
GTGCGGGTGACGTTTCCGTGTCCGACGTGTCTTCAGCGGATCGGGGTGCCGGTGCGGGGGCGGGTGCGGGTGCGGTGTGGGTTGTGCCGGACGGTGCTGGAGTGCGACACGTGAGGGTTTGGGGGGTCAGGGCGGTGGGATGATGCCGCGGGCGCGGGCGGCGGTGAGCCAGTGGGGGAATTCGCTGACGAGGTGGTCGTACAGGTCGGTGTCGGAGAGGTGTGTGGGGTGGGTGCCGGCGTGGAAGAAGCCGGCGTTGTCGACGATCCGTTTGTCGGGTACGGGTAGTTCGTCGAGTTTGCGGAGGAAGTCGAACTGTTTGCTGTGGGGGTTGCCGAAGCCGATGAACTGCCAGAACAGGGGCAGTGAGGATGCTTTGCACAGGTAGCGTTCGGCGGCGAGTTTGTTGATGGGGCCGCCGTCGGTCTGGAAGACGACGAGGGCGGGGTCTTTCGCTCCGCTGTCGAGGTAGTGGTCGATGACGGCGTCCATGGCGAGGTGGTAGCTGGTCTTGCCCATGTGGCCGAGGCCGGAGGCGATGCGTTCGACGGCGCCGCGGTGGTCGGTGAGGGTGATGTCGGTGACGGCGTCGACGTCGGTGGAGAAGAACACGACGGGTACGCGGCCGTCGTCGTCGAGGTGGGCGGACAGGCCGAGGACGCGGTCGGCGAGGGCCTGGACGCTGCCGTCGGCGTAGTAGGGCTTCATGGAGCCGGAGTAGTCGATGACGAGGTAGACGGCGGCGCGCAGGTCGTGGAGGCCGTGGCGGGCCAGGGAGGCGCCGGCGGTTTTGTACAGGCTGACCAGTGCGGGCGCGGTCTCCTTCACTTTGGTCAGGCTGATGGCGGTCATTCGGGCTCCCCCTTTGTGTGTGTCACCGGGTGCCGAGACTAGTGGCACGAGGGACCCCAGCGCTCTGCTCCTTCACAGGTGTTCGCTATTTTGTTCGCCGCCGTGCCGTCGCCGGCTCATGTCCCGTCCCACCAGTCGAGGAGCCGGTCCCGTGGAACCGTCCGAGTCCCCGTCCGACCCATCGGGGTCCCCGCCCGCGCCGCCCGCTGCGTCCGGGTCTTCTGCGCCGTCGGGGCCTGTGGTGACGACGTGCTATCGCCATCCCAGGGTGGAGTCGTATGTGCGGTGTGTGCGCTGCGACCGGTTCATCTGCCCGGCTTGCATGCGGGAGGCGGCCGTCGGGCACCAGTGCCCGGAGTGCGTGAGGGAGGGTGCGCGTTCGGTACGACAGGCCCGCACCCTGTTCGGGGCGCGGGTGCACGCGGTGCCGGTGGTGACGTACGCGTTGATCGTGCTGAACGTGCTGGCGTATCTCGCGCAGCTGGTGCGACCGCAGGTCACGGACCGGTTCGGGATGCTGGGTGCCGGGCTGATGGACGAGGAGGGCGCGCACTATCTGTGGGAGCCCGCGCTGCGGGAGGTGCTGAGCCCCGAGGGGGTTGCCGCGGGCGAGTGGGAGCGGTTGCTCACCGGGGCGTTCCTGCACATGCCGGTGACGCAGACGCCGCTCGGGTTGCTGCACATCGTGCTGAACATGGCCGCGCTGTGGAATCTCGGCCGGGTCGTCGAGACGCAGCTCGGGCGGGTCCGGTTCCTCGCGCTGTATCTGCTGTCCGCGCTGGGCGGCTCGGTGCTGGTGCTGTTGATCGCGCCGGGCGATCTGGTGATCGGCGCCTCGGGGGGCGTGTTCGGGCTGGGTGCCGCGTACTACGTGATCGCCCGTAGGGTGGGTGCCGCGATGCAGCCGGTGAACGGGTTCATGGTGTGGCTGCTGGTGTGGCTGGTGCTGTCGGCGGGTTTCGCGTCCTGGCAGGGGCATCTCGGTGGTCTGCTGGTCGGTGCGGCGGTCACTGCGGCGTACGCGTTCGTGCCGGGTGGGGAGCGGCGGTGGCTGGTGCAGGCGGGGGCGTGTGTCGTGCTGCTGGCGGTGCTTGTGGTGTGTGCGTGGGGCAAGGTCGTCCAGCTGACGGGAGGAGCGGCCTGACCGGGCCGTGGTGACTGTGATGAAACGTATCGGTTGTCTGGTTCTGGCCGCTGTTCCCGTGGTGGTGATGGCGGTGCTGTATGTCACCGCGTCCGGCGGGTCCGGCTCCGGTCCGGCGGGTGGCACCTCGGTGTCGCAGCAGGATCTGAAGGACACGAAGGCGCGTGCGTCGGGGACGACGAAGCGGTCCGAGGACGAGCAGGTGATCGCTGATGCGCCGCCGGGGCTGGCGGCGCCGGCCATGAAGGAGCTGGCTCAGAAGATCGTCTCCAGTGCGGAGAACTCCACGCTGAACTGGCGCAGCGCCTATGACTCGGTGGAGGACATCGGTGACGGCTGTGGTTACACGGCCGGTGTGGTCGGGTTCTGCAGTGGTACGCACGATCTGTTGTCGCTGGTGGAGAACTACACCAAGGCGCATCCGGGCAACGGTCTGGAGAGGTTCCTGCCGGCGTTGCGGAAGGTGGACGGCACGGATTCGCACGAGGGGCTCGATCCCGGGTTCCCCGAGGCGTGGCGGGCGGAGGCGAGGCTGCCGGAGTTCCGTGCGGCGCAGGACGCGGAGCGGGACCGGGTGTACTTCGATCCGTCGGTGCGTCTGGCGAAGCTGGACGGGCTGGGCGCGCTGGGGCAGCTGATCTACTACGACGCGATGGTGCTGCACGGTCCGGGCACCGACCGGGACGGGTTCTACGTGCTGCGGGACCGGACGCGGGCGAAGGCGAAGCCGCCGGCGGAGGGCGGTGACGAGACGGCGTATCTGAACGCGTTCCTGGACGTGCGGCGTGAGGCGATGAAGCTGCGGCCGACGATGCGGGACACGTCCCGGATCGACACCATGCTGCGTCGCTTCCTGAAGGACGGCAATCTGCAGTTGCGTACGCCGTTGCGGTGGACGGTGTACGGGGAGTCGTACCGGCTGCCGTAGGCGGCCGGGGCGGGGGCGGGGCTGGCTCTTTTACACATCTCC
>NZ_JALLGL010000481.1 GCF_023072675.1 Streptomyces sp. XM83C
CCCCCGGAAGTGCCCCCTCACACCCTCCGCAGCGCCAGTACGGCGTTGTGCCCGCCGAACCCGAAGGAGTTGCTGAGCACCAGGTCGCCGTCGTCCGGCAGCTCCCGGGGCGCCCCCGTGACGACCTCCGTGCCCAGCTCCCGTATCGCGGCGTCGACCTCCGCGCAGCCCACGGTCGGCGGCATCAGCCGGTGGTGCAGGGTGAGGGCGGCCGCGACGGCCTCGACGCCGCCCGCGGCGCCCTGTAGATGCCCGAGGTGCCCCTTGAGCGCGGTCACCGGCACCGGCCGCTCCCCGAACACGCCCCGCAGTGCGGTGGCCTCGGCGAGGTCGCCCTCGGTGGTGGCGGTGGCGTGCGCGTTGACGTGGACGACGTCCACGGGATGCCCACCCGCGTCCTGTACGGCCTGCCGCAGCGCCCGTGCGACGCCGCTGCCGGTGGGGTCGGGCGCGGCCATGTGGTGGGCGTCGGCGGACAGCCCCCAGCCGGCGGCCTCGCAGTAGATCCGCGCCCCGCGCGCACGCGCGTGCTCCTCGGCCTCCAGCACGAGCACGCCGGCGCCCTCGCCGTTGACGAAACCGTCCCGGTCCTCGGCGAACGGCCGCGACGGCGACTGTTCCCCGTCCACGCCGTGCTGCGACAGTGCCCGCATCGCCGCGAACGAGGCCATGATCGCCGGGGTGACGACCGCCTCGGCGCCCCCGGCGAGGGCGACGTCGACCCGGCCGTACCGGATGCGGTCGATGGCCTCGCCGATCGCCTCGGTGCCGGACGCGCAGGCGGCGGTCACGGTACGGGCCTCGCCGGTGATGTGCAGGTCGAGGGAGACCTGCGAGGCGGCCTGCGACGGCACGGTCATCGGCGTGGTGAGCGGTGACACGCCGCGCGGCCCGCGCTCCCGCAGCCTGCGGTCCCCGCCGACCAGCACGGACGCGTCCCCGAGGATCGCCCCGAGGCTGACGCCGACCCGCGCGGGATCCAGCCCGGCGGCCTCGGTGCCGCCCGCCTCGAACCCGGCGTCGCCCCAGGCCTCCCGGGCCGCGAGCACGGCGAACTGGGCGGCGCGGTTCATACGCCGCGCGGCCGTACGGTCCAGCAGCGACGCCGGGTCCACGGGCACGGTCCCGGCCACCCGCACGGGCAGCTCCTCGAACTCCGGCCCCGTCAACTCCCGTATGCCGTGCCGCCCTTCGAGCAGCCCCCGCCACAGCTCACCGACACCGACACCGAGCGGGGTGACGGCTCCGAGGCCGGTGACGACGACGCGCCGCCCGCGCGGCACAGCGGGCCCGGCCGGCTCGGCGGCGGGCCGTGGCAGATGCCGTACGACGACACCCACGTCCTCGGCGGTACGCGCCCAGTCCCGCACCTGCGCGTCGGAGACGGCGGACCGGTCGTCGCCGCCGGTGGTCGGACGCCAGACGCCCCACCGCCGTACGTAGGTCTCCTCCTCGGCGCCGGGATCGACGGCGCGCAGCACGCTCACCCGGTCCCCGTCCCGCAGCGGGACGTCCTCCAGCAGGTCGGACTCCAGCAGCGGAACGCTGCCCGGATCGACCCGCCGGCTCCCGACGGTGACCCGCTCCTCCCGCGCCACGACCCGCTCCCGGTCCGTCCCGCCGAGCACCGGCCGGCAGGTGAGCCGGATGGTCTCCGGCGACTCGGGCACGGTGTGCACGACGACGTACCACCGCGACAGCTCGGCCTCCTCGGGCGACCGCGCGAGCAGATCCCCCGGGACGACCTCGGCGGCACTGACGACATGGGGGCGGACGGGGACTTCGGGGGTGGGGTTGGACGAGGGCGTGGAAGTGGGCATACCGGACGGACTCCTTGAGGTGAGCGGGGTCACACGACGGCGCATAGGAAGCCGTAAGCGGACGAATCAACTGAACTCAACAAAAGTCGGAAACGCCACAGTTGAACTCCAAACCTGTCCGTTTTGCCCAAATTTAAAGGTGAGGCCGA
Organism: Streptomyces sp. XM83C; assembly: GCF_023072675.1. Taxonomy (GTDB): domain Bacteria; phylum Actinomycetota; class Actinomycetes; order Streptomycetales; family Streptomycetaceae; genus Streptomyces; species Streptomyces thermocoprophilus. Next base: position 1,970 of record NZ_JALLGL010000481.1, read on the forward strand.
GATGTGACGCCCCCTCAAGGAGCCTCATCCGAAGGTCACTTACCGGCGGGTCGGGGGGCTTGTGCAACGAATCACCCCCCAGCCTCCGCTCGATGAACCTGGCCCCGCGCCACCTCTCCCTCCTCTTCGACGGCCCGATGCCGGTCAACCAGCTCGCCGCCCGCCGCGAAGCGGCCCCGACCACGGTCAGCCTGATGGTCAGCGGCCTGAACCGTCAGGGCGTGGTCGACCGCACCCTGGACCCCACGGACCGCCGCCGCACGACCGTCCCGATCACCCGGGACCCCGACACACGCGCGGCGGTGGCGGGCTGGCTGGCCAACGGCGCAGACGCCCGGCAGAAGCCTTCGAACCCCTCACCCCGGAACAACGTGCGATGTTCGTCCGGACTCTGAAGACATACGAACGAGCCCGAGGCCGGCCCCGCACCGGCGGACCGGCGACGGAGCCGAACCGTCGCCCCGAGGCTCGTACGAAGTGGGTCGCGTTCGACCCCGCATCCAAGATCGCCGCTGCCCCGGGCATCAGCCCGCCGGAGCTGACGGCGGACACGCGCGTCAAAGGAGCTGGGACCATCGCTCTCACTCCGCACGCGGCAGCGGCCCCAGTTGAGTCCTCGCGCTCTCGCGCTGAGGCGGAGCTGCCGATCCGAGGACTGTCCACGAACAGTCCACCCGCGTCCAAGAACCCTTCGAGCGGCGTTCGCCTGCACATACGCGAAGACCCCGTACTCAGCGTTTCCGCTGGTGACGGGGTCTTTGGACACCAAATCGATGGTGCCCCCGGCAGGATTCGAACCTGCGCACACGGCTCCGGAGGCCGTTGCTCTATCCCCTGAGCTACGGGGGCGTGTCGGCTGCCGGGCGGTGTTGCCCGCGGCGACGGGTAGAACACTACCAGCTCTTTCGGGGTGGTCATCAACGGGTTTCCCGGCGGGTCACCGGCCTGTGACCCGCCGGGAAACCCGTTGATGACCACCCCGAAAGAGCTGGTAG
>NZ_JALLGL010000482.1 GCF_023072675.1 Streptomyces sp. XM83C
GGGGTGGGGCGGGCCGAGGCCTCCATCTGCATGCAGGACTCGATGAGCGGGCGCAGCTCCTCGGGCAGGCCTTCCAGGTCGGGGCCTTCGCGCAGCAGCATGAAGACGGTCTCGACCGGGTTGGCGCCGTGGAAGGGCGGGTGGCCGGTGGCGGCGAAGACGAGGGTGGAGCCGAGGGAGAAGACGTCGGAGGCGCCGGTGACGCTGCGGGAGTCCTTCGCCTGTTCGGGTGACATGTAGGCGGGGGTGCCGACGGCGACGTTCGTCATCGTCAAACGGGTGTTCGAAACGCCGGAGGCGATGCCGAAGTCGATGACCCGGGGGCCGTCCTCGACGACGAGGACGTTGGAGGGCTTGAGGTCGCGGTGGACCAGCCCGGCGCCGTGGATGGATTGCAGTGCCTCGGCGACACCTGCCGCCAGCCAGCGCACGGCCTGCGCCGGCAGCGGCCCGCACTCGTTCACTATCTCCTCGAGGGAGGGCGCGGGGACATACGCGGTGGCCAGCCAGGGAACGGCGGCGCGCGGGTCGGCGTCGACGACGGCGGCGGTGTAGAAACCGGAGACCGCACGGGCGGCCTCCACCTCACGGGTGAAGCGGACACGGAAGAGCTGGTCCTCGGCCAGCTCCGTCCGGACCGTCTTGATCGCCACACGCCGGCCGGATGCCGAGCGCGCGAGATAGACCAGCCCCATGCCGCCGGCGCCCAGCCGTCCCAGCACCTCGAAAGGCCCGATCCTGCGCGGATCGTGCTGCGTCAGCTGATCCACCACTTGCCTGCCACCTCCCCGTACGAGCCGCGCCACCCACGTATGCGCGCGGCCGAAGTGCAGGGTCTCACCACCACACCGCCCTGGCGGCACGCACCCCGATTCTTCCTGGCCGGGGCGCTCGTGGCGAACCCGAGGACAAACGGGGTGTCTCGCAGCGTTTCAGGACGTATCCGCCATTATTTCAGGCCGCATACGCCTTTTCGTTCACCGATCGTTCACCGATGAACAACGTAGGGAGCCTGTCTCACCGTTCCAGCAACGCGAAAGACGCCCCCTGATCGTCCGTGACCACGGCGACGGTCCCGTACGACGCCTCGAACGGCCCCGCCTGCACCCGCCCGCCCAGCCGCTGCACGGTGCCCAGCGCGGCCTCGCAGTCCCGTACGCCGAAGTGGACGACGAAGTGCGGCGGCATCTCGGCGGGGAAGACGTCGGCGACCGGCGCCCGCCCGAAGTCGGGTTCGGCGTCCGGCCCGAAGAGGGCGTCGTGGAAGAGGTGCCCGTAGAAGGCGTTCACGGCGGCGGTGTCACGGGCGTACAGCTGCGCCCAGGAGAAGGCGCCCGGCTCATGGCGCCGCCCGAAGCCGGGGTGGCTGCCGGGCTGCCACAGGCCGAACACCGCACCCTCGGGGTCGGTGGCCAGGACGGTGGCGCCGAGACCGTCGCCGACGGGGAGCGGCGCGGTGACGACCTGCCCTCCGGCGGCCAGGATGCGCCGGGAGATGTCGTCGGCGTCGGGGGTGGAGAAGTACACGGTCCATACGGTGGGCAGGCGGCCGTCCGCCTTGTGCGCGAGCGCGGCGACCGGTTCGCCGTCGAGGTGCGCCCAGACCGTGGAGCCGTACGCGTCGCGGAACGTCCACCCGAAAAGCTCACCGTAGAAACGTTTTCCCGCCTCCACGTCCGGCAGCTGTGCGTCCACCCAGCACGGGACGCCCTCTCCGTACGCGGATGCCCTGTTTTCGGCCATAGCGCCAAAGTAACGGGCGCACCCGCAGCCCGCAGACCAGGCACACCAGCCTCCGCACCCCCGTGCACCCCATTTGCAGTCGGCCGAATCGCGCTCAGATCACCCGTCGGTAAGCTGACGGCATGACAGGACAAGTGCGTACCGTCGACGGCCGCGTGGCCGGCCGGCGTGGGCAGGCGACCCGGCAGAAGCTGCTCGACTGCCTCAGCGAGATGCTCAGCTCCTCCCCTTACCGGGACGTCAAAGTCATCGATGTGGCCCGGCGTGCGGGCACCTCGCCCGCGACCTTCTACCAGTACTTCCCGGACGTCGAAGGCGCCGTCCTGGAGATCGCCGATCAAATGGCCGCCGAGAGCGCCGGGTTGACCGAGCTGCTGGAGGGCCGGTCCTGGACGGGCAAGGCCGGCTGGCAGACCGCCCAGGAACTGGTCGACGGCTTCATGGAGTTCTGGCGGAAGAACGATGCGATCCTGCGCGTGGTCGACCTGGGCGCCGCGGAGGGCGACAAGCGGTTCAACAAGATCCGCCTGAAGATCCTCAACTCGGTGACGTCCTCGCTCACGGAGGCGATCTCGGGGCTCCAGGCCAAGGGACGCATCGACAAGGACGTGAACCCCGCGGCGATCGCCGGAGCGCTCGTGGTGATGCTGACGGCAGTCGCCTCGCACCAGAAGGGGTTCTCGACCTGGGGTGTGAAGCAGGCCGAACTCAAGCCGAACCTGGCGCTGTTGGTGCATCTGGGTGTCACGGGCAAGAAGCCGACGAAGTAGGCCGTATTCCTTCTGTCGTCTGCGTCTCTTCGTCTGATGAAACCTTTCTGCTCGGCTTCGGCTCCGGCTCCCGATCGGCTTCGGGTCGGCTCCGGCCCCTGACACGCCCCTGATCGGCTCCGGCTCCGGCCCCTGACACGCCCCTGATCGGCTTCGGCTCCGGTTCCTGATCGGCTTCGGCTCGGCTTCGGCCCCTGACACGCCCCTGCTCGGCTTCGGCTCGGCTCCGGCTTCGGCTGCTGGTCCCCGTGGTCCGAAGCGACCCCGCCCCGGCCTGACCTCGGTCCGACCCCGGCCTGGCCCGGCCCGACCCCGGCCGGAACCCCTTGCTCTCGGCGCCGCCCGCCTTGCGGCGTCCGCCTCGTGACCTTTCTGCCGTACGGCGCCCTCGACCGCCCGCCGAGCGACACCGCGCGGCCGACCTCCCC
>NZ_JALLGL010000483.1 GCF_023072675.1 Streptomyces sp. XM83C
GGGCTCGGAAATGTGTATAAGAGCCAGGCGGGCGGCCGCTGCGGGGGCCGCTGGGGCTGCTGCTGCGGCCGGGGCGCGACCTGCCGCTGGGGCCGGCGGCGCAGCGGGTCCTCGTCCGGGTCGAGGTACTGGATCTGCGTCTGCTCGTTGCGGTCGCGGGCCGCGCGCAGCTGGGTCTGCCAGGGGTGCGGCTGCTCGGGCTGCTGTCCCTGGCCCTGGCCGGGCTGCCCCTGCGGCACGGGCGGCATGACGGCGGTCGGGTCGGCGGCGCCGGTGTGCGGGAGTACGGCGGTGGGGTCGGCGGCGCCGGCCGGTGCGGGTCCGCCGGTGTGCGGCAGGACGCTGGTGGCGGCGTCGGGGTCGTACGCCCCGGCCTGGCCCTGCGGCAGCACCTGCGTCGGGTCGGCGTCGGAGGAGCCGGGCACGGGGGCCGGCTGCGGGTCGGGGGCGAGCAGCGCGCCGACGTTCTCGGCGGCGGTGATCTGCGCGGAGTTGGCGTGCACGCCGATGCCGTCGGCGACGACGCGCAGGGCGCGGGCGAGGTTCTCGGCGCTGGGCCGCTGGTCGGGGTTCTTGCGCAGGCAGCGCTCGATGACCGTCCACAGCGGGTCGGGCACGGTGGAGGGGCGGCGCGGCTCGGCGCTGAGGTGCTGGTGGAGCACTTCGAGGGCGCTGCTGCCGGCGAACGGCGGGCGTCCGGTGACCAGCTCGTACAGCAGGATGCCGGCGCCGTAGATGTCGACGGCGGAGGTCTGCGGGCGGCCTTCGGCGGACTCGGGCGCCACATAGGCGGGGGTGCCGACGAACTCGTGGGTGCGGGTCAGGCCCGGGGAGTCGGCGAGGCGGGCGATGCCGAAGTCGGTCAGCATCGGGTGCATCTGGCCGCCGTCCTGCTTCAGCAGCACGTTGGCGGGTTTCAGGTCGCGGTGGACGACGCCGTCGGCGTGGCTGGCGGCGAGCGCGTCGGCGATCTGCGCGGTGAGCAGCGCGGCGGCGACGGGGGTGAGGGGGCCGTTCTCGCGCAGGTAGCGGTGGAGGTCGGGGCCTTCGACGAGGTCCATGACGAGGGCGAGGAGGTCGCCTTCGACGACGAGGTCGCGGACCCGGACGATGTTCGGGTGGGTCAGCCGGAGCAGGACGGAACGCTCCCGCAGGAACCGCATGACGACGTCGGCGTCGCTCGCCAGCTCCTCCTTGAGGACCTTGATGGCGACGGTCTCGCCGGGCTGACCGGCCACGGCCGCCTCGGCGCCCGCGGTCTCGCGCTGGCGGGCTCGCCAGACGGTGCCCGTGGCGCCGCGTCCGAGCGGCTCCTCGAGCAGGTACTTGCTGCCGACTGGCCGCACGTCACGCGCTCCCTGTTGCTTGCCTGACCTTCGTTCGGACCCACTGTAGTGCCGTGGGGCCCGCCGTCGGGCCTCTCGGAGATCTGTACGTCCTGGACCGGAAAGACGCAGCAGGCGGTCCGGTCGGTTGCCGGAAGCGGACGTGACCGATCTCAAGTCGCCCCCGGTCGATCATGCGCACCTCTTTTGTCAGGCACTTTTACGGGCAGAGCCGACCAATCAAGATCATTTCTTGGGGAGGGCCGGGCGTGTTGTCGGTGGCAGGTGCGAGGATGCCTTGCAGCAACTGGCCGTCGTGCTCGTGTGGGGTGGGGGGAGTCCGCGCCCGCGCAGAAGGGACCGCTGACGCCGATGCAGATCCGGCTGACCGTCGTTGATCCGCTGGCCCCCGCCGGGGTGCGCGGCCGTGCCGCGAGCTGCGACGTGCTGGTCACCGCTCCCGCGGGCACGGCTCTGGCGGCGGTCGCGTCGGGGCTCGCCGCGGCGGTGCAGGCCGGGGACGGTCCGGTGGTGCTGTACGCGGGTGCCGAGCGGCTCGACGCGCAGCGCTGCACGCTCGGCGAGCCGCCGCTGACCGACGGCGCGGTGCTGTCGCTGGGCTCCCCCGCCCTTCCCGAACCGCATCCCGAGCTGGACGACGCCCCGGCGCAGCTGCACGTGGTGGCGGGCCCGGACGCGGGCGGTGTCCATCTGCTGCACGGCGGCGAGGTGCGGGTGGGCCGCTCCGCCGACGCGGACGTCCCGCTCGACGACCCGGACGTCTCCCGTCTGCACTGCGCGGTCACGCTGGCCGCCGACGGCCGGGTGACCGTCGCCGACCTGGGCTCCACCAACGGCACCGTGCTGGACGGCACGCGCGTGGACGGACGCCCGGTGCGGGTGGGCGCGGGCTCCCTGCTGCGGATCGGCGAGTCGGCGCTGCGGCTGGCCCCGCCCGGCGGGCCGGGGGGCCGTATACCGACGACGCCGGACGGCGAGGGGCATGTGCGCGTGCCGTGCGGCGCGGAGGCGGGGGCCGTGGCCGGCGGGGAAGCCGAGGGCCGCGCGCGCGAGGGGGCCGCGGTGGACGGCGATCCGACGGGGCCGACGGGAGTGGTGGGACCGTCAGGACCGGTGGGCCCGACGGCGCCGACTGTCCACGGCCGTGGCGACGTCTCCTGGTCCGGCGGCCGGCCCGCCCCTGTGCAGCGGACGACGGTGCCCGAGCAGGCGGGGGCGCCCGGCATCGAAGGTGCCGTGCGGGCCACGGGCCGCCCGGCGTCGGGCATCCCGGCCGCGGGCCCGGCGTCCGGAGGGCACCTTCCCGGCGGCGGCTCCGGCCAGGCCACGCACGGCGCGGGGCTCCGGCCGCACGGGGCGGCGCCGAACGTGCGGGGCGGCGGCACGGGCGGCAGGGGCCCGGGCGCCGGCGAGTACGGCACGGGCGCAGACGGCCCGGGCACGGGCCGCAACGGGTACGGTACGACCGCTCCGGCGCACCCCGTGCCCGCGGCGGGCGGGGCAGCGGGCACGGGGGGCGCCGGAGCGGTCGTACCGTACCCGTTG
>NZ_JALLGL010000484.1 GCF_023072675.1 Streptomyces sp. XM83C
AAAGGCGACGGCGTCCACCACGCCATGCTCGGCATCGCCCGCCTGCACAACCTCACCCTCACCGGATGACAGGCAAACGAGCAGGTCAGCCTGCATGCCTCAGATCATTTACGGGACAACCTCTAGGGCGTGGACGTCGCAGTCCACACCGAACCCAGGAGGCCCTCGTTTGATCAAGCACCCCGCACACGTGTCACCAGGATCCGGGGGCAGCCACCTAGCGGGCTTCGATCTCCAGCGCGTAGCCGCGGCCCCAGGCCGTGCGGATGACTAGATCGGTCGGTGACAGACGGCGGCGGAGCCGCATGATGTGGAGGTCGAGTGAATTCCTCGTCGGCCTCTGCACGCGTTCCGCGAGCCGTTGTGAGAGTTCATGCCGGTACACCACCTCCCCGAAGTGCTCGATGAGCAGCCCCATCAATTCGGCCTGGACATTGGAGATGGTGATCGAATGCGGACCGAAGGTGAGTGTTCCCGCGGAGTCGAGGGTTGGTATCTGCCGGCTGTCGAGCCGGTTCTGGAGAGCCCTGACCCGGGCGTCGAGATCATCCCGGGAGATGGGCGCTCGGACCCAGTCCTCGAAGGGGTCGTTGCAGACCGGCGGACGGGCACCCGCCTCCACCACGAGGAGACGGGGTACGCCGTCCCTCCGACATCGGTTCCGAAGGTCTGTTTGTGCAGGCCATCGGACGAACATGACATCGCTGGTCGTGCATCTCAAAGCGTGCGCCTCCCCGTTGACGCAAATAGATGGTCACTGTCATCGTCGGCCGACGGGGTCTCACGTCGGCCAAGCAGGCGTAACAGGCCGCAAGCCGTGGTGGTGTGGTTCGGTCGCCACGGCTCGCCCCGCAGCGGCGCCGGGTTTCCTCAGGATGGCACCCGGAGCCGCGCCTCACGGCACAGCGCTAGCCGTTCATCGCCTCCCGGAGACTGCGCGGCCGCATGTCGGTCCAGTGCTCCTCCACGTAGGCGACGCTCTCCGCCTTTCCGGCGGGGCCAAAGACGCTGCGCCATCCGGCGGGCACCTCGGCGAAGGCCGGCCACAGGGAGTGCTGGTCCTCGTCGTTGACCAGCACGTGGAACTGGCCGTCCTCGTCGTCGAACGGATTGGTGCTCACCTTTTGTCCTCCAGATCTTGTTTCAGCAGGTGCGGGTTGGAACAGGGTCACTGCGCTGCCCGCAGAATCCGGTTGATGGTGCGGCTGATCTCAGCCGCGTTCCGCGGCCAGTACATCTCGTTGTGAGCGCAGGCGATGTCGATGCGCTGCACACGACCGTCGACGTGTTCCTGCCAGAGCACGTCCAGGTCCTCGTCCAGTTCCCGCTTGTCGTGGGTCTCCGGGTCGAGGAGTGCGTTGAAGAAGACGACGTCACCGCGGTACCGCGGTGAGGTGAACCGCCGCATCTGCTCCATCTGTCCGATGAAGATCGAGGAGGCGGTGGAGACGAGCGACGGGTATTCCTCCATCCCCGCCAGGTGTCCCATGTAGTTGGCGAGGTAGCGGCGGACCATGGACTCGTCCAGCGCTTCCAGGTCGGCGAAGTGGCTGGAGGGCGCGGCGTCCAGCAGCGCCAGGAGTGCCACCTCGTGTCCGCGGCGCTGGAGTTCGGCCGCCATGGCGTGCGCGAGGGTGCCGCCGAAGGACCAGCCCAGCAGGTGGTAGGGGCCGCTCGGCTGGACCTGGAGCACCTGCCCGAGGTAGTCCTCGACCATCTCCTCGATGGAGCCGGCCGGCGCAGTGGTCCCGTCGAAGCCGCGTGCCTGAATGCCGTACAGCGGCCAGGCCGGGTCCAGGTGGCGGGCGAAGCCGAGGTAGGGCCAGCTCAGCCCGCCGCCCGGGTGCAGCCACCACAGAGGTGGCTGCTGCCCCTCGGTGCGGATCGGCAGCAGGACGGCGAACGGGTCCTCGAAGTCGGCGTCGGCGTCGGTGGTCAGCTGTGCCGCCAGTTCGGCGACGGTCGGATACTGGAACACCGTGCGGATCGGGACGTCCACGCCCAGCTTCTCGTGGATCCGCCAGACCAGACGCGTCAGGCGCAGGGAGTGGCCACCGCAGGCGAAGAAGTCGTCGTCGATGCCGATCCGGTCCAGGCCCAGCACCTCGGCGAAGAGCGTGGCGAGTTCCTCCTCGCGCGGGGTGCGCGGGGCCCGGTGTTCCCCGCCGGCCGGGTCCGGCTCGGGGAGCGCGGCCCGGTCCACCTTGCCGTTCTCGGTGAGCGGCAGCCGGTCGAGGACGACGATCTCGGCGGGCATCATGAACTCCGGGAGCCGGCCGGCGAGCCGCTCGCGCAGCAGGGAGGGCAGCCGGGAGACTCGGCGGGAGACCGCGGGGACGTTCGCCAGCCGGGCCGAGGGGGCGCCGACGGGCCGGTACAGGCCGTCGCAGCAGACGGCGTCGACGTCGGGCAGAATGGCCGCCTCGAAGCAGTCACCCGCCTGGGCCGACCACGTGCAGTACACCGCGAGCCCGCGCCGGGCGCCCCACGCCTCCAGTTCGGAGGGGTCGAGGGTGCCGCCCAGTTCGGCGGGAGCGCCCCATTCGGCGGCCTCGCCGGCCAGGCGGGCGTTGGGGACGCGGGTCAGGCGGAGCCGGCCGCCGTGCCGGGCCAGCGCGGTCTCCAGGTCGGCCAGTTCGCGGACCTCCGACGCCCAGACCGCCTCGGGCAGGTCGCCGAGGTCCAGCGGCTTCGCCGGCGCCTTGTGCAGCACGACCTCGTAGCGGTGGCGGGTCAGCTCGTTGTGGTGGGTGCCCTGCTTAGACGTCGTTTCTGATGGCGTGATCGCTCGTTGAGCCGTGCATGACGGATCTGGTGGAGCGGTTGGTGCCGGACGAGTTGTGGGTGCTGTTCCGGCGGGTGGTCCCTCCGACGGAGGTCATACGCCC
>NZ_JALLGL010000485.1 GCF_023072675.1 Streptomyces sp. XM83C
GGTCCGTGGGGTGGGGGCGGGGGGCCGAAGCCTGGCTGCGTCATGTGAAACATTCTCCCTGCCCCACCGCATCAGGGAAGTGAGGCCTCTTCTTCAGCCGGCTCACCGCCGGTTCACAGTCCAGGGGGATTGCATGCGACAGGTCCGCGCCGACGAGTACGCGGAGTTCGCCGCCGCTCGGGCCGGTCACCTCTACCGGTCGGCGTGTCTGCTGACCGCCGGGGACACCCATCTCGCGGAGGACCTGGTCCAGGAGACCCTCGGACGCCTGTACGTCCGCTGGTCGCGTGTGGCGCGCGCCGACAACCCGGCGGCGTACGCGCAGACGACGCTCACCCGCACGTTCCTCGCCCACAAGCGGCTGCGCAGGAGCAGCGAGCGCGCGACCGATGTGCTGCCGGACTCGGCCGCCGTCGCTTCGGACGCCACGCTGCGGCTGACCCTGCTGCATGCGCTGGGACAACTGCCCGCGAAGGACCGGGCGGTGGTCGTCCTGCGGTACTGGGAGGACCGGTCCGTGCAGGAGACCGCTTCCGCGCTGAACGCCAGCTCGGCCGCGGTGCGCACCCGGTGCACGCGGGCGCTCGCCCGGCTGCGGGCGCTGCTCGGTGAGGACATCGGCGAGTACGTACGTCCCTGAGCCGGGCCGCCGGCCCCTTCGGGCGGATGCCGCTCTCCTCTGCTCTCCTCTCCCCCTCTCCCCCTCTCTCCCTCCTCGACCTCGCGAAGCGAAACGGTGGATCATCCATGCCTCACGACCAGTTCAACGACCCCGACTCCGCCGGCGACGCCTTCGAGGCCCGCCTGTCCTCCGCCCTGCGTGACACGGGCGACTCCTTCGACGCCGACCGGGCCGGCCTGGTGGCCGCCGGTGCCGCGCGCGGGCAGCGGCTGAAGCGGCGGCGGCAGGCGGCCGTCTTCGGCGCGGTCACCGCGACGGTCGCGGCGGCCGTGGTCGGCGGGGTGCTGGTGCTGCCGGGCTCGGACGGCGACGCGGTCGCCGGGCAGCCGGCCGCGTCCGGCACATCGACCGCGCAGGGTGCGCCGGGTACGTCGGCGGAGCCGTCGCCGGCGTCCACCGCCACGCCCGCCGGTGTCACCGAGGAGCAGATGCTCTCGACGCTGAAGAAGCTGCTGCCGCACGGCACGGTGACCGGCGAGTCCGGGCGCGGATCGGACGCCCCGCCCGAGAACTCGCCGGTGGCGTCGGTCGTCTTCGACGACGGCAAGGGCCCGGCCGCGATCGAGGTGGCCATCGGCCGTGTGCAACCCGGCACCGAAGACGCCCGGCAGGCCGTGCAGTGCCCCGACAAGGTGTATGTGCAGTTCGACAACTGCTCGACGCACCGGCTCCCGGACGGGTCCGCGATCATGGTGTTCCAGGGGTACGAGTACCCGGACCGGCGTGAGGACACCAAGCACTGGTTCGCGGAGCTGGTCACGCCGACCGGGCAGCGCGTGTCGGTGATGGAGTGGAACGCCGCCGCGGAGAAGGGCGCCCCGGTCAGCCGGCCGACGCCGCCGCTGAGCCCCGCGGCGCTGACCGAGCTGGCGGCGGCACCGCAGTGGCGGTCGCTGGTGGACGCGATGCCGCAGAAGCCCGTCCGGCCGTCCACGAGCCCCGAGCGGCCCGGCGCGCCTGTGCGCAGCACGCTCGCCTCGCTGCTGCCTAAGGGGCTCACGATCGTCCACAAGTCCAGCGACGAGGAGGGGTTCGGGTACCTCGTCGTCGACGACGGCAAGGGTGCGAGCCTCGTTCAGGTGAACGTGCAGACCCGTATGAACGATGTCGCCGACGAGCTGTTCGGCTCCGATGCGGAGACGCTGCCGGACGGCACCCGCGTCGCCGTGCACCAGGGGCCCGGTGAGAAGGGCGGCGAGGGCGTCGTGATGTGGACCGTGGACACCCTGCGGGCCGACGGGCGGCGGGTCGTCATCAGCGCGTTCAACTCGGGTCAGCAGTCCACGGCCAGGACCCGCGAGACCCCGGCGCTGACCGTGGCCCAGATGCGGGAGATCGCCCTCAGCCCTGCCTGGTGGAAGTAGGCGGCCCGGCCGGTGGCATGCGGGGCGGGGCCGTCGGGGAGACCGGCGGCCCCTCGCCGTGCGTACGGCCGGCTCAGTCGCCGTACTGGACCGGCCGGTACGCCTTGTACTCGCTGCCCCGCTTCAGGCCGTACGTCAGCGAGCGGTGGTCGGTGCCGTGCCGGCCGCGCTGCTCGTAGGCGGTGTACGAGGTGTGCTTGGAGTTGTTCCACTTCTCGAAGATGACGACGTGCCGGGACCTGCTGTCGCCGATCGCGTCGATGACGAGATCGCCCGGCTTGAGCTGGCTCATCTTGATGGGCTTGGTGATGCTGCGCGTCCTGGCGAGGGCGACCGTGTTCGGGCCGGGCGCGGCCAGCCCGAGCGCCATGGAGGCATAGCCGGAGCAGTCCTGCCGGTAGCCGTCCTTCCAGCGCTTCGTCTGGCTGTACGGCACCTGGTGGCCGTGGTTGGCGGTCAGCCAGGTGCGGGCACGCTTCAGCGTCTGCGCCCGGGTGCTCTTCCCCGCCGACGGCAGGGACTTCGCCGAGGCGGGGGTGCCCTTGGCGGCCGTGGTGGCGGCCAGTCGCGGCTCCGCCCGGGCGGGCAGGGCCGCGCCGGCGCCGGTCAGAACGGCGCCGGCGACCAGCACGGACAGGATCGTCAACCTGGACTTGGACACAGGTGTTCCTCGCTTCTTTGCCGGTGGACGCCCGGCACGCCGTGGATGCTCCTATGGCTGTCAAGCCGCTGGAGCCAGGTCGGTTTGAGTGATTCGTTCGGTCGGTGTGCTGGTCAGGGCCCGGTAGACCTCGCGGGCCACGAAGCGTTTGAGGCAGCGCATGATGTCC
>NZ_JALLGL010000486.1 GCF_023072675.1 Streptomyces sp. XM83C
TCTCCGACGAACACCCCCGGACCCGGTGACACCACCCCCCAGGTCATGCCTTCGACAGGGGGCAACAGTCATGCCGGGCCCGGAGGCCAGCGGCCCCATTGCGGAGCCGCGGAAAACATAACGGGGGCGTGGCTCGCCTTCCCTGACCGCCCCGAGGGCACGTACCGCCTGTACGGCGACGTCACCACCTGCGCCCATGAGGCATGGTGGGCGGCACGCTCCGACCGGCCGGGATCCGCTTGTCCGCCCGGGCGGGCGCCCGTGTGGCTGTCACCCGCCCGGCCGTCGCAGAAAGGCCCCGTGGGGGCTTCCGCCGTGAGGATGCGGGCATGGGTATACGCATGCTCCACCGCCGCACGGCACGAGCTAAGGCCCACGAACCGGCTGCGGCCGATGCCGACGCGGCTCCCCGCGCGTCGCTCCCCACCGTCCCGCCGTACGCCCCGGCCGCCGGTACCGCCCGCATCCCCTCCGACCCCCTGCGGGCCCTGACAATGCGCGCCGCCCGGCTGGGCCGCCGTATCGCCGGACACGGGCGCGCGGTCCGCGACGCGCTGCGGCTCGGTGACGCGGCCGTCTGGCGGGCCCGGTCGGACGTCGTCCTCGGCTTCCTCGCCCTGCTCACGGCCCGGCTGCCGCGGCCCCGCCCGACCCGGACGTTCACGGTCTTCGTGATGGCACCCCTGCCGACCGGCGGCCCCGGCCTCAGCGACCGCCCGGACCGCCCGGGCCGGCGCCCGCACTGACCACGGCGGCATGCTCCCGCGGGGCGGGACGCCACAGCCGAACCCCCACCGCGTACAGCAGCAGCCCGGTCACCAGACCCGCGCCCGCGCCGAAGCACAGCGTCGGGATCACCTCCCACGGCTTCGCGGAGTGCGCGCCCCGGTACTCCCACCACCGGGTGAGGCGCCGCACCGTCGCGACCACGACCACGGCGCCGACGACGGCCGCCGCCGTCCACCGGTCCCGCACCGACAGCACCGGCACCCCCACCGGGCCTGCCGCGGGCGCCCGGCGCAGCGCGCGCACCACGAACACCGCGATGAAGACGGCGGCGACGGCCGAACCGCCGTACTGCAGATACCAGTACAGCGGGGAGCCGGCCACCTCACGGCCCAGCACCGGGAACAACCGCATGCCCCACCGGTCGAGATGGGTGAACGCGTCCCACACGACATGCGTCAGCGCGCCCAGCGCCGCCGACACGTACCACCACAGCGCCCGCCGAGGCCCGACCGGTGTGAGGGGCGCGCCGCACCGCAGCAGCCCCGCCCACGGCGCCTGCCACGCCCGCGGCAGCAGCGCCACCAGCGGCTCGCGCAGCAGCAGCCACAGCCCGACCAGCGCCCAGGCGATCACCACGTCGACGGTGAACACCCCCGGGAAGGAGTGCGTGACCTCGCCGAACTCCATCGCCCCGGACATCGCGCTCGCCGCGTAGTACGTCATGTCGGGTGCGAACGACCCGGCGATCAGCACTGTCGGCAGCAGCCGGCCGCGTCCGGTGCCGTCGCTGCGGACGGCGGGCAGCACGGCCGCCGCATGGCTCAAAGTGAACGGCAACATGCCCTCCCGGGACGCGGGACCGCCGAGCCGCCCCGGCGGTCGGCCGACGCCTTCGGTCACGTACCCGACCATGATCCCGCACAGCCGTGCGAGCCGGCGCCCCTACCGGAACACCTCATGGCCAATCGGTGAAAACCGGGCACGAACGGGTGTCCGGGCAAAGGAAGTTGTCGTAGGGTCACTGGGCGCTGCGCGCGGCACCGGAGCCACCCGTACAGGCAGGGCGGGGCCGGACCCCGCAGGGTGTCGGCGGTCGCATCAAGGGCATGACACACCGCACTTCGTGCGCGAAGCGCTCGACACACAACAGAAAACGGATAAATACGCAAACCCGTCACGAGGGCAACCAGCACGGCGGGTCGATCGTCACACCATGGCGAGCACGGCACACCGGGCACGGCAGACGACAGACGGACGCTCGGGCGTCCACGGGAGGGGTTCACTTTATGGCGGCGCACTTCGGCAGCCGGCTGCGCAAGGGAGCGGTGACCACCACGGTGGCCGCACTGGCGGTGGCAGCGCTCACGGCGTCCCAGGCGCCCGACACCCCCGTCGAGGAGCAGGGCAGACCGAGCAGCACCGGCGCGCAGCCCGTCCCGGACCTGCCCGCCGACGAGACCGCCTCCGGCAACTCGCGGTACTACACCGACCTGCCGCCGCTGAAGAGTCCCGCCCCCGCGCCGGCCAGCGGCACCACACCGCCCGCGACGACCGGCGACAGCGGCGGGGCCGGCATCCCCGCGACCGTCCTGGACGCCTACAAGAAGGCCGCGGCCGAGCTCGCGCAGACCAAGCCCGGCTGCAATCTGCCGTGGGAACTCCTCGCCGCCATCGGCCAGGTGGAGTCCGGTCAGGCCCGCGGCGGCAAGGTCGACGCCGACGGCACCACCATCGGCAAGATCCTCGGCCCCAAGCTCGACGGCAACGGCTTCGCCCACATCTCCGACACCGACCACGGCGCCTACGACGGCGACACCACCGTCGACCGCGCCGTCGGCCCCATGCAGTTCATCCCGTCCACCTGGGCGTGGGCCGGCCGCGACGGCAACGCCGACGGAACAGCGGACCCGAACAACATCTACGACGCCGCGCTCGCCGCCGGCCACTACCTGTGCCGCGCCGACCGGGACATGGCCACCGACAAGGGCCTGCGTGCCGCGATCCTCAGCTACAACAACTCCACCGAATACCTGAACCTGGTCCTCACCTGGCTGGAGCACTACCGCAAGGGCACCCACGAGATCCCGGACGGCACCGGGCCCGTACCCTCCCACCCCAGCGACGAGACCCCCG
>NZ_JALLGL010000487.1 GCF_023072675.1 Streptomyces sp. XM83C
GCGTATGACCTCCGTCGGAGGGACCACCCGCCGGAACAGCACCCACAACTCGTCCGGCACCAACCGCTCCACCAGATCCGTCATGCACGGCTCAACGAGCGATCACGCCATCAGAAACGACGTCTTATAGGCCTGATCCCATGACGACTCTCGGTGTGATCGTGCGTCCGCAGTTGCCGCCCGAGCGGGTACGGGGGTTGGTGCAGTTGGCGGAGGGGGTGGGGCTCGATGAGGTGTGGTTGTGGGAGGACTGCTTTCTTGAGGGTGGGATCTCCAGTGCCGCCGCCGCGCTCGCCTGGACGGAGCGGATTCGGGTCGGGGTCGGGTTGTTGCCCGTGCCGTTGAGGAACGTGGCGATCGCCGCCATGGAGATCGCGTCCGTGGAGCGGATGTTCCCGGGGCGGGCCCGGTTCGGGGTCGGGCACGGGGTGCAGGAGTGGATGGGGCAGGTCGGGGCTCGGGTGGAGTCGCCGGTGACTCTGCTCCGGGAGTACGTGGACGCGCTTCGGGCGCTGTTGCGCGGGGAGCGGGTTTCCGTACAGGGGCGGTATGTGCGGCTCGATGATGTGCAGCTCGGGTGGCCGCCTCAGCGGGGCGTCGAGATTCTTGTGGGGGCCGTCGGGCCTCGGACCGTGCGGCTCTCGGGGGAGGTTGCCGACGGGACCATCCTCAGTGAGGTCACCCCTGCGGACGGCGTGCGGGATGCCGTGCGGCTCGTTCAGGAAGGGCGGGAGGCGGCCGGGCGGTCCGGGGAGCATGCCGTCGTGTCCTATCTGCTTGCCGCCACCGGGGAGAACGGGTACGCGCGGCTGCGGGGCGAGATCGAGGGGAAGGGGCTCGGGCATGTGGCCGGCCTCGGGGTCGCCGGCGATGCCGAGGCCGTTGCCGAAGGCGTGCGGCGGCTGGCCGACGCCGGTGCCGACACCGTCGTACTCGAACCGACCGGGGACGAGCCCGACCCCGAGGGGTTCGTGCGGTTCGTCGCCCAGGAGGTTCGGCCCCTCGTCGGATGAGCGGGTGGGCTGTCGGGCCGCCCGGCTGGAGGCCGTCTCCCTCAAGGCCGAGCGGCTGCGCGTCGAGTTCTGTGGCATCGCCGCTGTGGTCCACTTCCTGCGGAAGGTCGTCCGGGACGGTGCCGGGGTTCAGCGTCGAGGCGTACGAGGCCCGGCTGCGAGCCCTGCATGAGCGGATCTGCGCGGAAGGGGCCTTTGTGGCGCACAGCACTCGGCACCTGTTCGATTCCGCAAGCCCCGAGTAACCGCCAGTAAGCCCAGGTAGGCACGGAGTGAGCCGGTGTGTGCGCCGGAGTGCGCCCCCGTGCGGTTTCCGCATCGTTATCTGCGCCGCTGGCGTTCGCCGCAGCTCATCGCATAGGTTCAGACCAAGGTAATTCGCGTGAGCAAAGCTGCGCGGGTGGTATCGCGCAGTGGAGGGGGCTGCGCGATGCCGTCGCCGTCAAGCGGATGAGCGTAGGGCGGGTAGTCCATCGGGGGGACCCCGGTCAGGCGTACGGATCGCGTGCCGTCCGGCGCGAAGGGCCGGTGCGGAATCCGTCGTACGCCATGAAATGCCTGCGTCCGGGCCCTTCCGGCGCCGTCCGGAATGCGTGGCCGCCTCATCGGGGCGTCGCTGATCGGTTTCGGAGAGTAGTTGTGGCACGCCGATGCACGCATCTGCCCTTACGAAGGGTTATGGTGGAAACCCCCCCTCGGGCCGGTCCGTCTCCCCCCCACGGACCGGCCCGTTTTCTGTTTTCTCGCCTTTCCCGCGCGGCACTTGGGTCGCGCCGGCACCTCCCGATCCCCCTCTTTCGGAACCTCCCGATCCCCCGTGCCCGCCGCCCTCTCCGCGCCCACCCCTGGGCGGCGCCGTTCGGCATCAGCGGTAGGCTTCGCCGACGGGGACCGTTCCGCACCGGAGGGGCTGACAATCACGTGAACCTGCGCGACAAGCTGCGCGGCCTGCTGGTCAGGCTCTACGCACGCCGGGTGGAAGGCCACCTGGACCACGCTCAGGTGCCCAAGCACATCGGCGTGATCATGGACGGCAACCGGCGCTGGGCCAAGGCCGCCGGATCGACCACCGCCCAGGGGCACCGTGCCGGGGCGGACAAGATCGGGGAGTTCCTCGGCTGGTGCACCGAGACGGACGTCGAGGTCGTCACCCTGTGGCTGCTGTCGACGGACAACTTCGACCGGCCGCAGGAGGAACTCGTCCCGCTCCTCGGCATCATCGAGGACGTCGTACGCACCCTCGCCGCCGACGGGCGCTGGCGCGTCCACCACGTCGGCACGATGGACCTGCTGCCCGCCGGTATGCAGCGCACGCTGAAGGAGGCCGAGGAGGCCACCGCCGGTGTCGACGGGATACTGGTCAACGTCGCCATCGGCTACGGAGGCCGGCAGGAGATCGCCGACGCGGTGCGCTCCATGCTGCTCGACGCCCACGACAAGGGCACCTCGCTGGAGGAGCTGGCCGAGGCCGTCGACGTCGACATGATCGGCCGGCACCTGTACACCGGCGACCAGCCCGACCCCGACCTCGTCATCCGCACCAGCGGCGAGCAGCGGCTGTCCGGTTTCATGCTGTGGCAGACGGCGCATTCGGAGTACTACTTCTGCGAGGTCTTCTGGCCGGCCTTCCGCAAGGTCGATTTCCTGCGGGCGCTGCGTGACTACGCCGCCCGCCACCGCCGTTACGGCGGCTGACACCCCGCCAGGCAGCCGGTCGGCGAGACAGCCGGCCGGCGCGCCCGGTGTGCCCAGGGGGCCTGTGCCGTGCCGAGCCAACGCCGGACACACCCCGTCAGGCCCCCACAGCCCTGCGCGCAGCCCCGGCAACCCC
>NZ_JALLGL010000488.1 GCF_023072675.1 Streptomyces sp. XM83C
GGCTGGGGGCGACGACCGGGGGCGGGGACCGTTGCAGGCAACGGCACGCCGACCACCGACGAGGCGCCGGGCCGCCGACCCGCCACGGACACGCACGGCACGCACCCGGCCGACGGGGCGCCGAGCCGCCGGCCCGCGGGCAGTCGTGCCGCCGGGGCGGCACGGGTGGACGCGGACGGCACCCCGCCGGCGCCGGACGGCGCGACCCACCCCACGGCAACCACAGCCGACGGCCACGGCACGGCCCAGGGCCACCGGCCCCACCCGGCCGACGGCGCGCCGACAGCACACGGCACCGCACGGCACCCGGCCGACAGCCACGTCACCGCCGGGCCGGGCACGCCCAACCCCACCGCCGCCCTCCCCTGGGGCATCGCCACCCTCGCCGCCGGCCTCGCAACAGAGGCGTACGCGATGCGCACGACCACCCCCACCACCCTCCACCTCCCAGGCGGCCTCGGCACCGGCCCTGCCGCCCTCCTGGCCGGCTGGGTCCTCACCGCCGTCGGCCTGGCCCTCTCCGGCCCCGGCCTCACCCACCTGTGCGGCCTGCTGCTCCAGACGGCCCGTCCCGGCGCCCTCCGCCTCCTCGCCGGCCGCGTCCTGATGGCGGAGGCCTCCCGCATCGGCCGCCCCCTCGGCATCGTCTGCGCGGTCGCCTCGGCGGCGTACGCCCTGCCCACCCTCCGCCCCGACGGCGACCTCGGCCCGCTCACCACGCTCGGCGGCATCGTCGTCGCCGGCTGCGCGGTGGCCACGCTCCTCACCGCGGCCGTCGAGACACGGCAACTGCGCGCCGACACCACGGCGGCCCTGCTGCGCCTGGGCGCACCGGCGGGCATGCTGCGCAGCGCGGCGGCCCTGCGCGCGGCGGCACTGCTGGCGGTCTTCGGCCCGCTGACACTGATCGTCGCGGAACTGGCGGCCCTCCCCCTGACCGACTGAACAGCCGTACAGCCGTACGCCCCCGAGCCGAAGAAGTCCGCCGGCACGCGATGACTTTCGGCGCGCGAAGGGGTCCACAGACCGAGCAACGACACAGACACCGGCACCGAACGGGAGAGGCCCCATGTACCAGCAGATGATCTTCGTGAACCTGCCCGTGTCCGACCTGAACGCCTCCAAGGAGTTCTTCACCGGCCTCGGCTACTCGATCGACCCCCGCTTCAGCGACGAGAACGCCGCATCCGTCGTGATCAGCGACACGATCGTGGCGATGCTGCTGACGAAGGAGTTCTACTCGACGTTCACCGACAAGGAGATCTCCGACGCCAAGCGGACCAGCGAGGTGATGATCGCGCTGAGCGCGGAGACCCGCGAGAAGGTGGACGAACTGGTCGACCGCGCCCTCTCCCTCGGCGGCTCCCTCACCGGCAAGACCCAGGACCTCGGCTTCATGTACGGCCGTGCCTTCGACGACCTCGACGGCCACACCTGGGAGGTCGTCTGGATGGACCCGGCGGCGATCGAGGGCTGAGCCCACGGCGGACACGGCCGAGCCGACGCCGGTCGAAGACCGGGCCGCCGGCGCAGGCAGACACGGGCGGGTGCGCGTACGACGGCGGCACCCGCCCGGCCGTATGCCCCGCACCACGCGCCCCGCGCCCTGTGCCGGGCGCCCCGAGCCCCGAGCCCCCATGTACGTGTCCCAGCCACGGATCTGACGCACCGCAGGACCCTCACACCACCCCCGACGTGGGCGTTCCCCCTGCCACCCGCCCAGCGGTCGCGGCACCCGGCGACCGGATCGATGCGGTTACGGATGAGTTGAAACGTCACGGCAGTTAATAAGAGTGCAAAAGCAACTACCGTGACCGGCATATGCATTGACACCTCTTACGGCGCGCTTATAGACCTGTGAGTCTCCTGGGGGAGCTGTTGCCGCGCGCTCTTCGGTGGCCAACTCCCCGCAAACCCCCCTCAGTTGCAACACGTAAAGGACAAACGTGTCCATAACCCGCCGTACAGCCGCCCGTTCCGCGCGCATCCTCGGTGTCGCGTCCGCCACGGCCGCGCTCGCGCTCGGAACCGCCGGCCACGCGCTCGCCTGCAACATCTCCGAGTTCTCCGCCGAGGCCAAGTGCGACGGTGACAAGGGCGTCATCACCGTCACCGACAAGGACCCCTCCCGCACCGAGGCCGTCGTCACCGTGTTCCTCGAGAACAACGGCGCCGACGAGAAGAAGGTCGGCGAGCAGAAGGTGCGGGGCTCCCGCCAGGGCGTCACCATCACCTTCGCCGAGGACTGGAAGCCGAACGCGACCTACCGCATCCACGTCAAGGCCGGCAACCAGGTCGACGAGGACATCAAGCCGAACCTGACCACTCCGTCCAAGGGCTGCCAGACCGAGGAGTCCACCCCGCCGGCCACGCCTAGCTCCTCGGCCCCGGCTCCGTCCCCGTCCGCCTCCGCCCCGGCGGAGACCAAGACCCCGGAGCCGACCCCGTCCGCGAGCGAGAGCAGCACCGCTCCGGCCCCGGCCGCCCCGAGCAACGCCCCGTCCCCGGCCGCCGGTGAGTCCAACCTCGCCGAGACCGGTGCCAACTCGAACACCGGCCTGATCGCCGGTATCGCCGCGGCCCTGGTCGTGGTCGGCGGTGGCGCGGTCTTCTTCGGCTTCCGCCGCCGCAGCGCCAAGAACTGACGCACCACCACCGAACCCGGCACCGGTACCGGCAGAAAGACCGGTAGAGGTACCGGCACACGCACCGAAGAGGGCCCGCCCGGCCAGGGCGGGCCCTTCCCATGCACGCACCGGACCGGGGCCGACGCACCGCCGCTCATCGGACCGGGACCGACGCGCACCGCCGCTGCCGGTGGGGTCCGGGGGCTGCGGCGGCC
>NZ_JALLGL010000489.1 GCF_023072675.1 Streptomyces sp. XM83C
CTCCCGCCGCGCCTGCCACCACGCGTCCCGCCCCGTCCCCCTCCCGGCAGCGCATACGCATACGGCGCCTCGTCCGGCAACACGGCAACCGAGGACCGGCCGCGCAGCCCCGCCAGCGCCCGATGCGCCTGCCGCCGTACCCTGCCGTGCCGCCACAGCACCCGCGCGCACGCCACGGCCACCGCCACCAGCGCCGGGATGGCCGCCTTGCCGACGACCTCGTCGTACGGCACCGCCGCCCGCACCTCCGGGTCCGACCAGCCGTCCGGCAGCGGATTGCCCGGCAGTTGAGCCGTGCCGACCACCATCACCAGGGCCAGACACACCGTGCTGCACAGCGCCATCACCCCGGCCACGCCCGTCAGCAGCCGCGTCGCCGTACGCGGATGCAGATGCTGTTCCGCCAGCCGCGCGACCGGCCACGCCGTGAGCGGCAGCACCAGCGGCAGAAAGACGAACACCCCCATGAGGCCTCAGTCTTCTCCCTCGGCACCGCTCTGCCCGAGCAGTTCCCGCAGCAGCCGCTCGTCGTCGGGGCCGAGCCCGGAGACGAAGCTGGCCAGCACCGCCCCCCGGTCGCTCTCCGCGTCCAGCACCTTGCGCATCTTCCGCGCGGCGAGCCCCGCCTCGTCCGACGCGGCGCTCCACACGAAGGAACGGCCCGCCCGCTCCCGCGTCACCGCGCCCTTGTCCAGCAGCCGCGTCAGAATGGTGATGACCGTGGTGTACGCGAGGTCACCGCCGAGCCGCTCCTGCACCCAGCCCGCGGTAGCCGGTCCCCCCGCCCCCCGCAGCGCCGCCAGGACCTGCGCCTCCAGCTCACCCTGCCCTCTGCGCCGCCGGGCACGCCGCTGCACCGTCACACCCTGTCTCCCTTCCGCTGCCTTGCCGCCTGGTTTCGGTCGTCGACGTCACGGGCCGTACATCGTAAGGACATCCGGGATCACGGACTCGCCACCCCGCACAGACGACCACCCACCCGATCCTGCTGCCCCGCGTCACTCACCGGCGCGGAAGATCACCGCGCGGGCCGCGGGGCTGCCCGCACCCCTCACGGAGGACCTGAGGGCCGTGTCCGGCACGGCCCGGCTGCTGGAGAGGCTGTGACCGCACGACCAGCCGCAGCAGCGGGCGAAACCCGTCCTGCGCGGAATCACTCGGTGTCCGTGCCCCGGTCAGCGGCGGCGGAACTCCCCGACTGCTCCTGGGGCTTGGGGGCGGGAATGATCACGGTGGCCAGAAGGCCGATCAACGCACCCACGACGGTCGAGATCAGCCGGTTGACCGCGGGGATCGAGCTGCCGGCCAGATAGCCGGTCGCGATCGTCAGCACGGTCGTGCCGAGGGAGGTCAGGAACGGGCTTCTGAGCACATGGGCCAGCCCACCCACCATGGCCACGACCGCGAACACGACAAGCACCCAGTCCGGGGCCAGCGCGCCGATCACGACCGTCACGCCGATCGCGCCGATCACGCCGGCGGTTCGGGCGAGAGCCCGGTCGAGGGTGTCGGACGTGGTCGGCTGAGTGATCGAGAAGGCCACGACCAGGGCGTACAACGCGACCGGGTCCCGGCGTGCCTCCAGCACCCCGACCAGCGGCGCGAGGACGACGACTCGGCGCAGAGCGAGCCGGGCGTACGGGTTGTGCCGCCAGTCGCGCAGGGCGGCACCGATCCCGGACAGCAGCCGGGAGACGAACCACCCGGGCAGCGGCGGAATCCCCGGGCCGACGGCCGCGCCGCCCCCGCGCCGCACCTGCCACTGCTTGACCGCACG
The DNA here is from genome assembly GCF_023072675.1 of Streptomyces sp. XM83C. Lineage (GTDB taxonomy): Bacteria > Actinomycetota > Actinomycetes > Streptomycetales > Streptomycetaceae > Streptomyces > Streptomyces thermocoprophilus. The sequence continues at coordinate 1,778 of NZ_JALLGL010000489.1, forward strand.
AGCAGCGACGGTGGTGACCACCGCGCTCACGAGACCGATCCCGCCGGCGATCAGAGTGTGCGACAACGGCACGTCCCGCACGAGCCCCAACCCCACCGCCAGCACATACGTGGTGGAACCCAGGGCGCCGACGAGCATGCCGGTCGGGACGTCCTGCTGCGCGAGCGCGGCCACAGCGATAACGACCGCGGACAGCAGCCCCGCCACGACGGGCCTGCCCTCACCGGCCGACGCGAGCGCGGGCGCGAGAGCCACCGCGACACAGGCGGGCACCGTGACCTGCCTGGTCAGCCCCGGAGGCACCAGCCCCCCGGCAACCCCGGCGATCGCGGCGACGAACCCCGCCGGCAGAGCCACGTCCGCCAGACCCACCGAGGCCGCGACCCCGGCCGCGATCACCAGCCCCACCAGCGCGAACGACGCCGTCAGCCACACAGCGGGCGCATCGACATTCCCGGCCAGCGCCCCACGAAGCCTGCTCAAACGGCGGGACACACGGAACACCTGGAAACTCGGCAAGCCAGGGCACCCACGCCGCCCGCCCGTCCCCCGAAGCCGGAGACGACCCCTACCGTGATGAACGTATCGAATCGATACTTACCGGGCCAAAAGCGTGCCAAGCGTGCCATGACGCAGATCCTTCCGCCTGGCAGGGGAAAGTCAAGCCACGTCAGTCGTTCGCATCGACAGACACCAGGCACTCGAAAAATGGTTGGCGTCCTTCTTCACCCTCAGAGGGCTCATCAGCCACCCTGGACGGCGACTTGGCTCAACAACGTAGCTGTGTCGGCACCGGATTTCGTACCAGCCACTCCTGGAACTCGCGGTGCCGGAACCGGTAGGTGACGCCGCAGTTCACATCAGACCGGTGGAGGAGCACCGGTCGAGCAATGAGAAGTGTGCATCGTGAAAACTGCACGTCAGGTGGGCTGGTGTGCGTAGGTGTCGGGACGCTCGGCCAGGTCCGGGGCGATAGTCCAGCGACAAGATCGTCGGTCATCAGCGGGCGACTTCCC